>JAQBNT010000149.1 GCA_028288445.1 Hymenobacter sp. | reverse complement strand
GAGGACCCGCGCAACGGCTTCCGGCCCGCGCCGGGCCGCATCACCACGCTGCACATTCCCGGCGGCCACGGCGTGCGCGTGGATACGCACGTGTATGCCGGCTACCAGATTCCGCCGAACTACGATTCGATGATTGCCAAGCTCATCACCGTGGCCCAGACCCGGGAGGAGTGCATCGTGAAAATGAAGCGCGCCCTGAGCGAGTTTGTGGTGGAAGGCGTGAAAACGACCATCCCCTTCCACCTCGCGCTGATGGATAACGAGGATTTCAAGGCCGGTAATTTCACGACGGCTTTCCTGGAGCAGTCGTTCGATTTCTCGACGATTTAAGAAGTTAGATTTTTAGCCCCAGCGGGGCGGCATGTTGGTAGTAAATACCGCTTCTTCCCTACTAAAAGCCCCAGCGGGGCGACACTCGCTCCAACGAATGCCGCCCCGCTGGGGCTTTGGTTTTCTTTTCCTTTGCTGTATTACCGACATGTCGCCCCGCTGGGGCTTGACCTTCTCATCGGCTCATCATACCCAACATGCGCAAATTCTTGATTATCCCAGCAGTTGTCAGTTGCCTTTCCCTCACCTCCTGCGCCGACGCCTGCAACGGCAACATCGAAACGCTGGTGCTCTACGCCAAGCCGGGGCCGAAGGGCGTGGGCCGCGCCACCTACGTGGACGTGCTGAACAAGCCCGGTCTGGGCATCAAAAAAACGCTGATGTACGAGGGCAAGGAGTTTGGCACGTTTGAGCACGTCGTCATCATCAACGACCCGGAAAGCCGGTTTGCCCGGAACAGCAAAATCTGCTTCACCACGTTTCGGGCCGATGCGGCGGCCACGGGCGGCGATTTGAACGAGGAAGGCATTCCCGAAATCACGGTCGAGAAATAGGACCCGTCTGCTGTGCAACCCTGCCGCAGGGCCGGAACTCTTACGGAGAGTTTCGGCCCTTTTTGTTGCATCATGCGTCCACGGCTTCTCCCGGCTTGCCTGCTATTCGTTCTCACTTGCGGCCCGGTGCGCCGCGCCGTGGCCCAGGCGGCGGCACCGCTGCCGCCCCGCGATACGGCCTACGCCGTGCACAATTTATTTCGGGAGCGGCGCTTCAAGGGCATGCGCGAGGCCGGCTACGGCATGGCCGGCCTCACGGGCACGGGCTTCGAACTGGCCCACGGGCAAACGGGCGCGTGGGTGTTGCTGGGCCTGATTGGCGCGGTGCCCACGGCGCTGGGCACCCGGCAATATTTCCGCTACAGCCCGGAGCGCGAGGGCGGCATGGTGCGGCAGTACGAGCAGGGCTGGCCGCTGCCGCCTGGCATTCGGCGGCGGCTGCGGGCCCGGCATTTTAAGGCGCTGGCGGTGCCGCAGTAGCCTTGTAGGCTTCGGGGGAGTTTGCCGGGCCTTCGGAGAAAAGAGCCGGAGGCTCGGGGGATTTCCCCGAATCCTCGTACAAAAGAGCCGGAGATTCGGGGGATTTCCCGGAAGGTTCGGGGAAATTCCCCGGAGGTTCGGGAAAGAAAGCCGGAGGTTCGGGGAAGAAAGCCGGAGGTTCGGGGAATTTCCCCGAACCTCCGGGGCCGGACGCCGAAGGCCCTGGGAAATTCCCCGAGCCCCTGGTGAAAAGGAAAGGCCGCCCGGCTACGAAAATGCCGTGAAAATCAGTTACTATTACGGTATCTTTTTCACCTTCTACACCTCATTCGTATGCCCGATTACATTCCCGCTGCCCTGCCGAAGCTCACCGACTGGGTGGGCCTGCAAACCCGCAAGCGCCCCGACTATGCCGAGGCCCTCGGCCTCACGCCCGAGCAGGTGAAGGCCCGCGCCGCCGCCGATGCCGCCGTGCTGCTAGCCACCACCGACGCGGCCGATGCCCTGGCCACTTCCGCCGCCAAAGTGGCGGCCCGCGACGAGGCCATCCGCACCTACACCGCGCAAACCCGCGCCGACATTGCCCGCGCCAAAACCGCCCCCGGTTACACCGAGGCCCTCGGCCGGGACTGCCAGTGGCTCACCACCTCCGATGCCACCGACCCCGCCACCCTCCAGCCCACCCTCGAAATCCGCGACTCGGCCGAGGGCCTGGTCCTGAAATGGAGCAAAAATGGCCAGGACGGCGTGCAGGTGTACCGCCGCGCCGCCGGCACCGAGGACTGGGGCCGCATGCTGGCCTTCGATTCGCGCTCGCCCTACATCGACACCGAAACCGGCCTCAGCGGCTCCTTCGAGTACTACGTGCAGCTCATGAAGGACGACCGGCCCGTGGGCGAGGCCTCGGATATCGTGGCGGCCGTGCATAGGGGGCGGTAATTTTTTATTCGTTCTGTATAGAATCCCTGTTGGCATTCCATACGGACACTTTTTTTACAGTATGAACGGCATAGACCTTATAGAAAAACACGAACAAATTCTACTCGAACTGATAGCTGCGACATCGCTTTGGTGTCGGCGGGAAGTTGTAGATGAACTGCGGAAAGAAGACGGAAACGAAAACGCCAGATGGTATTTAAATATCCGCCGCTTCCGAAAGAACAAGGAGGTACTCCGCAGCTATGTTGATGGCGATTTTTTAGATGGGAACTCCAAAGCAAATGCTGCTATCAAAGCCGCTTTGGGATATAATGGCAAAGTTGAGAAATTTCACACTTGTCACATTTACGACGATGAAAGCGAGACATATGACCGCAATTTTTATTGTGCAATACCTAATCTAGTATTGATTCCAAGCTCTATTCACAGTTTAGCGGACCACCTACCTGAGTGTAAGAAGACGCTTCGTTACAGGGCTTATGAGTTGTATGGCTTCTACAAAGGCTCTAAGCCTATCAAACCCAAGAACTACGATTCTCTCAAAGAATTATGGCACCCCTACGTAGGCAGCTTGGATAGAGCACTTCAGTCTGTGAAAAGGCGACGCAGTACGCTAAAGCCCAAAGTCAAGTCTTAATTTCCCGCCCCCGCCGCCCCGCGCGCCGGGGGCGTTTTTCTGCCGCTCCCTTGGCGGCTCCCGAAACTCCGGCCCCATGCCGCCCAACGGCCCGATTTGCTCAAAAAAACGCCCCCGCCGCTCCTTGCGCCGGGGGCGTTCGGCTTTCTGGCTACCTTTGCCCCACCAAACTCCCACCCCACCCTTAATTCCCCAAATCCCCCTCCTATAATATGGCACGAGTGGAAATGACGATGCCCAAGATGGGCGAAAGCATCATGGAAGGCACCGTCCTGAAATGGCTCAAGCAAGTTGGCGACGCAATTGAGCAGGATGAATCAGTGCTGGAAGTAGCCACCGATAAAGTTGACACCGAAGTGCCGGCCATCTACGCCGGCGTGCTGACGGAAATTCTGGTGCAGGAAGGCCAGGTCGTGGCCGTGGGCGCGCCCATCGCCATCATGGAAACCGATGCGGCCGCCGCTGGTGCTGCGGCTCCGGCCAGCGCCCCGGCCGCCCCGCAGGCTGCCCCCGCGCCTTCCAGCAATGGCAGCGCCGTACCCTACCTGCCCGAGCCGCAGGCTCCGCAGCCCGTAGCAGCCGTGGCTGGTGCCGAGCATCAGCCCGGCCGCTTCCTCTCGCCGCTGGTCCTCAGCATCGCCCGCGAAGAAGGCGTGAGCATGACGGACCTGGAGTACCTGCCCGGCACCGGCAAGGAAAACCGCGTTACCAAGAAGGACATCCTCGATTACGTGGCCGCCGGCAAACCCTCGCTGACGGCGGTGGCCGCGGCTACGGCTTCGGTGCAAGCCCCGGCAGCTACTCCGCAGCCGCAAGCAGCCCCAGCGGCTCCTGCTCCGGCAGCGGCACCCGCCGCGGCCCCGGCGGCCAGCGTGAAGCCCGTGCCCAGCGTGAGCGGCGGCCAAGAGCTGATTGAGATGGACCGCATGCGCAAGATGATTGCGCAGCGCATGGTGGACTCGAAGCGCATTTCGCCCCACGTCACCAGCTTCGTGGAAGCCGACGTGACCAACATCGTGAACTGGCGCAACAAGCACAAGGATGCCTACAAGAAGCGCGAGGGCGAAAACCTCACCTTCACGCCCATCTTCATCCAGGCCGTGGCCCGTGCCATCCAGGATTTCCCGCTGATTAACGTGTCGATTGATGGCGACTACATCATCAAGAAGCGCGACATCAACATTGGCGTGGCCGTGGCCCTGCCCAGCGGCAACCTCATCGTGCCCGTCATCCACAACGCCGACCAGCTCAACCTGAATGGCCTCAGCAAAAAGCTCAACGACTTGGCCACCCGCGCCCGCGCCAACAAGCTCAAACCCGAAGACCTGGAAGGCGGCACCTACACGCTAAGCAACGTGGGCTCGTTCGGCAACGTGATGGGCACGCCCATCATCATGCAGCCGCAGGTGGCCATCATGGCCGTGGGCGCCATCAAGAAGAAGCCGGCCGTGATTGAAACCCCGCAGGGCGACCTGATTGGCGTGCGGCACTTCATGTTCCTGAGCCACAGCTACGACCACCGCGTGGTGGACGGCTCGCTTGGCGGTATGTTCGTGCGCAAAGTGGCCGATTACCTGGAGCAGTTCGACCCGAATACAGCTATTTAAGCAACCTCTTTCTTGTCATCCTGAGCGCAGCGAAGGACCTTCTCTCGCTGGCAACGATTCGTTCTGCGGTGGTAAGGTCCTTCGCTGCGCTCAGGATGACAATTTCATTCTATGAAGAACCTCCTTACTATTGGAGCTTTGCTACTGGCGCTGGGCCTCATCGGCTACTTGTACCAGCAGCTCAGCGCCACCGAAAGAGCCCT
>JAQBNT010000137.1 GCA_028288445.1 Hymenobacter sp. | reverse complement strand
CGTGAAGAATCTGTTCAAAGACCTTTCAACCGGGCCGCACTCGCTCACCGTCAAAGCTTGGGACACGTATAATAACTCGGCCGAAAAGGAGATTGAATTCATCGTGGCCCAAGACGTGAAGCTGGCGCTCGACCATGTCCTCAACTACCCCAATCCGTTTGCCCACTCCACTACGTTCTTCTTCGACCACAACCAGGCCGGCAGCGAGCCCGACAACCTGGATGTGCAGGTACAGATTTTCACCGTGGCCGGCCACCTCGTGCGCACCCTCAATGCCATTGTGCCCAGCACCGTAGCTCACCAGCAGAGCATCAGCTGGAACGGCCGCGACGATTACGACGACCAGCTGGCCCGTGGCGTATACGTTTACCGCCTCACCGTGCGTTCGCAGCGCAACAATTCGGTGGCTTCGAAATACGAAAAACTCGTCATCCTCAATTAATCCGCTTTTATTTGCGCCCGGGCCACGCCCGGCTCCCTTTTTCCACTCTATGCAGCCTCTCTTTTTCCGTTCGCGCGTGGCGCTTTCAGCCGGCTTGCTGGCTATCGCGGCCACTGCTCAGGGCCAGATTACTCCCCACGCCATCACCACGGCCGTGCCCATTCTCACGCTGAGCCCCGACTCACGGGCTTCGGCAATGGGCGAAGCCGGGGTGGCTACCTCACCCGATGCGAACTCGGCCTATTTCAATGCCGGTAAGCTGGGCTTTGTGCCTTACAAGTACGCGGCGTCGATATCGTACTCGCCCTGGCTGCGCAACATCACCGACGACATGAGCTTGTCGTACCTCTCGGGCTATGCCAAGGTGGGGCCGCGCTCGGCCTTCAGCGGTTCGCTGATGTACTTCGACCTGGGCCAGATTGACTACCGCACCGGGACCAACCTGCCGGCCGGTTCCTTCAACCCGAAAGAATATGCCGTATCAGTGTCCTATGGCTTGCAGCTAACGGACCATTTCGGCGTGGGCGCTTCGGCCCGCTACATTCGCTCCAACCTGGTGGGGGCCTACAGCGGCAACGATGCCAAGCCCGGTAATGCGGCTGCCGTCGACCTCGGGGCCTACTATACCAACGATGCCACCATTGGCACGGGCATCTACAACTTCTCTTTTGGGGGCACGATTAGCAACATCGGGAACAAAATCACCTACACGGACGCCACCAACCCGAGCTTCCTGCCCACTACGCTGAAGCTGGGCACGGCCATCACCCGCGAAATCGACCAGTACAACAAAATCACGCTGGCGTTTGATGCCAGCAAGCTGCTGGTGCCCTCGCCGTACTACATCAACGGCGTGCCCGATAACCGCCAAGATATTGTGGACGAAAACGCCCAGCGCAACAATCAGAGCATCGTGAGCGGCATGTTCAGCTCGTTCAGCGATGCGCCCGGCGGCTTCAAAGAAGAGCTGCGCGAAATCAACCTCTCGACCGGCCTAGAGTACAACTACAATGACCTGCTGTATGCCCGCGGCGGTTACTTCTACGAAAACCCCGAGAAGGGCGGCCGCCAGTACGTGAGCCTGGGCCTGGGTGTACGCTACCAGGTGTTCGGCATCGATGGCACCTACCTGGTGCCTACGGGCAGCAATTCGCAGGCCAACCCCTTGGCCCAGACCATCCGGGTGTCGCTGCACTTCAACCTGAACAAGCTGTCTGAGGCCTTCGACGAGAACGGGGCCGGTGGCACCAGCGGCGAAACGCCTTCGAACTAACCCGCGCTTTTCCAGTTACCCCACAGCTCCCCTTCTTGGCCGAGAAGGGGAGTTTGTTATTATTGCATATGCCTACTTCTTCGATTTCTGCTTCGATGCTCGACCGTACCGTAGCCCCTCCCGTTCAGCCCCTGGCCCGCGTCACGCTGCCCGATGCCGATGTGCACACCCTGCCCAGCGGTGCCCGCCTGCATGTGCTGGCCAACGATGCCCAGCCCGTGGTGCGCCTGCAAGCCGTGTTCCGGGCCGGCAAGCTGGCCGAAAACCGCCCCGGCCTGGCGTCCCTCACCGCCCGGATGCTGCTGGAGGGCACCACCACCCGCACCGCCCGCCAGATTGCCGACGAAGTGGCTTTCTACGGTGCGTCGCTGGAGTGCGACTCGGGTTTCGACCGCTCCACGCTCACGCTCTACTGCCTTACCCGGCACCTGCCCACGCTGCTGCCCCTGGTGATTGACGTGCTCAGCAACCCCGCCTTCCCGGCCGCCGAGCTGGAGCAGCTGAAAACCCGCACCATTCAAAACGTGCGCGTCGAGCGCAAAAAGACCAGCTTCCTGGCTTCCGAGCGGTTCAATGAGCTGCTGTTTGGTGCCGACACGGCCTACGGCCGCCCCTTTGATGCCGACGCTTACCAGGACCTGACGGCGGCCGAAGCCCAGGCTTTTCATCGGGCTATGTATTCGTTTGGCAATGCCGAAATCTTCCTCTGTGGCGACGTGGCGGCCGAGCAGGACCTGGTCGCCGCCGCCTTTGGCACGGCCCCGGCCACCGAAATCCCTCCGGCCGCCGCACCGGTAGTTGAGGAACCCATCATTTCCTCGCTGCCCGACCGGGTGGCTGTGGCCGGCAGCCTGCAGGCATCCATTCGCATGGGCCGCCACTGGCCCGCGCCTACGCACCCCGATACCCACCGCCTCAAGCTGCTGGTGAACGTGTTTGGCGGTTACTTCGGCTCGCGCCTGATGCGCAATATCCGCGAAGACAAGGGGCTGACCTATGGCATCTACGCCAGCGTGGCTCCGCGTGAGTTCGGTACTTCCCTGGTCATCGGCACCGATGTGAAGGGCGAAAGCGCCGACTTCGCCGTGAGCGAGATTGTGCTGGAGCTGCGCCGTTTGCAGGAAGAACTCATTCCCGAAGAGGAGCTGGAAACGGTGAAAAACTACATCCTGGGCAAGTTTGCCAATGAGCTGTCCACCGTGTTTGAGCAGTGCGACAAGTATAAAAACCTCGTATTCCTGAATCTGCCCGCCGATTACTACACGCAGTTCGTGCAGCAAACCGAAGCCGCCGATGCCAAAACGCTGCAAGCTCTGGCCCGCGCATATTTCGCGCCGGAAGCCATGCAGGTTGTGATTACCGGCCCGGCCGGTGCCTGAAAAATCAGAACTGATTCCATAAAAAGGACGGCCCCCGAACAAACTGTTCGGGGGCCGTCCTTTTTATGGGTGATCTGCTACGCCGGCTCCGGAATAGCCGGCGGCGTGGCATTGTACTCCGTGGTAGCAGTGCGGTGCTCCGCGCTCTTCTTACCTTGGTCGTCCTTCACATCGCGGCGGCTGAAGGGGCGGATAATCAGCCGCAAAGCCTGGTCGGAACTGAAATAGCTGAAGGCCCAGTCCACAAAGGCCACCACTTTGTTGCGAAAGCCCACCAGCGTCATCAGGTGCACAAACAGCCAGGTGAGCCAGCCGAAGAACCCGTTGAAGTGGATGTTTTTTGGTAGGTCGACCACGGCCTTGTTGCGGCTCACGATGGCCATCGAGCCCTTGTTGTTGTACACAAAGTCGCGGGGCGTTTCGCTGCGCAGCAGGCGCTGGATGTTAGCCGCCAAGAGGTCGGCGTGCTGCTGGGCCACGGGCGCGAGCATGGGCAGGCCCTTGGGCATATCCTCGGTCACCATGTTGGCCACGTCGCCGATGGCGAAGATGTTGGACTGGCCCTGCACCAGATTCCAGCTGTTCACTGTGATGCGCTTGTTGCGCGTCACGGCTTCGGCGGGCAGGCCGGGCACTTCGGCCCCGTTCACGCCGGCAGCCCACACCAGATTTTCGGTCGGGATAAACTCAGTATCCGAGAAATAAGCCTTGCCATCCTCGTAGCGCTTGATGGACGTGTTGAGCCGCACCAGCACGCCCAGCCCGTCCATGTAGCGCTTGGCATCAGCTTGTGAGGCCGGTGACATCGGCCCAAGCAGCGCCGGCCCGGCCTCCACCAGAAAAATCTGCATGGCCTGCAGGTCCAGTTCCGGGTAGTCTTTGGGGAGCACGTGCTTGCGCATCTCGGCCAGCGAGCCGCTGATTTCCACGCCCGTGGGGCCGCCGCCCACCACCACGATGTTCAGCAGCGCTTGCTTCTCAGCCGGGTCGCTGGTGAGCAGCGCCTTTTCAAAGTTCTGGAAGATGAAGCTGCGCAGGTTCAACGCATTCGGGATACTCTTGATTTGCATCGCGTTGCGCTCGATGCTCTCCAGGCCGAAGAAATTGGTGAGCGAGCCAGTGGCCAGCACCAAGTAGTCGTAGTGAATATGGCCTACGCTGGTTATCAGCGTATTGGTAGTCGGTTCTATGCGCTGCACATCGGCCATGCGGTAGAAGAAGTTGGCCTGCCCCGCGAAAATTTTCCGAATCGGATACGCAATGCTGTCCGCTTCCAGCGCGCCGGTAGCTACCTGGTACAGCAGCGGCTGAAAGTTGTGGTAGTTGTTGCGGTCGACGACGACGACCTGCACCGGGGCTTTGCGCAGGCCCTGGGCCAGGCGCAGGCCCCCAAAGCCACAACCGACAATAACTACACGCGGCTTGTCGGAAACAGGGAGGTTGGTATCCATAGAGTTGAGCAAAGGTCAAACCCTAGGTAAACTGGAAAACAGGGCCAATGGTTATCAAACCCACAGGCCGCGCCGATTAATAATCGTCGTTGGTGTCCTTCTTTTTGAACTCGCCTTTTTTCACCTGCTGAATTAGCTGGAGCCAGCTGAAGGGATTGAGCAGCGGGTTGTTGGAATACTGGTTGGGGGCCATGCCCATGTGGCGGTCATAGTCGAGCTGCTGGTTGCTCATGGTCTGGCGGAAGTTGGCCACCGCGCCCATGGGCTGGGTGCGGAAAATCCGGTTCATCAGCTCCTGGTTCAGGTTGTCGGCGGCGGCGCTGCCGCGCTCGGTGGGCAGGCGTAGGGCCAGGAAAGCCTTTTTGAAGTCGCGTTCGGTGGTGTAGGGAAACACGCGCACCTCGGGCAGCACGGTGGCATCTTCCTTCAGCTGCACAATAACGGAGTAGCTCTGGCGCTGGAAATCCTTGGGGATGATGATGGTCTGATTGGCGTAGCCCAGTGAGCGAATCACGATGCTGTCGCCGGCCAGCACGGCCATCGAAAAGTAGCCGTAGATGTTGGAGGCCGTGCCCCGGCCGGCCTTGGGCACGTATACCGTGGCACCAGGCACGCCCAGCAGGCTGTCGCCGGTGGCCACAATGCCGGTGAACTGAATCACCTTGCGCTTGCCCTGGGCGTGCGCACCCGATGTGGCAAGCAGCATGACCAGCAGGGCCGCGGCCAGAAGGAAGGAAAAGCGACGAAGGCGCAAGAAATCAGGCATATTCAGATAGCGGAAGAACAAATATACGGCATCCGATTCGGGGCCGATGGTAACTTTGGGCAGAAAGAACGACGGGCGAACTTCCCACTTCCCAGACAGCAGATGCGCTTGAAACATTTCACGGTTGCTTTTGGTCAGCAACTTTTTAAATCTCTGGGCGACGAAAGCCGCGTGCGCATCCTGCATTTGCTGTGGCGCAACCACGAAATGGTGGTGGCCGACCTGGAGCAAGTGCTGGATTTCACCCAGACCAAAACCAGTCGGCAATTATCGTACTTAAAGAATGCAGGTTTGGTGAACGTGCGCCGGCTCGACAATTGGATGTACTACTTCCTGAAAGAAGAGACAACCGAACTGCTCCAGCAGTTGCTGGCCTTTATGGAAAAAGACCCCCAACTGCTGCACGACCAGCAAGTGTACCAAACCCTGTGGTCGAACCGCGAGCTGGCCGCGTATAAACTCCAAAACCGCCACTGGCACGGCCCCGCGTAACTAATTTGTCATCGTTCGGCCTCGCCATTTTCTTTCGCTTATGAGCACTGTTCGCCGCCTTTTTGTGTGCACCAACCAGAAGTCCGGGGTGGGGGAGGATGTGGCCAAAGCCCTGAAAAAAGAGCTGAAAATCCAGGGCCTGAAAAAGCTGCTGACCGGCGACGAGCGGGAGCGCGTGCGGGTGCAGACCTGCAACTGCCTCGACCTCTGCAAGCAGTGCAAAAAAGGCCCTGGCGCGGCCCTCATCGTGTATCCTGAGGGCACGGCCTACGGCAAAGTGCGTCCCGCCGACGCCGCCGAGCTGGTGGCCCGGCATCTGGGCCTGGGGCAAGTGGTGGAGCGCCTGCTGATACACGACCGGTAGCCCGGCAAAAGTTGGCATTCGCGGGGGAGGAAAGGCCTTTGGCCGGCCCGGCCGCTGCCGCCGCCAACCGTGGAGCTACATAATCCGTTGATAGAGCAATTCATTTGCTTTTCATCCTCGCTCCCATGCGTTTTTCTCTCGCAGCCCTGGTCCTCACCGGGCTGAGCTTCACGGCCGCCGCCCAGCCGGTCGCGCCCCCCGATTCGGTTTACAACACGCCTCCGGCTGCGCCCCGTAGCGTCGGTCTCGTGCCAGTGGCGGGCCAGCAGGCTCGTAGCACCAAGTCATTCGGCCAGCTGGGTAAGAATGGCACCCTCACCTTGTTGCCCATCCCGGTACTTTTTTACCAAGCCGAAACTGGCCTCGGCTACGGTCTGGGGGCGCTGCTGAGCGGTCGGTTTTCGGCTGATACCCTCACCCGACCCTCCAACGCCCGGCTGCAGTACTGGACCACTACCGAGGGCCAGTCGCTTATTCAGTTGGTACACTCGGTGTACACGCCGGGCGAGAAATTCTACCTGAATGGCGAAATCAGCGCCTATGATATTCTGCTGTACTACTACGGCAAGGGTGCGAGTGCTACAAGCGCCAACGAGTCGGAAACCGACTACAAGTTATTCATTATCAACCAGCGGATTCAGAAGCAGATTGCGCCCAAGCTGTTTTTTGGGGCGCAGTACCGCTTCACCAAAATCACGGACGTGGGTGGCCCGGCCACCGCTACCGATGGCAAGACCCCCAGCATATTCTACAACGAGGGGCGCATGACGGCGCGTGAGCGGCAGAATACGCAGATTTCGGGCCTCGGACCGGTCATCACCTACGATACCCGGGATGTGCCGCTGGCCGCCTTCCACGGCGACTTGCTTGACTTCGGCGCTACGTTCAACGGCACAGGCCTGGGCTCCGATTACCGCTTCGTGCGCTATCAGCTCGATGCCCGCCACTTCCAGCCCATTGTTTCGACCAAGACGATTCTGGCCCTGCAATTTCTGGGGCAGTTCCACACCGGCGATGTGCCGTTCCGCGAGCTGGCCGGTCTGGGTGCCAACCTCGGCGGCACGCTTTATAACAATGCCAACTTGCTGCGCGGCATCTACGAGCAGCGCTTCCGCGACCGCCAGATGGTGATGTTCCAGGCGGAATTGCGCCAAAAGCTGTTCTGGCGCATTGATGGGGCCATTTTTGGTGGCGTGGGCAACGTGAACCAGTACGTCGACAAGTTCAATCTTAACGATACCAAGTACGCTGGTGGCGCGGGCATCCGCTTCAATTTCATCCGCCGCGACCGCGTGAACCTGCGCCTCGACTACGCTGGCGGCACGGGCAGCAAGCCGGGCATCCTGTTTGCCATCGGCGAAGCATTCTAAGCACCGCTGATTTTTGTAAAAAGCCTCTCCTGATTTTAGGTGAGGCTTTTTTTGTGAAATTCAACCGGGACTTATAATCGAAACAATAGTCAGCATATCATGCTGGATGATTGAAAGATGTCAGCTATAAAAACTCATCATTAACGGCATTAGCAGTTCAGGAAATAAGCTGAGCCTTATCCTTTCGCCACGGCCCGGCGTACACCCGAGCCGATGGACCACGCTACCCCCGCGCGCTTCCTGGCGGCCCATGAGGCCACCGCTACCGCCCCCATTTCTGCGCTACTGAGGCAGCCCGCCCCGCCGCGTGACCAATGCGCGGCGCGCCTGCGCCGCCAACTGCCACCACCCCGTGCCGGCCTGCGCATCAGCGTCATCATTCCGGCCAAAGATGAGGCCGCCACGCTACCCGCCACACTGGCCGCGCTGGCCGCCCAAACTACGGAGCACGGCGAGCCACTACCGCCCGATAGTTTTGAGGTCATTATCCTGGCCAATAATTGCCAGGATGCCACTGCCGCCGTGGTGCGCCGTCAGGCCCAGCGGTTCCCCGCACTGGTGGTGCACATAGCCGAGCTATGCCTGACCGGCGACACGGCCCACGTAGGCCGCGCCCGCCGCCTGCTGATGGACGAGGCCTGCGCCCGGCTGGAGCAGGTGGGCCAGCCCGCCGGCATCATCGCCAGCACCGATGCCGATACCCAGGCGGCTCCCGATTGGCTGGCCGCCATTCAGGCCGAAATAGCGGCCGGGGCCGACGCCGTGGGCGGCCGCATCTTGACCAGTGACGACGACGCTGGTCCGGTGGCACTCCAACGCATCCAGACGCACGATGCCGCTTACCGCCTGCTCTGCACCCGCCTTGAAGACCTGATTGACCCTGCGCCGCTGGACCGTTGGCCGCGCCACCACCAGCATTTTGGGGCCAGCCTGGCGCTCACGGCCCGCGCCTACCGCCGGGTGGGCGGCCTGCCCGAAGTTCGCTTTCTGGAAGACGAAGCCCTGTGCCAGGAGCTGCGGCGGCACGATTTGGCGTTGCGCCACAGCCTTCGGGTGCACGTTCTTACCTCGGCCCGCCGCCAAGGGAGGGTGGAAGTAGGCTTGTCCTGGCAGTTGAACGAATGGCTGCGCATGAGCCAGCAGCAGCGCGAGCCGCACGTTGAAAACCCCGTGCAACTGTTGCGGCAGTGGCAGCTTCGCCACCAGCTACGTGCCTGCTGGGCCGGCAGTCCGGGGGCTTCGCCTGATGCCGCAATGGCCCGGCTGGGCCTGCCCGTGGCTACGGTGCTGGCCCAGATGCAGCAGGCCGCCACATTCGGGGCGCTGTGGGAGTGGGCGTTGGCCCATAGCCCCAATCTGACTACGACTCTGGTGCCGCTGTCGCAGGCGCTGCTGGTATTGCCCCGGCTCATTCGGAGTGGCGTGGCGGCGGAGTGACGGCCGGTGAGCTAGCGCTTTTCCAGGAGGTCGAGCCGGTAAGTTTCGTGCCGCTCACCGGCGAGGTGGCGCAGCGGGCTGTCTTCGGTGGTTTTGGCCAAGAAGAACTCGTGCACGTCGTCGCCGGTCAGGGGATAGTCGTGCACGGGCGGCGTCCAGTGCACCAGCAGCAGTTGGCCGCCGGGATTAAGGTTGGCTATCAGCAGGTCGGCCGCACGGGCCAGGTCGGCGGGCGACCAGTAATATCCAACTTCCGAAAGCACGATTAAATCGAACGACTGATTGGGGAATTCCTCGGGCACCCGCAGCTGCCGGATTTCTACCTGCGGCAAGCCCACGCACCGCGCCCGGGCCTGCGTCAGGGCGGCCTCGCTCACATCTACGGCCAGCAGGTGGCCGCAACGCGGGGCCAGCTGCGCCGTGAGCACACCCAGCGAGCAGCCGATTTCAAATGCTTCGGCGTAGTGCGGGCGGGGCAGGGCGGCCAGCGTGGCGGCGTATTTTCCCCGCTCGTAGGGGCTGGTTTCGAAAGTCCACGGGTCGCGGTTGGCCTGATATACGTGGTCGAAGTATTCCGGCGGCAGGGTATTGGGCTGGTTCTCATTCATGATTCAAGCGCTTCAAAATAGACTTCGTACGGCCCGGCAAAGTGCGCCAGCATTTCCGGCGGCAGTAGAAAACCTTCGGCATCATCGGTAAACACCCCCGGCGCTACCTGCGAGCGGTGCGCCGCAATGGCCCGCTGCTTTTGGCGCAAACCGGCCTCAATATTCAGCCGAAACCCCTGCACGGCATCCGCTGGCGCGGGCAGGTCCTCGGGCGCGGCGCGCTCCCAGGCCCACACCACGTATTCGAGGCGGCGGGGTGGGTGCGGCATAGCGACCAAGGTCGCTTGCACGAGTTGGGCGGTGGCGCGGTGGTCGGGGTGGGGGTCGCGCCGCCAGGGCACGAGCACTGTAGCGGCTTGCTGGTGCTCCAGAAACGCCCGCAACTGCGCTACAGCTTCGGTGAAGCCCGGCTCGGCCGGGCTGGCTGGTACCCGACTGTCGGGCAGGCCGAGCAGGAGCGGCTCCGTTTCATCGGCCCACAGAATGGTGAGGGCGTGGCGAAACTCAGCCTCCCGCACCGCCCGCCGCGCTGGGGCCGAAAACCGCGCAGAGTTGGGGTGCGACATGGTGCCGTCGCTCACCAGCACGGCTGCCACGGGCTGCGCCGCTTGGCGCAACAGGGCCAACAGGCCCCCGCAGCCCAGCGCCTCATCATCGGGGTGCGGGGCAATAACTACGGTGGAGCCCAGAGATGCAGCAAAGCTGGCCGGCCGCACCGGATATTCGGAGAAAGGAAGCACGTTGGAAAATCCTGACAACTGACAAAATGCACCTAAAACGACTTGCCTTCGAGCACAAAGCGGCCCACATCGGCCAGAGCACCATCGGGCGCGGGCTGGCGGAGGTAGTGGGTGAGGTCGCGGTGCAGGCGCTCGAAGGGCTGGGGGCGCAGCAGGCCGCGGGCTCCCACGCAACGCTCGGCCAGGCGCAGCATCTCCAGGCTGATGGTTTCGATGGCGGTGCGCATCATGTTGGCGTAAGCCACGGTGGCTTCGGCCCCTTCAGTGGTAGCTGCGTCGGAACGGGCGGCGTTTTCGGCGGCTCCTCGCAGCCATTGACGGCCGCTTTCCAGCAGAATGGCCATTTCGCCGAGGCGCTGGCGTTGGTAAGGGTCGTCGATGCGGCCCAGGCCGCGCAGAAATTCAACGGTTTCGGCAAAAACTGCTTCGGCCCCGCCCAGCTGCACGGCCGCAAACCGGATGGCCCCGCCGCTGAACGCTGGCTGCCGGTAGTAGGCATTGGGCGGGCCGATGAGGTCGTCCGGCCCGATTTCCAGCCCTGTCAAATCGGCCCGGAAGCTGGCCGTGGCCCGCATGCCCAGCGGCTGCCAGAAGGAGCGGTCCAGCGCGGGCGGCTGCGCATCGGCCGGCAGCACAAACAGCTGCCAGCCCTGCCCATCGGGCAGCGCCCCGGTGATAAGTGGCCGCGCCAGCTGGCCCGCCCCCGAGGCAAACGTTTTGGCCCCGCGCAGGCGGTAACGGCCGTTGGGCAGCGCCTCTAGGCGCACGCCATCGGCCGGGTTTTCGGTATTCCAGACGCCGAATAAGTGCCCGGCGCGGGCGTCGGCGGCATAGCGGACAACCTGCGCTGCTGTAGCCAACTGCTGAATAAGCAGCAGGGCATTTACATGGCCTTCATACACGCGGCCCACTGCCAGATTGCCGCGCCCGATGTGCTGCAACACCCGCAACAGCGGCAGCGTGGCTGTCGGCGTGTGCAGCCCGGCCCCGCCGAGGGCCACTGGCAGCGCCGTTGTGAGCAGCCCGGCCGCCTGCAGCCAGCCAAATTCCTGGGTAGGGAAGCCGCCTTCCACATCGGTGGCGGCAGCCTGGGCAAACAGACGCGGAGCCAGCTGCGCGGCGGCCGCTTCGGCCTGGGCAGGAGTCACCGGGCCGGCCATTTCGATAGATTCGTTTTCGGTAGTGGGCAAAGGAGCAACAGTGGTCGGCATAATATCAGGATGGGGAAAGCAGCGGAATGGGGAAAGCAGCGGAGCTTGCTATACTTCCCAAAGCAGTGCAGTGTTCGGCTGGGGCTGATTAGGCTGCTGCTGGACGCGGTGGTAATAATTCGGTAACATGGCCGGCGGGATGCTGGCTAAGGGCGGGCGTACCTTCGTGGCGGCAATTATGCCCAGCTTTTTCGCCCGTTTTATGTCGTCCCGTCCCATTCGCGCCGCGTTGCTTTCCGTGTATCACAAAGACCGGCTAGCCCCGCTAGTGCAGGTTTTGCGCCAGCACGGCGTCACGCTGTACTCCACCGGTGGCACCCAGAAATTCCTTGAAGATGAAGGAGCCGAAGTAACCGCTGTGGAAGACCTCACCGGTTTCCCCGAAGTATTCGGCGGCCGCGTAAAGACGCTGCATCCCAAGGTGTTCGGCGGTATCCTGCACCGCCGCCACGACGTAGGCGACCTCGCCGAAGCCGAGCACCACGCCATTCCGCCCATTGATTTGGTGGTGGTTGATTTGTATCCTTTCGAAGAAACCGTAGCCAGCGGAGCCGAAGAACAGGACGTCATCGAAAAAATTGATATCGGCGGCATCTCGCTGCTACGCGCCGCCGCCAAAAACTTCCGCGACGTGCTGGTCGTCAGCAGCCGCGACCAGTACGCGGCCGTGACTGAGCTGCTCACCGCCAAAAATGGCGCTACCGACCTCGAAGACCGCCGCCACTACGCTGCCGCTGCCTTCGCTACTACTTCGCACTACGACACCGAGATTTTCAACTACATGAGCCAGGGCACCGCTGTAGCCGACACCGCCCTGCGCCTCAGCGCCCAGCCCGCCACCCCGCTGCGCTACGGCGAGAACCCGCACCAGGCCGGCACCTTCTACGGCGACCTCACGGCCCTTTTCGACCAGCTCCACGGCAAGCAGCTCAGCTACAACAACTTGGTGGACGTAGATGCCGCCGTAGCCCTCATGGCTGAATTCACCGACGGCGAGCCCGCCTGCGCCATTCTCAAGCACACCAACGCCTGCGGCGTAGCCCAGGCTGCCACCCTGCGCGAGGCCTACGTGAACGCCCTGAGCTGCGACCCGACCTCCGCGTTCGGTGGCGTCATCATCGTAAACAAAGAATTAGACGCGGCCACCGCCGCCGAACTCAACCAGCTGTTTTTCGAGGTTCTGATTGCGCCCAGCTTCGCCGCCGACGCGCTGCCCGTGCTCCAGAGCAAGAAAAACCGCGTTCTACTACTGCAAAAGCCCATTGGGTTTCCCAAGAAGCAGGTAAAAACCCTGCTCAACGGCATCATCGAGCAGGACGCCGACCGCCAGACCGAAACCGCCGCCGATTTCCGCACCGTCACCCAATCGGCCCCAACCGAAGAGGAAACCGCCGCTCTGGTTTTCGCCGGCAAAATCTGCAAGCACACCAAGAGCAACACCATCGTGCTGGCCCGTGCCGGCCAGCTGCTGGCTTCCGGCGTGGGCCAAACCAGCCGCGTCGATGCCCTGCGCCAGGCCATTGAGAAGGCCCGCACCTTCGGCTTCGACCTGCACGGGGCTGTGATGGCCTCCGACGCCTTTTTCCCCTTCCCCGACTGCGTGGAAATTGCCGGGGCGGCCGGCATCCGCGCCGTGGTGCAGCCCGGCGGCTCCATCAAGGATGCCGATACCATCAGAGCCTGCGACGAGTTGGGCATGGCCATGGTGCTCACGGGCGTGCGGCACTTCAAGCACTAGGCGGCATCTGTCATTGCGAGCACGGCGAAGCAATCCGTTCTGTTCTCAGCGACCAGCCAAATAATCTGACAAAGCCCCGGCTCAGCATAAGAGCCGGGGCTTTGTTTTGAATAGGAAACTTCATCACAATTCTAAGCTGGTCGCAATAGAGGACGGATTGCCGCGTTCCGCTGCGCTCCACTCGCAATGACAGACGGGGTAGGCAGCCGGAATACCATAATCCCGTTCACCGTACCGGCGCAAACCTTCCGTACCTTTGCGCATTATTCTGCCCGACCCTATACCCGGGCTCCGCCTTATTGCAGCTAACTCAATGGGTTTCTTTAATTTCCTGACCAGCGACATCGCCATTGACCTGGGTACGGCCAATACGCTCATTATCCATAACGATAAAATCGTGGTGGATGAGCCGAGCATCATCGCCAAAGACCGAACTACGAATAAAGTCATCGCCGTGGGCCGTCAGGCCCAGCAGATGCACGAAAAAACGCACGATAACATCCGCACCATCCGCCCGCTGAAGGATGGCGTAATTGCCGATTTCCACGCCGCCGAGGAAATGATTAAGGGCATGATTAAGATGATTGACACGCGGAACCGGCTGTTTCAGCCGTCGCACCGCATGGTCATCTGCATCCCCTCGGGCATCACCGAAGTAGAGAAACGCGCCGTGCGTGACTCCGCCGAGCACGCCGGGGCCAAGGAAGTCTGGATGATTCAGGAGCCGATGGCAGCGGCCATCGGCATCGGCATCGACGTGGAACAGCCCGTGGGCTCGATGATTATCGACATCGGAGGTGGCACGACGGAAATCGCGGTTATCGCGCTGTCGGGTATCGTGTGCGACCAGTCGATTAAAACGGCCGGCGACGTGTTCAACCAGGACATCCTCGACTACATGCGCCGGCAGCACAACCTGCTCATCGGCGAGCGCTCGGCCGAGCGCATCAAGATTGAAGTTGGCGCCGCCCTCACCGAGCTTGACGTGCCGCCGCCCGACCACGAAGTGCGCGGCCGCGACCTGATGACGGGCATCCCGAAAGTTATCAAAGTAACCTTCTCGGAAATTGCTATTGCCCTCGATAAATCGGTGGCGAAAATTGAAGAAGCCGTACTGAAAGCCCTCGAAATTTCGCCGCCCGAATTGTCGGCCGATATTTACGAAAACGGTATTCACCTCACCGGCGGCGGCGCGTTGCTGCGCGGTTTGGACAAGCGTTTGGCTGCCAAAACCAAGCTGCCGATTCACATTGCCGAAGACCCGCTGCGCGCCGTGGTGCGCGGTACGGGCAAGGCTATT
>JAQBNT010000111.1 GCA_028288445.1 Hymenobacter sp. | reverse complement strand
AATTGACCTCCAGCACCAGCGGGCCGCGCTTGCTTTGCAGAATATCCACCCCCGCAATGCCCAGGCCCAGGGCCTTGGTAGCCAGCAGCGCGGCGGCCTTCTCGGCCCGGCTCAGCTTCACCAAGGTGCCCGCCCCGCCCCGGTGCAGGTTCGAGCGGAACTCGCCGGGCGCGCCTTGCCGCTTCATAGCCCCCACCACTTCGCCATCCACCACGAAGGCCCGCAGGTCGCCACCCTTGCTTTCGGCAATAAACTCCTGCACAATAATACGGGCCTTGAGGTTGTGAAACGCCTCAATCACCGACTGCGCGGCTTTGGCCGACTCGGCCAGCACCACGCCCAGGCCCTGGGTGCCTTCCAGTAGCTTGATGATGACCGGCGCGCCGCCCACCTGGTTTATCATGGCGGGCACGTCTTCGGAGTGGTTGGTGAAAGCGGTTTTGGGCATGCCCACGCCGGCGCGGCTCAGGATTTGCATCGAGCGGAGCTTGTCGCGCGAGCGCACAATGGCCTGGCTGTCGATGGCGGTGCGCACCTTCATCATCTCGAACTGCCGCACCACGGCCGTGCCGTAGAACGTGACCGAGGCCCCGATGCGCGGAATGATGGCATCGAAGCCTTCCAGCGGCTCACCCTTATAAATGATGCCGGGATGGCCCTTTTCGAGCACCAGGTTGCAGTGCAGGTGGTCGATGACCACGGCTTCGTGGCCCTGCGCGACGGCAGCCTCCACCAGCCGCTGGGTGGAGTAGGATTTGGGCTCACGCGAGAGAATGGCCAGTTTCATCGTGGAGTAAAAAAGGGGTGGAGAAGCAGGGCAACGAAATGGGGCGGTGGGTGCCGCGCCCGGCAAAATTAGTCAGGGACGGGCGCGCCGGGCAGTGGCCCGGGCCAGGAATTTGTAGGACAGGTTGCGCTTAGCCACATCTACCACAAACCGGCCCTGCCGCAACAAGCTGCGCCCCAGTAGTACGGGATACTTCATGTCGGAGCGGTCGGAAAGCGAAAAATCGGCTTCAAAAGCTTCGCCGTACAGCTGCACCACTGCCCGGATAACGTAGCGCTCCTGCACCTCGCCGTTGCTGGAGCGGATGTCGCGCAGGGCAAACTGCGTGAAGGCCAGCGGCCGGCCGTCGGCCCCCTCGTGGCCGGGGTCGAGCAGGTTCACCACCAGCACGGACGGTTGGCCGGCAGTGGTTTCGATGTGAATATTGGAGCAGTGAATGGCGCTGGTGTATGCACCGGTGTCCACCTTGGCCTCGACGCCGCCCAAGGCGAAGGCCGGAAAATCAACCAGCTCGCGGCGGCCGAGAATGCGCTTGACGGGACGGGCAAGGGACATGGCGAAGAAAGAAACGCGCTAAATAAGGCAATGCGCCAAAGCTACACCGCCGGGCGTTAGCGCGGCCCTTCTATTCGCAGGGTCTGGCAGGAGTCGGCGGCGTAGAGCAGGCGCGTGCGGTAGTGCTGCCCAAGCGCGGCCTGCGCGGTGGTGCCGCACACCAGCACCACGCGCCCCGCCGGCAGCCGGGCCGGCTCGTAGCGCACATCAACGGTATCCTGCCGGTGCTGGTGCTGAAACGCCAGCGCATAAAACTCAAGCGGCGCATTGTACGAGCGGGTATCGGCCACAAAGCTGCGGTGCAGCACCGTGAAGTGCGTGCCCGCCGCCGTAGCGGCCGGGTTGCTTAGGTAACGGCCGTAGCTAAGCTCCGCTTCCGCGTACCGCCGGGCATATTCCTTAGCCAACCGCCGTTGCCCCGCTATCACGGACGGCACCACGGCCAGCGCAAGCAGCAGCGCCCCCCGCCAGGCTTGCGCCCGCGCCGTGGGCAGCCCGGCCGCGCTCACCCGGCGGGCCAGCAAAGCCAGGCCCCCACCCAGCACCAGCGCCAGCAGCGGATAAAGCGGGGCATCGTACCACGCCAGCTTGGTGCTGGCCAGGCTGATAATTAGCATAAAGACCCCGCCGGCCCACGCCGCCAGGGTCAGAAAGCGGTGGGCCGGCCGCTGGCCGGGCCGGCGAGCCAGGGCCCAGCCGGCCGCCAGCACCCACGGCGTCCAGAGCAGGAACTGCTGGTTCACGAAGCTGGTCAGGTACCAGTACCACGGGAAATCGTGCTGCTCCAGGGTGCCCAGCAGGCGGCCGCCCAACTCGTTTTGCCACACGGCTTGCAGATAGCCGGGCGCGGCCTGCTCGCGCGCGGCGTACCACAGCAGCGGGGGCACCAGGGCCAGCCCGGCCGCCACCCAGGTGGCCGGCTGCCGCAATAGTGGCAGCAAGCGGCCCCGACGTACTATTTCAATTGCGATGCCGGGCAGCAGAAACAGGCCCGCCACGCTTTTGGTGAGTACCGCCAGGCCCACCGCCGCCCCCAGCAGCAGCAGGTAGCGGGGCCGCCGGGTTTGGAGCCAGGCGAAAGCGGCCAGCACCTGCGCCGTGGTGAAAAGCAGCAGCAGGGCTTCGTAGTCGCCGGAGCGGGCCACGTGCTGCGTCACAAATCCCTTGCTGCTCAACAGGGCCAGGCCCGCCAGCAGGCCCGCCAATGGCCCGCCCAGCCAGCGCCGCGCAAACGCCGCCACCAACCCCGTAAGCGCGAGCGCGGCCAGGGCCGTGGGCAGTCGGAAAGCCCATTCCGAATAGCCGAATGTGTGCAGGCTCAGGGCTTGCAGCCAGACCAGCAAGGGCGGCTTGGTGTTCCACAAATCCGGCTTCTGCTGGAAGCTGACCACCAGCCAGCGGTGGCTTTGGAGCATTTCGGCCGCGCTTACGGCCAGCCGGGCTTCGTCCCAGTTTTGTAGGGGCTGCGCTCCCAACCGCCAAAACAAGCTGAACCACGCCATCGGCACCAGGGCCAGCCACCACCAGGCCGCCAAAACGCGGTGCCGCAGCACATCTTTAATAGGTCGGTTCACGAAGTAGAATTAGCAAAGCAGCATTGAATTGCCAAAACTACCCAATTGCCTCCCAAGCACCACGGCGGCCGTTTTGCAGTCAGGGTCACGGGCGACCCATAACTACCGCGATGCGCCTAGCGGTACTTGTCCAGCGGGTCGGGGCGGCCCTGCTCCTGGGTCATGCGCTCGTACTCGCGCTGGGCACGCTGTTCATAGCTAAAGCCGCCGTAGGCCGCCACGCCCCGCGCAATCAGCCCGATGCCCCAGAAGGCGGTGACCCACAGCGGCCAGGGAATCTCGGAGTGATGCGAATGGTGCGGCATGGTGAGCGCCCAGATAAGCCACAGCATCCCGTTCACCGACAGGTACGACAGCAGGTGCGATTGAAACTTGGCGCGGGCTTTGGCCTTTTGCCACAGGTACGGGTCGCGGTTCAGGGGTTCCATGAGCTTGGGGATGAGGTTGGTTGGGATTGATGATTTAAAGGTAATGGCCGGCCGGGGACGGCCGCAAGCCGCCGTTGCCGAACGGTCGGGAAAGGCTTCCCAAGCGTCGAAAGCGGGGGCTGAACTGTGGCTGGGCCCGCCCAAACCAGCATCAAACACCGCTGCCGATGCGTAAGGCATGAATCGCATCAACTTGCTTTTCATTACAGCCTGCCGCTTTATGCCCACGCCTCCCCTTTCCGCCCGCATCCAGCTCGTGCAGGGCGACATCACCCGCCAGCCGGTGGCGGCCATCGTGAACGCCGCCAATTCCAGCCTGCTCGGCGGCGGCGGGGTCGATGGGGCCATTCACCGCGCCGGCGGCCCGGCCATTCTGGAGGCGTGCCGCGCCATCCGGGCCCGGCAGGGTGGCTGCCGGCGGAGCACGTCATCCACACGGTAGGCCCGGTCTGGAACGGCGGCCACAAGGGCGAGCCTGAGCTACTGGCCAACTGCTACCGCAACAGCCTGCGCCTGGCCGAAGAAAACCAGCTTGCCAGCATGGCCTTTCCCGGCATCAGCACCGGCATCTACGGCTACCCCAAGCCGGCGGCCGCCGCCGTGGCCGTGCGCGAGGTGCGGCAGTGGCTGGCGGCGCACGAGTGGCCGCAAACCGTGGTGTTCGTGGTGTTTGATGAGGAAAACCAGCAGCTCTACGAGCGGGAACTGGCGGCGTAGCTACGCCGGCTCGCCCACGCCTTCCACGCGCTCGGCCACCTGCTTCATCAGCCACAGCGGGGTGCTGGTGGCCCCGCAAATGCCCACCGACTGCGCACCCACCAGCCACTCTTCATCGATTTCGGTTTCGTTTTCGATGAAGTAGCTGCGCGGGTTTATCGCATTCACCACCGAGAACAGGGCTTTGCCGTTGGAGCTTTTGCGGCCGCTCACGAACAGCACCACATCGTATTCGGTGGCGAAACGGGCCAGGGCCGGCTCGCGGTTGCTCACCTGTCGGCAGATGCTGTCGTTGGCATCAAAGCTGTCCAACGTGCCGCCAGCGGCCTGGATGCGGGCTTCCATCGAAGCCTTCATTTTGTAGAAGCCGGCCGTGCTTTTAGTGGTTTGGCTGAATAGCGTGACGGGCCGGGCGAAGTCAATCTGGTCGAGGTCGGCCTCGTTCATCACGATGATGGCGCGGTTGCCGGTCTGGCCCGTGAGGCCGGCCACTTCGGCGTGGCCCGGCTGGCCGTATATCACAATCTGCCCGTCCTGGCGCTGGCTCAGGTCGAAGGCGTGCTTCACGCGGTTTTGCAGCTTGAGCACCACCGGGCAGCTGGCGTCAATCAGTTCCAGGTTGTTTTGCAGGGCCAGTTGGTAGGTTTCCGGCGGCTCGCCGTGGGCCCGGATGAGGACTTTGCAGTCGTGCAATTGGCTGAGCTGCTCGCGGTCGATGATGCGCAGGCCCTGCTGGTGCAGGCGCTCCACTTCCATGCTGTTATGCACGATATCGCCGAGGCAATAGAGCGTTTTTTCGTTCGCCAGCTCGTCTTCGGCCATCTGAATGGCGAATTCAACGCCAAAGCAATAGCCGGAATTTTTATCAATCGTGACCTTCATGCTGTGCCTTTAACATCACTGCGGCGGCGAGGAGTTCGCCGGGCGCAAAGGTACGGCAATGCGGCGGGGTATGGATATTGAAATACCTGTCAGGCCGTCATGCAGAGCGCAGCGAAGCATCTTGCCCTCAACAAGTAATTCAACCGGCTGGATTAGTGATTAGTGGTGGCGGGCAAGATGCTTCGCTGCGCTCTGCATGACGCGCTTTTTCCGTCCCTCTTCCTTCAACCCCCTCCCCCTAGTCCCAGCCCGCCGCAAACAGCGCCGACGACACCCTATCCAGCACGAAATCGACCTGCTCGGTGATGGTGATGTGCGTGGTGTCGAGCAGCACGGCATCGGCGGCGCGGCGCAGGGGGCTTTCGGCGCGGGTCGAGTCGAGGTAATCGCGCTTGCGCAGGTTCTCGATGATGTCTTCGAGGGGCACTTGCTCGCCTTTTTCGGCCAGCTCGTCCTGGCGGCGGCGGGCGCGCAGCTCCACGTCGGCGGTCATGAAGATTTTCACTTCCGCGTCGGGGAAAACGGTGGTGCCGATGTCGCGACCGTCCATCACCACGCCGCGCTTGCGGCCCATTTGCTGCTGCTGGGCCACCATAGCGTGCCGCACCATCGGGATGACCGAAACCTCGCTCACGGAGTTGGAAATCCGCATCTGGCGGATGTCGTCCTCGCGGTTCACGCTGTTCAGAAACAGTTCGTTGCGCCCCGTGCGACGGTGGCGGCGGAAGGTGATGCTGATTTCGCGCAGGGCCTGCTCGATGCGGGCCAGGTCGGCGAAGTCGATGCCCTGCTCCAACAGGTATAGCGTGACGGCGCGGTACATGGCCCCCGTATCAACGTAGGCGTAGTGCAGCAGCGACGCTACGGCTTTGGCAGTGGTGCTTTTGCCACAGGAGGAGTAACCATCAATGGCGATAACGAGTTGTTTCATAACGACGCGGGCGGCCATTGGCCCCGCAAGATTACGAAATCCAAGCCTTACGAGCGGCGGGTGGGGTCTTCAACCGCTGCGGAATGGAGGCAAAGAAGGCCGCTACCGAGGCGCTTTCTCCCTCATTCAGTTGCGCATCGACTAAATAAAAGGGATTAAAAAAAAATCGGCCGCCCAGCCCCACGCCGGTCGTGCGGTCCTTGCCGGTGCCCCATTCGCCCCGGTAAACTTCCACCAGGCACTGCCCCAGGAAGCAGCCCAGCGCCATCACCACGCCCGGCCGCTCGGCCGGCCCCAGAATGCCTCGCTGCGCCTGAATAAAATTATCCAGATGGGCTACACCTTCGGCATCGAAAGCCTTTAATTTCAGCTGCTGCCGCACTTGTTCAGCAGCGGCATTAATTGAATCGAGGGGAGTTGGCGTGGGTTCAGACATAAGGCAAAGTAAACCACAAATGGCCGCTCGGGTTATTTGCGGGCTTGCATCAGGGCCTCGCGGCGGTGCGCGGTGTAGGCCGTGAGCAGCTGTGGAGCTTCCCGGCGCGTGGCCAACTGGCCGGCCCGCAGCTGGGCGCAAACCGCCGGGTCGTCGGCCAGCAGAGTCAACATAAGCTGGCGGTAGCGGCGCGTTTTGGCGGGCAATTCCTGCATCTGACCCGCGTGGCGCAGCAGCACGGTCTGGTTGGTTTTTGGGAAGACAAACAAATCCAGCATTGCCCCGAAAAAGCTGTTTGTATAGGCATCTGCCGGGCTCATCGGCGTTGCCGGCAATGCTCCCACCGCCGATACTGCCGGCCCGTTGGGCACTACCGGCGCGTTGAACGCCCGCAAGGTTTCGGGCGTGGGAGCCTGGTAAACCAGCACCTCATAGTCCGCGTCGCGGTACAGGCGCTGGGCATAGCCGGCAGGCACGAGTTGGTGGCCCTTACGCCGCACGAAGGCCGGCACCGTCACGAATGTATCGCCCCGCACCACGTAGGCGGGCACTTCGCTGGGCAGGAACAGGGCGTAGTCGGGCAGGTTTTCGGGCCGTAGCCGCACGCGGTCGGGCATATCGGGGCCGAATATATCGGCCGGGTGCCAGCTGCCGTCGGGCAGGCGGTAGGTGCCGGGGTGGCCGCCGGTCGCGTAGCGTGGAGCGGGCGTGAGGGGGTGGTCGTGCGGCTGGCTGGTTGAGGGCGTGCTGGTGGCCGATGGCGCAGCAGTGCCCGCCGGAAAGCGGCGGGGCACTTGTGCGTGGGCGTTGGTGGCCGTAATCAGCCACAATAGGGTCGTAGC
Organism: Hymenobacter sp.; assembly: GCA_028288445.1. GTDB lineage: Bacteria > Bacteroidota > Bacteroidia > Cytophagales > Hymenobacteraceae > Hymenobacter. The sequence continues at coordinate 4,586 of JAQBNT010000111.1, read as the reverse complement.
GCAGAGTAGCCCGCTACGCAGCGGAAAGGTTTTCATACCAAATAAGAGCCTCTCCAGCCGCCAATGGTTGCTTAGTGCCCGCAGGGGCACGGCACCGATTTGCCACCGCTGTGGTGCTTGTACCAGGAGGTTTTTTTCTGTTGGGCGGTGCGGCGGGCACAGCCGCCCTCGGCCAGCAACAGCGGCAACACGAGCAGCAAAAGGGCAAGGTTCTTTTTCACCGGAAGCGGTTTTTTGTCAAATATAAGGTTCTTTGCCGACGCAAAACCGGCAGTGGGTCGGTTTGCTTCTCGCCCCATCCCCTCCCATGTCTGTTGATTTCTCGCTCACGGCCAACGTCGTCGACATCTTCGCCCGTTCCATACAGCCCGCCGTTATCCAAGTTGAAGGCGGCCGCATCGCCGCCATTGCCCCTATCAGTGACGCCGAGGCCGACCCCACGCTACCCTACGTGCTGCCCGGTTTTGTCGATGCCCACGTCCACGTCGAAAGCTCGCTGCTGGTGCCCACCGAATTTGCCCGCCTGGCCGTGACGCACGGCACGGTGGCCACCGTGAGCGACCCGCACGAAATCGGCAACGTGCTGGGCGTGGCCGGCGTGGAGTTCATGCTGGAAAACGCGGCGCATTCGCCCTTCAAGTTTTGCTTCGGCGCGCCCTGCTGCGTGCCGGCCACGCCGTTTGAGACGGCCGGGGCCGAAATCACGGTAGCGGACATCAAAAAGCTGTTCGAAAACCCCAAAATCGGCTACCTGGCCGAGATGATGAACTGGCCCGGTGTGTTGCACCGCGACGCCGACGTAATGGCCAAAATTGCCCTGGCCCACGCCGCCGGCCGCCCCGTAGATGGCCACGCCCCCGGCCTGCGCGCCGACGATGCCGCCCACTACGCCAGCGCCGGCATCAGCACCGACCACGAGTGCTTCACTGCCGCCGAGGCCCTCGACAAGCTGGCCGTGGGCATGAAAATCCTCATCCGCGAGGGTTCGGCGGCCCGCAATTTCGATGCGCTTATTGAGCTGATGCCCGAGCACTATCACCACCTCATGTTCTGCTCCGACGACAAGCACCCTGATACGCTGGTGCTGGGCCACATCAACCAGCTGGTGCAGCGCGCCGTGGCCCTCGGCAACGACGTGTTCAATGTGCTGCGCGTGGCCTGCATCAACCCCGTGAAGCACTACCACCTCCCCGTGGGCCTGCTGGGCGAAGGCGACCCGGCCGACTTCATCGTGGTGAAAGACCTGCGCGATTTCGAGGTGCTGCAAACCTACCTCAACGGTGAGCTGGTGGCCGAAAACGGCCAGTCGCTGCTGCCCGCCGCGCCCATTGCCGTAGTCAATAATTTCCACGCCCAACCCGTGACGGCGCAGGATTTCCAGTTGCCCACCACCAAGGAATCGGCTACGTTGCGCGTCATCGAGTGCTTCGACGGCCAGCTTATCACGGCTCGCGTGGACGTACCGGCCACGATTGAAAACGGCCTGGTGGTGCCCGACGTGGCCGCCGATGTGCTCAAGCTGGCTGTTATCAACCGCTACCAGCCGCACGTTGCGCCGGCCGTGGCCTTCATCCAGGGCTTCGGGCTCAAGCACGGGGCGCTGGCCAGCAGCGTGGGCCACGACTCGCACAACATCACCGCCGTGGGCTGCGACGACGAAAGCCTGGCCCGCGCCGTGAACCTGGTGATTGCAGCCAAAGGCGGCCTAGCCGCTGTGGGGGTCGACGGCCAGGAAATCCTGGTGCCGCTGCCCGTGGCCGGCCTCATGTCGGACCAGGATGGCACGGCCGTGGCCAGCGCCTACGCCGCTGTCGATGCGCTTTCCAAGCAAATGGGCTCGCCGCTGGGCGCACCGTTCATGACGCTTTCGTTCATGGCGCTGCTCGTTATTCCCAGCCTCAAGCTGAGTGATAAAGGCTTGTTCGATGGGCAGCAATTCACGTTTGTGGATGCTGTAGAATAAATGCGGCGCAATTTTTAGCGCGGTTTCTGCGTAGGGTGCGGGGCTTGTCCCCGCCCGCCATTCGAACGATACTCTTCATTGGTCGTTCAACGGCGGGCGGGGGCAAGCCCCGCACCCTATGCTGTTCGCCATGAAATTGCTGCCCCTACCCTTTCTCCATTATTTCGTCGGCTTCCTGCTGGCGGCGCTATTGCCCCAGCCTGCCGCGGCCCAGAAATATCGCACGGCCGCCGGCATCCGCAGCGACGGCAGCAACTACGGCATCAGCATCCAGCAGGTCTTCCTGCCCAAATCCACTATTGAAGGACTGGGCATGTTCGCACCCCGCGAGCGTAGCGTCACGGTGCTGGCCGAGCGCCACTTCGGCATCCTTGGCCCCAGCCTCAACTATTATTTCGGCGCGGGCGGCCACTACGGCAACAACCGCGACACCGGCGACTTCTGGGGCTTCGACGGTATGGTGGGCGTCGAATACAAAATCGCCTTCATTCCCTTCGTCGTTTCCTTCGATTTCAAGCCCACTATCGAGTACGGTTCGGCCGACTGGAATCGGTTTCCCACGGCAGTTTCGGTGCGGTATATCTTCCTTAAGAAGAAGAAAACCGGAATTTTCCGTGCGCTGGACGGGCTATAAAGGAAAAAGCCCCGACACTGCGTAGTGCCGGGGCTTTTTCCTTTTTTGGCCTCGTCACATCTCAAGGCTTGTTGCTAAGATGGAACGGATTGCTGCGCTTCGCTCGCAATGACAAACGGTACGGTTTACTGAAACCGCTTTTCCAGCAGCTTGCGCATTTTCTCCTCGGTGAGGGGCTTGGTGAGGTATTCTACGTTGGGATACTGCGCCACGCGGGCAGTATCGGCCCCGTGCATGGACGTGGTCAGCACGGCCATTACCGTCTGGTCCTGCACGGGTTTCGGCAGGGCATTGTAGAGCTCCAGGAATTCGAAGCCGGACACGCCGGGCATTTTCAGGTCGACAAATACGAGGTCGGGCGCGGGCACGCTGCTGTCGGCGGTGTTATCGCCCCAGAGCTGCTCGAAGGCTTCGTCGGCCCGCGAGAACGTGCTGACGTGGTCGGCCACCGCCAGCCGGCCCAACAAGCGGTTGTTGAGAAAGCTCGTGGTTTCGTTATCGTCAACGAGTACAATGTGATTCAAATTAGTAGACATATTGTAGGGCTAAAAAACAAGCTTTTACGAAGATAACTACTTGGCTGCGCCCCCGCAATGGCCCGGCTTACTTATAGCCAGCCCTGGGCGCGCATCCAGTCGTCGTTGTAGATTTTGCCGAGGTAGCGCGTGCCGTGGTCGGGCAGGATAATGACCATCGTGTCGCCCTCTTTCAGGTGCTCGCGGGCGTACTCCAACGCGCCAAAAACGGCCGAGCCGCAGCTCCAGCCCACAAAAAGGCCTTCTTCTTTGGCCAGGCGGCGCGTCATCACGGCGGCGTCCTCGTCGGTTACTTTAATGAACAAATCGATAACATCGAAGTCCACGTTTTTGGGCAAAATATCTTCGCCGATGCCCTCCGTTTTATAAGGATAGATTTCGTTTTCGTCGAAGATGCCCGTTTCCTTGTATTTCTTGAACACCGAGCCGTAGGTGTCGAGGCCGATGGCAACGATGGCGGGGTTCTGCTCCTTGAGGTACTTGCTCACGCCGCAGATGGTGCCGCCCGTGCCCACGCCGGCCGCCCAGTGCGTGATTTTACCCTCCGTCTGCTCCCAGATTTCGGGGCCGGTGGTGTCGTAGTGCGCGGCCGTGTTCGAAAGGTTGTCGTACTGGTTGGGGTAGAAGGAGTTGGGCGTTTCCTCGCTCAGACGCTTGGCCACCGAGTAGTAGCTGCGCGGGTCTTCCGGCGCAACGTCCACGGGGCAAACGACTACCTGCGCACCCACAGCGCGCAGGATGTCCTGCTTTTCCTTGCTCTGCTTGTCGCTCATCACGAAGATGGTCTGGTAGCCTTTGGCGATGGCGGCCAGGGCCAGGCCCATGCCGGTATTGCCGCTGGTGCCTTCGATGATGGTGCCGCCGGGTTTAATCAGGCCGGCCTTTTCGGCATCCTCAAGCATGCGGATGGCCATACGGTCCTTCACCGAGTTACCGGGGTTGAAATACTCGACTTTGGCCAGCACGGTGCCTTTAATGCCGTCGGTTACCTTGTTGAGCTTGACGAGGGGCGTGTGGCCGACGGCCTCAATAACGTGGTTGAAATACATCGAAAAATGATGGGTGGGGAGATGGGAGGTGAGACTGCAAAGGTAAGGATTTCGGCGGCGGGGCGGGGTTGAAGAAATATTTCACAGAACGTCATGCTGAGCCTGTCGAAGCATCTTGCCCGCGCAACGCAATTCAATCGACAGGTTTTAGTGGGGCGGTAAAGAGGCTTCGCTGCGCGCTGCATGACGTTCTGCCAAGGCTCGGCATGACGTTCTGAGTGCCCTCCGCATGACGTTCAACCGATTGCATAACTTCTGCCTTGCCCTAGCCCCAAAATCCCCTACTTTTGCACCACCGTTGCCCGTCCGGGCTTCCCTCCCCCACTCCATCAATATCCCAAAAACACCTCCGAATGAGCGTTCTGGTCAATAAAGATTCCAAGGTTATCGTACAGGGCTTCACC
>JAQBNT010000103.1 GCA_028288445.1 Hymenobacter sp. | reverse complement strand
AGCAGGGCCTTTTTGTTAAACAGGTATATCGAATGTTAAGGGCAGGGCTACTTAAATGGTACGGCCGTGCCGCTCTCCTTCACCATGCTGTTGCCGCTGAGGTCGCGCACGATGGTGGCTTTGAGGGTGATTTTGGCGTCGCCGCTCACGTCGTTGGAGGTGATGGTCACCGCGTCGCTCACCTGCCCGAGCTGACGCTGGCTGTAAAGCAGCTCCACCACGGCGCTCTGGCCGGGCGCGATAGGAGCGGGGCTGTTTTTGTAGCCCACGCAGTAGCAGCCCGACGAGAGCGCGCCAAGCACCAACTCCGTTTTGCCGGTGTTTTTCACCGTGAAACGGGCAGTGGGCTGCTGGCCGGCTTCCATTTTGCCGAAATCGTGGGCGCTCCGGTCCAGCACCAGGTGCGGCGAGACGGCCAGCTGGGCCGGCGTGAGCGTGGGCTTAATCTGGTCTTTGGTGAGCACCGTGCCTTTGATGCTGAGGACCTTGCTGGCCTCGGTGGCGTTGCTGGTCACGGTCACCGTTTTGTTGAACACACCGGGGCGGCCGGCGCTGCTGTACATGGCTTTGATAACGCCCATCTTGCCGGGCAGCACCGGGGTTTTGGTCCAGTCCGGGGTGGTGCAACCGCAGCTGGCTTGCACGTTGGCAATGACAACGGGCTGGTTGCCGGTGTTTTTGAACTTGAACTCGTAGGTGGCCATCGTGCCCTCGGGCACATTGCCGAAGTCGTGGCTGTCGGTCGAAAACTGCATCACGCCCTGGGCGTGGGCCGCGCCGGCTAAAGCCAGCAGGCAAATAGTAGTAAGGAATTTCTTCATGATTTCTAAACCCTGAGCCGGTAATCAAATGCCGGGGCGGGCGGTTTTGAAGGAGAAAAAGAAAGCCGGTGGTAACAGTGCCGGGCTGACAATCAGCACGGAATACCGGTTGCCACCGTACCCCAAATATACGGCCAAACCCCGCCACGCCACCCACCCGGTCCCGATTCCGTATTTTTGCGCCACGGCCACGGCCGGTCGCCTCTTCCGCTCCAAAATTCCCACCGTATCCTGACCCCTATTATATGTCCGCAGCCGAAACCGCCGTGCCCGCGCTAGCCGCGCCCCTCACCAAGGCCGACTTTCTTACCGATTACCGCCTGGCTTGGGAAAGCCGCCACGCCTCGCTGGCCGGCCGCAAAGAAGTATTCATGGGCAAGGCCAAATTTGGCATCTTCGGCGATGGCAAGGAAGTGCCGCAGCTGGCCATGGCCCGCGCCTTCCAGAACGGCGATTTCCGCGCCGGCTACTACCGCGACCAGACGTTCATGGCCGCCATCGGCCAGCTTACCTGGGAGCAATATTTCGCCCAGCTCTACGCCAACCCCGACGTAGAGGCCGAGCCCGCTACCGCCGGCCGCGCCATGAACGGGCACTTTGCCACCCGCATGCTGGACGACGACGGCAACCTAACCGACCTCGCCCACACCAAAAACTCCTCGGCCGACATCTCGCCCACTGCCGGCCAGATGCCCCGTCTGCTGGGCCTAGCCTACGCCTCCAAGCTGTTCCGCCAGAACCCCGAGCTGCACCAGTTCGACACGCTTTCGGTGAATGGCAACGAGGTGGCGTTCGGCACCATCGGCAACGCCAGCACCTCGGAGGGCATGTTTTTTGAGGCACTGAATGCCGCCGGTGTGCTGCAAGTGCCCATGCTGGTGAGCGTGTGGGACGACCATTACGGCATCTCCGTTCCCGCTGAATACCAGACCACCAAGCAGAGCATCAGCGAAATCATGATGGGCCTGCAGCGCGAAGGCGAAGGCCAGTCGGGCTTCGAGATTTACGTGGTTCGCGGATGGGACTACGCCGGCCTGGTGGACACCTACCAGCGCGCTGCCGCCGTGTGCCGCGAACAGCACGTGCCCGTGCTCATCCACGTCACGGAGCTCACGCAGCCGCAGGGCCACAGCACCAGCGGCTCGCACGAGCGCTACAAGAGCAAGGACCGCCTGACCTGGGAAGAAGACCACGACTGCCTGCACAAACTGCGCGAGTGGCTGCTGGCCGAGGGCCACGCCACCGAGCTGGAGCTGGACGAAATCGAGAAAGCTGCCGCTGCTGTTATCAAAACGGCCCGCACGGCCGCCTGGGCCGCCTTCTTCGACCCCATCAAAGCCGAGCGCGACGAAGCCGTGGCCCTGCTCGAAAAGCTGGTGGCCGACACCGGCACCGAGAACACGCTGCATGAGCATGTAGAGCAGTTGAAAACCAACCCCACGCCCATCCGGGCCGACATTGTGCGGACCATGCGCCGCATCCTGCGCGCTGTGCGCAACGAGAAGCGCAGCTTCGGCCGCCGCTCGGTGCAGCGCCATTTGGAGCAGTTGCTGGCCGAAAACGCCGACCGCTACAACTCCAACCTGTTCAGCCAGAGTGAGCTGGCGGTGGGCAACATCGAAGAAGTGGCCGCCACCTACGCCGCCGACGCGCCCGTGGTGGACGGCCGCGAGGTGCTGCAAGCCTGCTTCGATGCCAACTTTCAACGCGACCCCAAAATCTTCGCCATCGGCGAGGACGTGGGCAAGATTGGGGATGTGAACCAGGCCTTTGCGGGCTTGCAGGACAAGTTTGGCGAGCTGCGCGTGACCGATACCGGCATCCGCGAGTGTACCATTGTGGGGCAGGGGATTGGGGCCGCGCTGCGTGGCCTGCGGCCCATTACTGAAATACAGTACCTTGATTACCTGCTCTATGCCATCCAGATTCTGAGCGACGACCTGGCCTGCCTGCAATACCGCACCAAGGGCGGCCAGAAGGCCCCGCTCATCGTGCGCACGCGCGGGCACCGGCTGGAAGGCGTGTGGCACTCGGGCTCGCCCATGCAAATGATTCTGGGCAGCATCCGGGGTATTCATTTGTGCGTGCCGCGCAACATGGTGCAGGCCGCCGGCTTCTACAACACGCTGCTGCGCAGCGACGAGCCCGCCATCGTGATTGAGTGCCTGAACGGCTACCGCCTCAAGGAGAAAACACCCAGCAACGTTGGCGAATTTACTTTACCGCTGGGCCGCCCCGAGGTGCTGCAAAAAGGCACCGACGTGACCGTAGTAACCTACGGTTCAATGTGCCGCATTGTGATGGACGCCGCCAAGCAGCTGGCCGAAGTAGGCATTTCCGTCGAAGTTATCGATGTGCAAACCCTGCTGCCCTTCGACACCGACCACCTCATCGCCGACAGCCTCCAGAAAACCAACCGCGTGTTGTTTGCCGACGAAGATGTACCCGGCGGCGGCACTGCCTTTATGATGCAGCATGTACTGGACGAGCAGCAGGCCTACCGCTTCCTCGACGCGCAGCCGCGCTGCCTGGCCGCGCAGGCCCACCGCCCGGCCTACAGCTCCGACGGCGACTACTTCAGCAAGCCCAACGCCGAGGACGTGTTCGATACCATTTACGAGATGATGAGCGAGGACGCGCCGGAGCAGTTTCCGGCTATTTATTAATAAGCGGTTTGAATTGAAAACAGGGTATAAAGACACGAACCTTCGCGTCTTTATACCCTGTTTCAGATATTGCCAAATCAACTAGCCATTAAGGAGTTGACCTGGACGGGCCAGCCTACAGCGTCACCTCGCTGGTGGTGATTTTGTTGCTCTCGTGCAGGGCACGGTCCAGGATGCTGATTTCGAACCGGAAAACCTGGCCGGGCGCGAATACGGTGCCGTCGAGGGAGATGGGCAGCTTGTAGCGAAGCTCGCCTTTCAGCGGAGCAGCGCGGCCATCGGCCCCGTTGAGGCGGGGGTATTGGCTGTCGTATTCGCCCGCAATACCGGCGGGGAATGGGGGCTGAGCCGGGGTCACAAAGAAGTCGAACGTGTTGCTGGCGTTGCGTTTATAGGGCTGAATGAAGTAGTTATAGCTGTAGCCCCGGTTGTTGTGGCCGCCGGTTTTGGTGTTGTAGGGTGCCACGGCCAGGTCTTCCGGGCCGAGGCCCAGGTCGCCGTCGCCGTCGCGGAAGCCGAGCACAAATTCCAGCGTATCACGGCCCACGTTGCCATTCACGGCAGGAATGCGCGTTACCTTAACATCCCTGAACTCGATTTCGGGCGTATTTGAGTAATCGGGGGCGCTGAGACAGCCGCTGAGGCCCGCCCCGGCTAGGCCCAGGCAAGCAACTCCGCGCAGGGTACGAAACAGGTTCATATTAAGACAGGAAGTGAGAAGTCAGCAGCACAACGGCCGAAGTGGCCCCAAAGTACGTTCTTCCCAACGAATAGCCAAGGTGGTTGGTTCGGTGGCCCCCGCTAATCTGGTTGTCTGCTCATGAGTTTCCGCGCTGATTTTCTTTCCCGCCTGCCCCAGGTTACGGCCGCCACATTCGAGGCCGCCGCGCTGGCGCTGTTCCGGCACCAGGCCGCCCACTGCCCGCCCTACGCGGCCTACCTCGCGCAGCTCGGGCGTGACTCGGCCGCCGTGGCCCGGCTGACGGACATCCCGTTTCTGCCCATCGAGTTTTTCAAGACCCACGAAGTGCGCACCGACCCGGCCGAGTGGGAACCGCAGGAAGTATTCCTCAGTAGCGGCACCACGCTGCAGCAGCGCAGCCGCCACCTTGTGCGCGAGCCGGCCCTGTACCGCGAAAACGCCGCCCGCATCTTCGAGCAGTACTACGGCCCGCTCACGGGTTGGACGTTTCTGGCGCTGCTGCCGTCGTATCTGGAGCAGGGAAATTCCTCGCTGGTGGCGATGGTGGATTATTTCGCGCAGCAATCGGGCCAGGCGCAGCCGGCGTTTTTCCTGCACGACCACGCCGCCCTGCGCGCCGCGCTGGCCGAGGCCAAGCAGGTTTCCGGTCGCCGCGTCATGCTCATCGGCGTGAGCTACGCGCTGCTGGATTTCGCCCTAGAAGCCGGCCCCGCGCCGGAGCTGCAAGGCCTTACCGTGCTCGAAACCGGGGGCATGAAAGGCCGCCGCCGTGAGATGATTCGGGAGGAGTTGCACGCCGAATTGCAGCAGGCATTCGGTCCGGCCGGTATTCATTCCGAATACGGCATGACGGAACTGCTCAGCCAGGCCTACTCGCTCGGCGATGGCCGCTTCCACTGCCCCGCGCCGTTGCGCGTGCTACTACGCGACCCGTCGGACCCGTTTTCAATTGGCAGTAGACCCGATGGGGCCATCAATGTGATTGATTTGGCGAACGTGGATTCCTGCGCTTTTATCGAGACGAAAGATTTAGCGCGGATGCACCCGGATGGCTCATTTGAGGTGCTGGGCCGGATGGATAATTCGGATGTGCGCGGGTGTAATCAGATGGTGTGAGGGGGAATTGCCGAGTAAATAACTATTGCCTTCGGTTATCCAGGCAATAGTTGTTTACTCGCTGCCGTTGCTGAAGGCCGCTTTAAAGTTAGACGAATGAAAATCTGGAAAGCAATACTTTATATTTTAGGATTTATCCCTTGGACACACATTGTGTCTCTGTTGACGTTTTACTTTCATGCAGGAATAATGTTGGGCCATTCGCCTTCGTATAACCTGCCAGACCCAAAGGAGCTTTCCATTCACAAATACTACTCTCCTTTAGTGGGAATTACGGGCTCACTGTGGATTCTCTCATTCCTTTTTTGGGTATCGATAGTTGTCACTTACGTAGGCATAAAAAGAGGGAAAGTGGAATGGAAACCACTCATGCTTGGCTGCATAGGACACTTGGTCGGAATCCTGTTAGTTACTTCGGGAATAGGGGAATGGGAGGCAGACTAATAGAGATGAAAAAATAATTATTGCCAAGTCAAAACGTATAATAGTAATCTTGGTGACTGCCCATGTAAATGGCGCGGATATCAAAAGTAAATCCACTAAGTGGAATGCAAAGCAGCGCCAGAATCCCAGATTCTGGCGCTGCTGCAATATCAGGCTGGCTTGGTAATGCGGCGGGCTACTTCCCCGCAAACGCCTTCGCGTCGCCTTCCGTAATCGTGTCGTCGCTCATAATGACGAGGCGCTCCACCACGTTGCGCAATTCGCGGATGTTGCCGCGCCAATCCAAACCCTTCAAATATTCCAGGGCGGCGGCGTCGATTTTCTTGGGTTTGTTGCCGTAGTCGGCGGCGATGTCGTTGAGGAATTTCTGGATGAGTTCGGGGATGTCTTCGCGACGGTCGTTGAGGGAAGGGACTTGAATTAGAATGACGGAGAGGCGGTGGTAAAGGTCTTCGCGGAAGTTTTTGTCGGCGATTTCCTGTAGCAGGTCTTTGTTGGTGGCGGCGAGGACGCGCACGTTCACCGAAATTTCCTTTTCGCCGCCCACGCGGGTGATTTTGCTTTCCTGCAGGGCGCGTAGCACTTTGGCTTGGGCCGAGAGGCTCATGTCGCCGATTTCGTCCAGGAAGAGGGTGCCGCCGTCGGCCTGCTCGAACTTGCCGATGCGCTGCTTTACGGCCGAGGTGAAGGAGCCTTTTTCGTGGCCGAACAGCTCGCTTTCAATCAGCTCCGAAGGGATGGCGGCGCAGTTTACTTCCACCAGCGGGCCGCTGGCGCGGCTGCTGAGCTCGTGGAGCTGGCGGGCTACCATCTCCTTGCCTGCGCCGTTGGGGCCGGTGATGAGGACGCGGGCATCGGTGGGGGCCACCTTTTCAATGGCTTTGCGCACGGCCCCGAGGGCGGCCGAGGAGCCTACCATTTCCGAGCCTTTGGTGACGGAGAGCTTCTTTTTGAGCGTCTTGGTTTCGGTGACGAGCTTGGTGCGGTCGAGGGCGTTGCGGACCGTGACGAGGAGGCGGTTGAGGTCGGGGGGCTTGGGCAGGAAGTCGTAGGCGCCTTTTTTGGTGGCTTCCACGGCCGTGTCGATGCTGCCGTGGGCCGATACCATGATGAAGGCGGCGTCGGTGCCCATGGCCTGGGCGCGGGTCAGGACTTCGAGGCCGTCCATTTTGGGCATGCGGATGTCGCAGAGCACCACGTCGTACTTCTGCTGGATGAGCATGTCGAGGCCGGCGGGGCCGTCTTCGGCCTGGTCTACTTTGTAGTTTTCAAATTCCAGAATCTCCTTCAGCGTGTTGCGGATGGCTTTTTCGTCGTCGATGATGAGGATGCGGGGCATGCGGGGCGGAATACGGATGGAATGCAAACAGAGAGCAGCGAAGGTAACGAAAAGCGGCGCTAGGAGTTTAAGTAGTCATCGCATCCAGGCGGTTCGTTGCGGGCCGGCTGTCATGGCGCTGGCGCGCGTCTCTGACGCGTGCCGACTGGATTCGAGCCTGCGGCTCGGGCAAGGAACGGCCTCCGCGCCGGGTTCAACCGCGAGTCAGAGACTCGAACCCAGTCGGCACGCGTCAGAGACGCGCGCCAGCGGCTGGAGTCACCTGCTAACTTCACACGTTCTTCTCAACCCCAATTCCCCACATGAAAAACACCCTCACCCGCCCGTTGCTGCTCACGGCGGCGCTGGCCGGCAGCCTCAGCCTCTACTCCCTCACCAGCCGGCCCACCGTGGCCCCCGACCCGAATAATGCCGGTCTGAAGCTGCCCGCCGGCTTCGGCGCGCTGGTGGTGGCCGAAACCGGCGGCCGCGCCCGGCACCTGGCCGTGACGCCCCAGGGCAACATTTACGTGAAACTCAATAAGCCGAAAGATGGCAAAGGCATCCTCGAACTCAAGCCCAACGCCACCGGCAAAGCCACCGTTTCGGGTGGTTTCGGCAGCTACGGCGGGACGGGGATTTATGCCAAGGGCGGCTATTTGTACGCTTCTTCGGATGAAGACGTATATCGGTATAAACTTGATGCGAAAGGGGAGGTGACCAACCCCACGCAGCCCGAGAAAATCGTGAGCGGCCTGCTGAACCGGGGCGAGCACGAGAGCAAATCCATCGTGCTCGACAACGCGGGCAACCTCTACGTGAACGTGGGCGCGTACTCGAATTCCTGCCAGGTGAAGGACCGCGAGAAGGGCTCGATGGGCCGGCAGAACTGCCCGATTCTGGATTCGGCGGGCGGCATCTGGCAGTTCCGGGCCGATAAGGCGGGGCAGACCTACGGCTCGGGCACGCGCTACGCTACCGGCCTGCGCAACGTGGTGGGCCTGGATTGGAACGCGCAGAACAACCAGCTGTTCGTGATGCAGCACGGCCGCGACCAGCTCCACGACATCTTCCCGGCGATGTACGATACCAAGCAGTCGGCCGAGCTGCCGGCTGAGTGCCTTTATGAAATCACCAAGGGCGCGAATGCCGGCTGGCCCTTCCTGTACTACGACGGCCTGACGCACAAGAAAATGCTGGCCCCCGAGTACGGCGGCGACGGCAAGAAGTTGGCCGACCCCAAGTACCTGGAGCCCGCCGCCGCCTACCCCGCCCACACCGCCCCCGACGGCCTGCTGTTCTACACCGGCACCATGTTTCCGGAGAAGTACCGCAACGGCGCGTTCATCGCCTTCCACGGCTCCTGGAACCGCGCCCCCGAGCCCCAGAAAGGCTATTACGTGGTGTTTCAGCCCTTCAAAAACGGCAAGCCGAGTGGCCAGTGGGAAGTGTTTGCCGACAACTTTGCCGGCTCGGCTGAGAAGGTGGCCAGCGGCCGCGCCGACCACAAGCCCTGCGGCCTGGCCCAGGGCCCGGACGGCTCGCTCTACGTGAGCGACGACAAGGCCGGCACCATCTACCGCATCGTGTACAACCAGAAATAAGTGCGTTCGTGAAGAAGTATTTCGCCCTGCTGGCCGTGCTGGCCCTGACCAGCGCCCCGGCCTTCGCCCAGAAAAAACCGGCCCCCAAAGCCACTGCCAAAGCCCCCGCCGCCTCCGCCTCGGTGCTCAAGGGCAAGGCCATTTACACCCAATATTGCCTCACCTGCCACCAGGCCGACGGCCTCGGCGTGGACGGCATGAACCCGCCCCTGGCCAAAACCGACTACGTGCTGGGCGACAAAACCCGTCTGATAACCGTGCTGCTCAACGGTCTGAAAGGCGTGGAAATCAACGGCGAGGACTACCACGGCGTGATGCCCTCGCAGGCCTACCTCACCGACCAGCAGCTGGCCGACGTGCTCACCTACGTGCGCGGCAATTTCGGCAACAAAGCCAGCGCCGTGACCGTGGCCGAGGTGAAAGCCGTGCGGGCGGCCGGCAAGAAATAGGGTAACGGGCCGGGCTACTGTAGCCGGGGGCCTATTGGGAACTGCGGAGGCCTCGGCTACTGTAGCCGAGGCCATATACAACCTGCGGAGGCCTCGGCTACTGTAGCCCGGCCCATCGGAGTACCCACGGAGGCCCCGGCTACTGTAGCCCGGCCCTCCGCAGTACCCGATATGCCCTCGGCTACAGTCCCCCGGCTGGCCGGGCAGGCGTACCATAAAAAAGGCCCCTTCCGCGCGGAAGGGGCCTTTTTGTTGTGAGGTGATGGGTCTGTAAGCCGGGTTTTGTCCGGGGCCGAAGCCCCTGCCTCACCATTTATCTAGGCCAGTCCTCGCGGAAAGGCTCCATCAACCTACCCGCTGGCGCCGGACGAGCCGCCCGGAGCCGATGCGGCCGAAGCCGCGCCGGCGTACCAGCTTATTTGGTCTTTCAACCCCTGAGGTTTACCCAGCCGGGACGGTTGCCCGCCCGCTGGTGCGCTCTTACCGCACCTTTTCACCCTTACCGGCACCGGCCCGAAGGCTGGTACGTAGGCGGTAATTTTCTGTGGCACTCGCTGTCCTGGTTCGCATTATGCTTGCCAGTCCTTCCCGTTAGGAAGCAAGGTGCTCTGCGTTGCCCGGACTTTCCTCGTCGCCCGAAAGCGCCGCGGTGAGGCGACCCATCACTGCGGGCAAAGGTACGCACGCTGGCCGCATGAAAGAATACGTCCCCAAACGCTTCTTCCGGGTATTCGAAGCCGTTTTTCACACGAAAGAAACCCGTCGGGACAGGTTTCGCGGAGAAATAAAATTAATTATTTGCAGAATTAAATTAAATATATACATTTACAATTGTATTGACGCGCCGGCTACGCTTATCAGCCCCTTCTACCACCCCGGGCGCCCGTTCCCCCGCCGGCCCCGGCAGTAAGTAAAGTCGATTCCCCCTTCCCGGCGCGGCGGCCTGCTGTTTGCGCCACCCCTCGGCCTCCTCTCACGGGAGGGGTGAGGGCTGCTTGTGCCACTTTTCCCCTTTCCTTATGGCTGATACTTCCTACTCCCGCTTTTATGCCCGCACGGTTTGCACGCGTCTGCTGCTGATTTGCTGCTGCTTCCTCATGGCCCCGGCGCTCCGGGCCCAGCAGCAGGCCACGGAGGAGTGGGCCGCCCGCTACGACGGCCAGGGCCGCGCATCGGCCGGCGCCCCCATTCTTCCTGACCAACCCATCTCGATAGCAGTGGACAATCTCGGCAACAGCTACGCCATCAGCACGGCCCGGGACAGTGGCGCGACGGCCTTGAAAATGGTGACAATAAAGTATTCGCCGACCGGCGAAAAGCTTTGGATGCGCACCTACGCCAATACCAGTGCCCGGGCCATTGCGGTGGATAACGCCGGCGGGGTCTACGTCACCGGTGAAGCCATCATCAACTCTGACTACCTGACCGTGCGCTACGAAGCCGCCACGGGAACGCAAAGCTGGGCCCGCACCTTCAACGCCCCTTACGGCGACCCCGCCTTGGGCTCGGACCGCCCCATTGCCATCGCCGTAGATAATGCCGGCGGCGTTTACGTCACGGGTACCAGTGGCCGTTATCGCGTGAGGGTCTTCAGTACCGTGCGCTATGACGCGGCCACCGGGGCTGAAAGTTGGGCCAAAATGCTCGGTACTTTCTCCTCCGCCCAGGCCATTGCGGTAGACAACGCCGGCGGGGTCTACGTCACGGGTACCAGCCTCGACAATCCTACATTCCCCACCAAACAATCCTACGAGACGGTGCGCTACGACGCTGTCACGGGCGATTTAAGCTGGGACAGTACCTACAACCCCATTATCAGTACCAGTACTTACAATAATAGTTTCGCCAGCGCCATCGCGGTGGACAACAGCGGCGGGGTCTACGTCACGGGAACCAGCCATAGCGGCAACGCCACGGTGCGCTACGCCGCGGCCACCGGAGCCGAGACCTGGGTGAGCATCTACGCCGACTTCTACGTCAGCACCTCCGCCCAGGCCGTCGCGACGGACAACACCGGCGGCGTCTACGTGGCGGGGACCAAAAACGGGGACTACGTGACTGTTCGCTACGCCGCGGCCACGGGCGCGCAAAGCTGGGCCAGCACCTACAACGGCCCGGCTAATGGCTACGACGGCGCCCGCGCCATTGCGGTGGATAACAGCGGCGGGGTGTATGTCGCGGGCATCAGCCCCGGTACCGCTGATAATGACTATGCCACGGTGCGCTACGCGGCGGCCACCGGGGCCGAGAGTTGGGTAAGCCGCAGCAGCGGCCCGGCCAGCGGCAGCGACGACCAGGCCCGCGCCCTGGCGGTGGACGGCATCGGGGGCGTCTACGTCACCGGCAGCAGCCAGGCCCCGGGGGCTTCTCCAAGCCTTTACACGGTGAAAATGCAGGCCGCCACTGGTGCCGTCGGGTGGTCGGATGCGTATTCCGGGGCCGCCAGTCGGTCCGACCTGGCTGCGTCGATAGCGGTAGATAACGCCGGCAACAGCTACGTGACCGGAACATCCAGCGGTAATACAGTTGGCAGTAATAAGCTAGTAACGATAAAGTATTCGCCCGCCGGCCAACAGCTCTGGGTGAGCGAGTACAGCGGCGGGCAAGCCAGTGCCATTGCGGTGGATAATGCCGGCGGCGTTTACGTCACGGGCTATAACAACATCTACGGCACCCCTGGCGGCGACTATGTGACGCTGCGCTACGATGCCGCCACGGGCGCGCAGAGCTGGGTCAGCTTGTACAACGCCCCCGACAACGGCGACGACCGGGCCCGGGCCATTGCCGTGGACAACAGCGGCGGCGTCTACGTCACGGGCTGGAACGTTGACGCAAGCCGAGACTTTGCCACGGTGCGCTACGCCGCGGCCACGGGCGTGCAAACCTGGGCCAGCCGCTACAATGGCCCCGCCAATAGCTACGACCAAGCCTTTGCCATTGCCGTTGACAATAGCGGCGGCGTCTACGTCACGGGCCTAAGCAATAACGGCGCAGCCGCTGATAACGACTACGCCACGGTGCGCTACGCGGCAGCCACGGGCGTGCAAAGCTGGGCCCGCCGCTACAATAGCCCTGCCAACGGCGACGATAGGGCCTACGGCATCGCTGTAGGCACCGGCGGCGTCTACGTCACCGGCACTTCTGCCAATGACTATGCCACGGTGCGCTACGCCGCTGCTACCGGGGCGCAAAGCTGGGCCAGCCGCTACAACAGCCCCGCTAACGGCGACGATGGGGCCAGCGCAATAGCCGTGGACAATGCCGGTGGGGTTTACGTCACGGGCTATACCGACCTTTTTGGTGCCAACCACGGTGACTACACCACGGTGCGCTACGCCGCCGCCACCGGGGCGCAGAGCTGGGCCAGCACGTACAATGGTCCGGACAACGGTTCCGACCAGCCCCGGGCCATTGCCGTGGACAACAGCGGCGGCGTCTACGTCATGGGCAACAGCTACAATACCGCTACCACCGGAGCCTTCACCGTGCGGTACAATAGCCTGGACGGGTCGGCTGCATGGGGCAAAAGGAATGAAATCCTAAGACCCATCGGTTTGGCCGTGGACAATAGCGGCAATGTGTTGGTGACTGGCAGCAGCACGGGGTCCGCCACCGGCGTAGACATTCTCACCGTGAAATACAGCCAGGCGCTGGACAACACCTATGCCTTCTACCGGGCCATCAACCTGAATGGCCCGGCCCTGACGCTCGATGGCCACGCCTGGGTCGGCAGCACGGCCCCAAACTATTCGACCAACGGAGCGAGCTTTCAGAACCAGAATGTGCCCTTGGTGCCAGCCACCGACGCGGCCCGGGCGGGCATGATTCGGGCCTCGGTGTACGGCCCCAGCCTGAAGCTGACGCTCTCGGCCGTGCCGGCCGGCACCTACCAGGCCTACCTGTACGTGTGGGAAGACAACAACCCGGAGGTGTACAGCCTAAGCCTGAACGGGCAGGTGGTGCGGGCCAACTACAACAGCGGCCCGGCCGGTACCTGGGCCAAGCTCGGGCCCTACCCGGTCACGCTTGGCCCGGCCGGCACCATTCGTTTCACCACCGCCGGCAGCGGCTGGCCCAATTTCTCCGGCGTCGAGCTGTGGCAGCAAATCAGTGCCCCACCGGTGGCCCGCCTGGCCGCCGCCAGCCAGTCGCCAGCCGAAACCCTGGGGGCTTTCCGGGTGCAGGCCTACCCCAATCCCTCGGCCACCGGCCGGTTCACGCTGGTGCTGCCCGAGGGCGTACAAGGTGCGGTGACGTACTCGCTGGTTTCGGCGCTGGGCCAGCAGGTGGGCACCGGCCGGCTGCCCGCCACCCCCGGCGCGGCCGTGGCGCTGGACTTCTGCCGGCAGATGAGAAGCAGCGGCATCTACTACCTGCTGCTGAGCGGCACCCAGGGCCAGGCTCGCCTCCGACTGGCGCGCGAGTGAGCAGGAAGACGCAGATGCCCTCGGAAATCGGCAAGAAAATTCGTAAATTGAGGTAGCTGCTGAGGGGCGCTAAACGCCAGTCGTGAGCGCCGCCGCTGCCGCAAAAAGCGTCTGTTGCCGATGGGGTTGCGGGAAGAGATGAATTGTGTGACAACCCCTCACTATTTATCCATCTCACGGCCATGAATGAGCAACAGAACACCCAGATAGTGCAAGCCGGATACGAACTGTTTGGCAAGGGCGATATTCCCAACTTGCTGAAGCTGTATACCGAGGACATAGAAGTTATTATTCCCGGAGCCTCGCAGGGCATTCCATATGCCGGCGTCTACCGCGGCAAGGAAGCAGTAGCCACGTTCTTCACCAAGCTGCACGAGGCCATGGAATTCGAGCGCTTCGAGCCGACGGAATTCATTGCGCACGGCGATAAGCTGGTGGCGTTGGGCTACGCCAAAGGTCAGGTTCGGGCCACGGGCCAGTTCGAAGAAGAGGAGTGGGCCCACGCCTTTCAGATGCGGGACGGGAAAGTGTCGCGCTTCCAGGTATACACCGATACGGCGGCGGTAGCGCAGGCCTTCCAGCGCAGCAGCCAGCTGGCGATGTAAGCGGAGAGAAAGGTCGCTCAGGTTTATTAATGGTACCGCCTCACTGCGTCGCCCGCAAGCGTCGCGGTGAGGCGGCCTGTCGCTGTTGACAAGGACAGGGTAATCTATTTTTTGTTTTTAAACACTTGATACTGATTGTTGAACCTGAAAGAGAGAAACCGAATCCACAATATCTCATAATACCGTGGGGTACGCCCATTTAGATAACATTTTCTTACACAATTATCCAGTGCTTCTCCGAGCATATTACCTGCAAATAATATTTTTTTGGAATAAACAGGATATGGAATAGTGTGCTCAATCCAGTCGGGGAATCTGGAAAGTCTATTCAGTGCGTTATCTATGCCCCAGAGGGAATATCGGACCTTTGGCCTAATAAGTTTAAGTTGGTTTTTGGCTAAGGTGGCTTTAGCTCTCCAATTTATGCGGCCAACATTTGACTTTGCTTTGACTATGATATTGCTTGTCGCAATCGTCTGATGAATACATTCGGATAAATCATGAATATTGCTTTCCAGAGTTTTTCTATTAGAGGCTCTTATTTCAGAATCCTGTCCGGCAATTAATTGATAAATCGATGCTAGTGCAGCAATTACTGAAGCCGTTAATGTAGCGGTTCCTTCGTCCATTTTGAATTAGGTTATTATTGAGAAATACTACTTCCCCTCCCACACATTGTCCTTCGGGTAGCTGTCCGGCACGAGGGTGCTGCCCAGCGTCACGCGCTTCACG
>JAQBNT010000060.1 GCA_028288445.1 Hymenobacter sp. | reverse complement strand
CCACCTGCACTTCGGTTTGGCCGTGTAGCGTCATAGCCACGCGCTCCACCATCTCTTCCACGAGGTCCAACCTCCAAGCGTAGTCTTTATAGGCGACGTACAGCTCCATCTGGGTGAATTCGGGGTTGTGGAAGCGCGACATGCCTTCGTTGCGGAAGTCCTTGCTGAACTCGTACACGCCATCGAACCCGCCTACAATCAGGCGCTTGAGGTACAGCTCGTTGGCAATGCGCAGGTACAGCGTCATGTCCAGCGTATTATGGTGCGTGGTGAAGGGCCGCGCCGCCGCACCGCCGTACAGCGGCTGCAGAATCGGCGTTTCCACCTCCAGGTAGCCCTTGTCGTTCAGGAAATTGCGCATCGACTGCACCAGTTGCGTGCGCTTGATGAAGGTGTCGCGCACCTGCGGGTTCACGGCCAGGTCCACGTAGCGCTGGCGGTAGCGCTGCTCGGGGTCGGTGAAGGCGTCGTAGGTGGTGATTTCGCCGGTGGCCTCGTCCTTCTGGGTTTTCACCACGGGCAGCGGGCGCAGGGCTTTCGAGAGCAATTTCAGCTCGGTGACGTGAATGGACGTTTCGCCCACCTGCGTCTTGAATACGTGGCCTTTCACACTGATGAAATCGCCCAAATCGAGCAGCTTCTTGAACACCACGTTATACAGCGTCTTGTCCTCGCCGGGGCAGACTTCGTCCCGGTTGATGTAGAGCTGGATGCGGCCCGTGGTGTCCATCAGCTCGGCGAACGAGGCTTTGCCCATCACCCGCGACGACATCAGTCGCCCGGCCAGCGTTACGTCCTGAAAGTTATTAAGTTCAACGTGATAGTTATCGTGGATTTCCTTGGCGTAAAACGTCACGTCCACCAGAGCCGACGGGTACGCTTCGATGCCCAGCTTTTCCAATTCTTCGAGTTTCTGACGGCGCAGTATTTCTTGTTCGCTGAGGTGTTGCATAAAGTATCTGAACCACGGATTGGCTGCGCCGTCCTTCGGTTCGCTCGGATTTATCGGACTCCACGGATTTTGTGGACGATTAAATCTGCGAATCAGTCAGCTTGCGCAAGCAAGTGCGCCGCGGTAAGTAAAAAGTGAACCGCAAAAGTACGGCACGAAAAAAGCCGCTCCGAAACCGGAGCGGCTTTCTATTCACAAAATCTGAATAATCCGACCAATCCGGGGTCTTGACTAAGCGGCCATGCGGTACTGTGGGGCCTCCGTAGCCAGCGCTGGGGCGCTCGGCGGGGTAGGAGCCAGCACCGGCTCGACGCGGGTACGCAACCGCTCCTGCACGAAGCCAGACTGCAAGTGCATTGGCAGTTCGGCCACCAACTGGCGGTAGCGCTCCAAACCCAGGGCCTTGGCCACGTAGGTTTCGTGCACGCCGTTGAGGTAGCTCACAATGTTGAGCAGCGAGGCATGGAAGAGGCGGAAGTCGATGTCAGCCTCCACGTAGCGCTCAATCTCGCGGCTGGTCTGCGAAATGCGCAGGCGGCCCAGCAGGTCGAAGATGGTGGTGTAGCCCAGGCGCCAGGTAATCTGCTGCCAGTGCGAAGCCGTCCACTTATCCAGCGGGCGGCCGGTTTTCTGACTGCGGATGGCCGTGTTTGGGTTGGCCTGAACCTGCGCCCGGGTCCATTGCGCCTTCATCTTGCGCGTGGTGCGCAAGAACTGGCCCACTTGAGCCTGTGCGTCAATCTCCTTGCTGGCAATGTGCAGCCCGGCCTTATAGCCCGCCAGCGGCAGGCGGTGAATGCTGAAGTCGCCGTAAGCGCCGGCCGCATAGAACGACACCGGACGCGGGTAGGCGTTCTTTACTACCAGCCGGCCCACCTCGCGGCGCATCAACTGGCCATTGTTCGAGCGCACGCCGGTTGTGTACAGAAATGCCTGCAAGCCCGACCAGATGGCGTGGTACGCCTGCGGGAACGTCCAGTGCAAGGCATTACGCAGGAAGTTATCGTCGCCCAGCTCGGCCGTGGCGCGTAGCGCATACTCGGTGCTCCAACTGGTGTGCAGCATCTTGGTGAGCGCCGCCACATCGGCATCGTTCAACTCGGCCGAGTGGCTGCGGAAAAACGGCAGGTTCTGCAAGCCGCCAAGGGCGTCGTCGTTTTCCTGAATGTGATAGTTGATGGCAAAGAAGTAGTTGAGGAAAACCTGCGCTGGGATGGATTTGCGCCAGGTTTCATCAGCTAGCTTCTGCTGTTGCTCATCGGCGATAGCAGCTACCGACGGGTTGAGCGGAATGATGCGGGTTTCCTCTTGAGTTGTCATGCTAGGTAAACAGTAACAGACCCGTTTTTAGTTGCCTATTTGCTAATTATTTTGACAAAATTTACTAAAGAAATAACTATTGATAATCAGATAATTGTGAGCAAATAGCTAAGCTTGGTATTGGGATTTTTTGACAGTTGATTTACTAATAGGTTTGACCGGATGGTATAAGGCCCGAAAAAAGCCCCCGCTTCGATTGAAACGGGGGCTTCGTAAGATACGGTTTTGCCGGACGCAGCAACGCTACTCCATCAACAGACACTACTTTATCTCGTCCTGAATCACTGCCACGGCTTCGCCAATGGTGATGTCCTTCTTCAGACTCTTGGTGAAGCGGGCGGCCCGGTTCACTTTCACCGTGTCGCCATTCACGGCGCGCACATCGGCGGCCAGGGGCGAGAAGGCCAGGGCGGTGTTGGTCTTTTGCGCAGCCTCATAGCGGTCCGAAATAGCTTTCGACTCCTGCTGTTCGGCGCGGTAGGCGCTTAGCTTGAGCGAAACCGTGGTTTCGTCCTTGCGCTTGCGCATGCTCTTCACCATTTCGTCCATCACCTTGAAGCTGGGGTTGGTGGCCACGCGAGCCTTGCTGCCAGCGCGGAGCTTATCAAGCGACGGCGCGACATCCCAGGTGCGGTAGCGGGCAGGCTGAATCTCATCCCATTTCAACGGGTAGTCCGACTCCTTTTCGCCCTCATCGAGGTACGAATACAAATCCGGCACCACGATATCGGAAGCCACGCCTTTGAACTGGGTCGAGCCACCGTTCACGCGGTAGAACTTCTGGGTGGTGAGCTTGAGTGAGCCGATGGGCTTCACGCTGTTCAGCTCCGAGGGCAGGGCCTCATCCAGGTCGAAGATGCGTTGCACCGTCCCTTTGCCGTAGGTGCTGGTTGAGCCCATGATTACGCCGCGGTGGTAATCCTGAATGGCTGCGGCCAGAATCTCGGAAGCCGAGGCGCTGTACTTATTCACCAGCAGCACGAGCGGGCCGCTGTACTGCACGCGGGGGTCATTGTCGGTCAGGACCTGGGTGTGGCCCTGGCCGTCGCGCACCTGCACCATAGGGCCGCTGGGCATAAACAGGCCAGCCATCGAAACCGCGTCGCTCAACGAGCCGCCGCCGTTGAAACGCAGGTCCATCACGATGCCCTTCACGCCTTCGGCATTTAGCTTAGCCAATTCCTTTTTCACGTCATCCGACGAACTGCGGCCGCCGTTGTCGTTGAAGTCGGCATAGAAGCCAGGCAGACGCAGGTAGCCAATCTTTTGGCCTTTATCAGTAATAACCGAAGACTGCGCATACTTGTCTTCCACCACCACGATGTCGCGGATAATGGGAACAATCTTGGTGCTGCCATCGGGCTTCTTCACCGTCAGGCGTACTTCCGAGCCTTTTTTACCCCGAATCAAGGTCACCGCCTTGGCCGTGTGCCAGCCTTCAATGCTCACCGGTTCGGCTGCGCCCTGAGCTACGCGCAGGATGGCGTCGCCCTTCTTCAGGTCGCCCTGGCGGGCCGAGGCCGAACCCGGCATGATTTCCTCAATGTAAATCAGGCCATCCTTCTCGCGCAGTGTAGCCCCGATGCCTTCAAAGCGGCCAGTCATTTCGTAGTCGAAATCCTCCTTGGCTTTGGGAGCGAAATACTCGGTGTGCGGGTCGTAGGTGTTGGCGATGGTGTTGGCGTACGTCGCCAGACGCTCGTTGGCGTCGGTGTCGTTGATTTCGTCGAACTGGTCGTCGTAGTATTTCAGCACACGCTTGCGGGCTTCGGCCTCCATCTGGGCGGGCGTGCGCACGGGCTCGGCGGCGGTAGGAGCCGAGGCATCGGCAGCGGCGGGCGCGGCGGTAGCGCCGCTGGGCTTGGCGTTCTTGGCTTTGTCCTGGGCTTCCATCATTTCCGAAACGCGGCTTAGGGTTTCGTACTTCAGGAGCTTGCGCCACAGCTCACGCTGAGCAGCTTTGTCGGCGGGGAAAGCGGCTTTCTCGAAGTCGGTTTGGAAGGTTTCGTCCGTCGTGAAATCGAAGGGCTTGGCCAGGATGTCGCGGTACAGGCCCTGCATTTCCTTGGTGCGGTCAGCCATCAGCTTGGTGCTGAGGTCGAGAAACTCGTGCGTGCCGTTCTTCACCTCGTCGTCAATCTGCGTCTGGTAGCGGCGCAGCTGGTCCACGTCGCTGGCCATCAGAAACTGCTTGCGGTAATCGAGGTGCTTGAGATAGAGGTCAAATACGCGCTTAGAGAAAGCGTCGTCCACTTTTTCGGGCTGGTAATGGGCCGCCGATAAGCCTTGTAACATCGTGCCAATCAGCACCTGGTCCTTGCTCGGTGCCGCCGAGTCGGCCCGGCGAAACAGCCGGTACGAAGCCAGAACAAACACAGCTGCCACCAAAAAAGCGTACAGCCCGACTTTCAAGCGGGGAAATGACATCAGTAAAAAATAAAAAACGGGATGAAAATCAAATATACGGAGATTGCCAGGCAACATGGGCACTGAATCCCTGCCGCAAAAACGCCCTTGCGGGGGGAATAAGTGCCCGGTTTTGTAAATGGTTACCAATAAGCAGCTACTAGTCTACAAACTCTCCAAATCGGCCGAAGGTTGCAATAAAAATGCCTTTCCCAGACGGGAAAGGCTTTTTTGATGACTAATAGGCCGGAACCTGCGACGAGACTAGTACTTGTAAATCTTGTCGCCGTTGTTGCGGCGGAATTCGTCCTCGAAGTATTTGGCATCCTCAGCGTTGCGGGGCTTCACGCCCATTACAATACCGCCGTTTTTGATGCCGCTTTCGTATTCAGCAGCATGCTCCTCGGGGATGCCCGAGCCTACCAAGGCACCTACCAAGCCACCCGTGAGGCCACCGGCACCAGCACCGGCCAAAGCAGCGGCCAGCGGGCCGGCAATAATCAGACCCAGGCCGGGCAACGCTACCGAAGTGCCGATGGCGGCAATGGCACCGATGATAGCACCGGCCGTGCCACCGATGGCCGAGCCTACGCCGGCACCCTCCATGGCTTTGTCGCCGAGTTCGGAATGCACGGTGTCATCACCGAAGTGGGTTTTGCGGGTTTCGTCCGACATGAGCAGGTTCACATCATCTTTGCCGTAGCCACGCGAATGCAGGGCGTCATAGGCTTTCTCGGCGCTGCTACGGTCGCGGAACATGCCGCTCATGGAAGTGCCGTCGCGGTAAGGCTCGCCGGTTACGGCGTGGGCGGCGCTGTCAGCCGTATTCTGGACGCCATCAATGGCGCGGCCTACTACTGCACCGGCAGTACCGGCTACTGCTGCACCTTTTGCAGTGGCGCTGAAATCGTCGCCGTCAACAGCATTGGAAACGCTGGCTCCCGAAGAAGAAGAAACGCCCGTGCCCGAAGTAGAGCCGGTACCCGCATTGTAAGAAGTACCTTCATTGCTCAGGCCGGTGCTGTTGCCGAGGCCGGTACCCGTATTTTGGGTGCCGTAGTTAGAGCCTGCGCCGGTGCCAGTGTTTTGCGGGTTGTTCGAATCGTTAGTGTTCATGGGAAGGGAATGTGAGAGTGAAAATCCAGTCATAGCGGCTGGAATATGTCCCTTCAACGGGGCCACCTCGGTGGGGGTTGCAGCAAGCCCGAATTCTATTCCTTCCGCTTTATATACTACTAGCGAGAAATAAAAAAACAGCGCATTCACATGGCAAGTTGCTCACGATGAATGCGCTGTTGCGAAATTATTTTTTAAGCCGGCTCAGGAAAATTTCTGAAAGTTTTCTTCTTCGCGCCAGAAAGCCCGGCAGTCGCGGATGAGATTTTTCAGAAATTCTTCGTCCTGTTTGAGGCTGCGCCATTCGCCCATTCCCATTTTCTCGCAGAGCTTGTAAAAGTTGTCGCCCTGGCCTTTCGAGCCCTGCACTTTCACCAGCGCGCTCAGGGGTGGGCGACCAGCTTCGTGCTCAGTGGCGGAGATTTCGGCCAGCATTTCGTTGAGCCGGGATTTTTCGTGTGAAATCTCCAGGTTAAGCCCCAATTCGGCTTCCTGTACCAGCGTGAGGTAGCTCACGGTACCGGTTTGCAGCCGGGAATAGCGAATTAAATACGTTCGAATACGACCAATCATGGCAGGGTTACAAGTGAACAAAAAACCGTTTTGGGGGCTGAAAATTAGCGATTTTTAACTGCCGAATGCAAGCCGTTGGCAATGTTACTAACCAATAATTTCCAACCCTGCGGCTCTGTCCTGCCACAATCGTTCCTAAATTCTAAAGAGGCCCTCTTAAAGTCCCAAAAACAGTCTTTTTCAGGCTGTTTTCTGGTGTAAAAATTAGTTGGGTAACGTACAAAATTATTGCTTTTTGCAACTACAGATTTCCTTCAGAATTACTGCCCCTTGCGACGGCGAATCTCCTTTTGGATGAGCAAAAACTCCCGGCTGCTCTGGCCGGAGATGGCGGTGTTCTCGTCGGCGCGGCGTAGCAGGTAGGGCATCACTGCCGCTACGGGGCCGTAGGGCAGGTACTTGGCAGTGTTGTAGCCTGCGTTGGCGAGGTTATAGGTAAGGTTGTCGCTCATGCCGTAAAGCTGGGCGAACCACACACGCGGGTCGTTGGGGGCCAGGTGGGCCTGCTGCATGAGTTGGGTGAGCAGCAGCGAGCTGGCCTCGTTGTGCGTGCCGGCGCAAATGCTGATGCGGTCGATGTGGTCGATGCAGTAGCGCAGGCTCTCGTCGTAGAGGTCGTCGGTGGCCTGCTTGGTGGGGTTGATGGGGTTTTGGTAGCCGCGCTGCTTGGCCACGCGGGCTTCTTTTTCCATATAGGCCCCGCGCACCAGCTTAGCCCCCATGTAGTAGCCGGCCTCGGCGGCGTGGTCGTGGGCCGCTTGCAGGGCTTCGAGGCGGTCGCGCCGGTAGAGCTGGTACGTATTCCATACAATGGCCTTGTCACGATTGTACTTGGCCATCATGTCGTAGGTCAGCAGGTCGATGGTGTGCTGGAACCAGCTTTCCTCGGCATCGACGAACAGGCGCACGCCGTGCTGGTGGGCACGGGCGCACAAGGCTGCCACACGGCCCACGGCGCGGGTGTGGGCGGCTTCCTCGGCAGGGGTGAGAAGCTGGCCGGCCTGGATTTTTTCGAGAATGGCTACGTTGGCCACGCCCGTTACTTTGAACACCGAAAACGGGATGTGGCTGGAGCGGTGGGCCTCGTCAATGGTGGCCAGAATCTCGTCGCGGGTGCGGTCGTAGCTCTGGTCGCTGCCTTCGCCTTCCACCGAGTAGTCGAGGATGGTGCCGATGTTGTATTTGCCCAGCTCAGCCGTCACGGGGCGGCATTCGGCGATGGTTTCGCCGCCGCAGAACTGCTCGAAAATGCTGTGCTTGATGAGGAATCTGGTGCCGGGAATTCCCCATTTGAGGGCCGCTTTCATCAGGCCGCTGCCGGTTTTCACGAGGCTGCCGTTGTTCATGGCCGCAAACAGGGCATACACCTTGCGCAGCTGCGCATCGGACTTGGACGCGAAGGCCACGCGGGTATCTTCGAAGGAAACGGGCGGGGCCAGGGTGGGAGGGGCAATAGACATAGGCGACAACTAAAAAACGTGGGAATTGGGCGGGGTGGGAATTGGCCGCGAAGGTAGAAAGCAAACAACGTTTCGGGTAAAGGAGTTACGTTTGCCGGGCTTTTCAGCAGCCGGTTGGCTGCTGGCTATCATTTGTTTCTTTCGCAGAATGCTCCCCGATACTGATACGTATTTTACCCGCCTGTTGGCCCAAAAAGGTCAGCCGTTGTTGATTGCCGGGCCGTGCTCGGCCGAAACCGAAGAGCAGGTAATGGCCACCGCCCACGGCCTGAAAGCGTTGGGGAAGATTGACTTGTTCCGGGCCGGCATCTGGAAGCCGCGCACCCGGCCGGGCTCGTTTGAGGGCATGGGGGCGGTGGCGCTGCCGTGGCTGCAGCGCGTGAAGGCCGAAACCGGCATCCCGACGGCCATTGAGGTAGCCACGCCGCGCCACGTCGAGGAAGCCTTGCAGCATGGTATCGACGTGCTCTGGATTGGGGCGCGCACCACCGTCAACCCCTTCGCGGTGCAGGAGCTGGCCGACGCCCTGGCCGGCACCGGTGTGCCCGTGATGGTAAAAAACCCCGTGAACCCCGACGTGGCCCTCTGGGCCGGCGCGCTGGAGCGCATGGAGCGGGCCGGAATCACGGATTTGGCAGCTATCCATCGGGGTTTCAGCACGTTTGCTCCAAGTCGCTACCGCAATGCGCCCACCTGGATTCTGCCCATCGAGCTGAAAACGCGGTTTCCGCACATTCCGCTCATCTGCGACCCCAGCCACATTGGTGGGCGGCGCGATTTGCTGCTGCCCATTGCTCAAAAGGCGCTCGATTTGGATTATGATGGCCTCATCATCGAAACCCACCCCGACCCGGACCACGCCCTGAGCGATGCCGAGCAGCAGGTGACGCCCCAGCGCTTGGGCGAAATCCTCAACGAATTAAAATACCGCTACCGCTCCAGCAACAACGCCGACTACCTCAATAAAGCCGAGGAACTGCGCCAGAAAATGGATGTGGCCGACCGCGAAATCGTGGAAGCCCTGGCCCGCCGCATGGCGCTGGTGGAGGAACTGGCCGAATACAAGAAGGAAAACAATGTGAAAATCCTGCAATTCGACCGTTGGCAGGAAATTTTCCGCACCCGCACCGACTGGGCCAGCAAGCTGAACGTGAACGATAAATTCGTGGCCGAGCTCTACAAGCTCATTCACCTCGAAAGCATCCGCAAGCAAACCGAGGTGCTCAACGGCCGCCCGCAAGTGGACGGCGTGGAGCACCTCGGGCCGGGCTTGTAAGCAGATTGGTGACTACGGCTGTTCGCGCACATAAGTATCGCGCGGGGCATCGCAGGGGCTGCCGTAGTCCAGCTTCAAGGTGTCGGCCTGAATAGTAAATTGAACGTCGCGCGGGCCAATATTGGCAACTGCGTCGCTTAGGCGCAGGCCCGCGCTTGCGGTAGGAAGGCTACATAACGTCACCGCGACGGGCTGATAGGTGCCACTCATGAATAGTTCGTACCCCGGCTGTGGAGCGAAGCGGTTGAACATAAACGTGGTGGCCGTAAACGTCAGCGTTTCATTGGGTAAAGGTGTGGGAGCACAGTAGCACTGGCGGCTCACCAGACGCCAAGTACCGATGAGACTGGAATTGGCCTGGGGGGCAGCGTCTTTTTTGCAGCTGCTGAGGCTGGCTGATACCAGTAGCAAGAGGGTGGGAGTGGCAAAGCGCATGGGGCAAGAAGAAAAAGATGAAAAAGAAAGACTCTCGCTGATACTGCCCTGACCGGCTGCTGGCCGCCAAGGTTGCGCGGGCAGTGACCGGCCCGTAATTTTTTGTGCCGACTTTTGCCCTATGGATAATTCCGTCATCATTGGCCCCCAGGCCCTGCCCGCTCTGGCCGAACTGCTGCATCGGCCCGCCGTGAGCCGCGTGTTTGTGCTAGCCGACAGCAACACTGCCCGCCTCTGCCTGCCGCTGCTCGAAAACCATCTGCCGGCCGACTATAAGCTCATCGAAATACCCGCCGGCGAGGAGTATAAAACCCTGGCCAGCTGCGACACCGTGTGGAGCGAGCTCACCGGGCAGCGCGCCGACCGCCACGCCGTGCTTGTGAACCTGGGCGGTGGCGTAGTGACGGATTTGGGCGGTTTTGCGGCGGCGCTATATAAGCGTGGCATTCGGTTTGCGCAGGTGCCTACCACGCTGCTGGCGCAGGTAGACGCCAGCGTGGGCGGCAAAACCGGCGTAGATTTTCAGGGCTACAAAAACCAGCTGGGCGTGTTCCAAGCCCCGGCCGGGGTGTTTATTGAGCCAAAGTTTCTGGAAACACTCGACCCGCGCCAGCTCAAATCGGGCTACGCCGAAGTTGTCAAGCACTGGCTCATTGCCGATGCGGAGGCCTTCAACACCAACCGCCGCCTGGGCTGGCTGACGGATGACTGGACCAGCAGCATCCGCGAGTCGGTGGCCCTTAAGCAGCGCATCGTGGCCGAAGACCCGCTCGAAGCCGGCCCGCGCAAGCTGCTCAACTTCGGCCACACCGTGGGCCACGCCCTCGAAAGCTACCTCCTCACACAGCCCGGCCGCGAGGCCCTGCACGGCGAGGCCGTGGCCGCCGGTATCGTCTGCGAAAGCTGGCTCTCGGTGCAGCGTGGCCTGCTGAGCGCCGAGGAACTGGATAAAATCGAAACCTTCATCTTTTCGGTGTTTGACAAGCTGGATTTTGTGACGCTGGAAACCAACGCCATCGCCGAATTCGCGCTCCAGGACAAGAAAAACGCGGGTGCCACCATTAACTGCACGCTGCTCAGCGGCATCGGCCATGGCGTGTACGACCAGCCCGTGACACTGGCCGAAATCGCCGAATCCCTGCGCTATTATCACCGGCTGCAAGCGTAGCCCTGTAGCGCCTGCTTTAGCTTGCGCCCGGTCGAAAATCTTATTTCAACGGCGCTTGCGGTGCAAGCGTCCTCATTACCGGCGCAAGCTAAGGCAGGCGCTATAAGTCATATGCAATTATCCTGGCCCGGCGGCCCGCTGCGCGGCACCGCCCAACTCCCAGCTTCCAAAAGCGAAGCTAATCGTGCCCTCATCCTCCAGGCCCTGGCTGGCGGCGGCACCCTCGGTAATCTCTCCGATGCCAACGATACGCAACTGATGCTGCGCCTGCTTGCTGCTGCGCCCGGCACTGCCGAGCTCAGCGCCGAAGATGCGGGCACCGTCATGCGCTTCCTCACTGCTTATCTGGCTGTCACGAACTGGCACGGCCGCCTCACCGGCACCGCCCGGATGCAGGAGCGGCCTATTAAGGTGCTTGTCGATGCGTTGCGCCAAGCTGGGGCCAGCATCAATTACCTGAACAACGATGGCTACCCGCCGCTGGAAATCGCCGGCTTTACAGCCGCATCCGAAACGACAGAACCTACTGCATTATCCGTGCGCGGCGACATCAGCAGCCAATACATTTCGGCCCTGCTGATGGTGGGGCCGCGCCTGCCCGGCGGCCTGCGCCTCACGCTCACCGGCCACATCGGCTCGCGGCCCTACATCAATATGACGGGGGCGCTGATGCAACGCTTCGGGGCTGATTACGCGGCCGAGGGCGATGTGCTGACGGTACACCCCGGCGCTTATCAGCCTACCGATTATACGATTGAATCGGACTGGTCGGCGGCCAGCTACTGGTATTCGCTGGTTGCACTGGCCCCAGTCGGTTCCGGAATCACGCTGCCCGGTCTGCGCCAGGAGTCGCTGCAAGGAGACCAAGCCATTGCCGAAATGATGATACTATTCGGCGTCGAAACCACTTTCCTGCCCGATGGCGTACACCTGCGGCAGATTCCCCTCGCGCCCCAGGCCAAAATCCAGACCCTGGACTTCACCGATTGCCCCGACCTGGCCCAGACCGTGGCCGTGGTGGCCGCCGCCCTGGCCCGCCCGGTGGACATGACCGGCCTCGAAAGCCTGCGCATCAAGGAAACTGACCGCATTGCCGCCCTGCAAACCGAACTGGCCAAATTCGGCGGCGACCTGCGCGACTTGGGCGAAGGCCGCTTCCGGGCCGAATCAACCGGTTTCGTTGTCAATAATCAATCGGTGGCTACCTACCATGACCACCGCATGGCGATGGCCTTCGCGCCGCTGGCCCTGCGCGGCCCGCTCAAAATAGAGTCACCCACGGTAGTGCGCAAATCTTACCCGCAATTCTGGAAGGAATTAGCGAAAAGCGGTTTTGCCGTTAGCGAAGCTTACTGAAATAAGCCGCCGATTTCAGCAAGCGGCTGCCGTACCAGCTGAATAATTCGCCGTCGATAATTTCAATTTTTGCGGCCGGACATATTTGCTGGAATTCAGCCAGATGCTTTGCCGCGAAAGGGTAGGGCTCCGAAGAAAGCAGGATGCGCTGCGGGGCCGCCGCCGCTAATTGCCCGGCATTGATTTCCGGGTAGCGGGCCTGTGGGGCAAAGGCATTGGCGAAGCCTGCCCGGCGCAGCATATCGTCGATAAAAGTGCCCGTGGCGGCCACCATATAGGGTTTGCGCCAGATGAAGTAGGCTGCCGAAATAGGCGCTTCCGCTACCGCAGAAGTTTCTAACGCCGCGAAAGAAGCGTCAACGTCACCGGCTAGCGCGGCAGCTTTTTCTTTCGCCCCCACGATGAAACCCACCCGCCGAATCATATCCAGCGCCTCCGTCAAGTTGCTGATGTCACTCAGCCAAACCGGATATTTAGCAGCTAACTTTTCAATTCCAGCCTGATAATTTTCTTCCTTATTCCCGATAATCAAATCGGGTTTCAGTGCGGCTATTTTATCGAAATCAAAATTCTTCGTGCCACCAATAACCGTGGCTGTGGTTCTTGCCTCGGCCGGATAAATGCAGAATTTAGTTGCGCCCACCACCTTTTCGCCCAGTCCCAAATCGAATAGCAATTCCGTCTGCGAAGGCACCAGCGACACAATACGCTGCGGTGGAAACGGCACCGCCACGCGCCGGCCCATCTGGTCGGTCACATTGAGCGGCAGGGAAGGAATGAGGGGGAAGTCCATCTGAAGAGGCTGTCATCTTGAATAGTATTGTCATCCTGAACGCAGTGAAGGACCTTATCACGGTTGAGACAGCTTGCTCAACATGATAAGGTCCTTCACTGCGTTCAGGATGACAAGGACGTAACGGGGCTATTTGAAATATCGGAAATCGTGGCCGTCCTCAATGCGCAGCAGCGTCTCATAAATCAGGCGCGTCACGCTGTCTACGTCGTCGCGGTGCACGGTTTCCACGGTGGTGTGCATGTACTTGAGCGGCAGCGAAATAAGAGCAGAGGCCACGCCCGAGCCGGAATAGGCAAAGGCATCGGTATCGGTGCCGGTGGCGCGGGTGGCGGCGGCGCGCTGGAAGGGAATATCGGCCTGCTTGGCGGTATCGATGATGAGGTCGCGCAGGTTGTTCTGCACGGCGGGGCCGTAGGTAATCACAGGGCCTTTGCCGCAGCTAATGTCGCCGGCCGTCTTTTTCTCATACATCGGCGACTGGCTGTCGTGCGTCACGTCGGTGACGATGGCCACGTCAGGATTGATGCGGTGGGCCACCATTTCGGCCCCGCGCAGGCCAATTTCCTCCTGCACGGCGTTCACGATGTAGAGGCCGAAGGGCAGCTTTTTGTTGTTCTCCTTCAGCATCCGGGCCACCTCGGCAATCATGAAGCCGCCCACGCGGTTATCCAGCGCCCGGCCCACGTAAAACTTGTCGTTCAGCACCGTAAACTCGTCCTCAAACGTCACCACTGAGCCGACGTGGATGCCCATTTCGGCCACCTCGTCGGCGCTGCTCGCGCCGCAGTCCAGAAACACTGTTTCGATGGTCGGGGCCTTGTCCTGCTCCACCTTGCGAACGTGGATGGCCGGCCAGCCAAAAATGCCCTTCACGATGCCTTTTTCACCGAAAATATTCACCCGCTTGCTGGGTGCCACCAACGGGTCGGAGCCGCCGTTGCGGCGCAGATAGAGGTAGCCTTCCTTGGTGATATAATTCACGAAGTAGGAAATCTCGTCGGCGTGGGCCTCAATAACGACTTTGTATTTCGCCTCGGGGTTAATCACGCCCACCACCGTGCCGTAGGTATCCACGAAATACTCGTCGATGTAGGGCTTGAGGTATTCCAGCCACATCTGCTGGCCTTCTTTTTCGAAGCCGGTGGGAGAGGGGTTGTTGAGGTAGTTCTGGAGGAAGGTGAAAGATTCGGGACGCATACGGAAAGAAAAAAATAATTAAATCGACTTGCCGACCAGTGTACGAAACACCAGCCCGAGCAACAGGCAAATGCCACCGCCTATTAACCAGTAGCGACTCACTTTGTACGGGTCGGCGTCAGTATCAGGGTTGTTATCGGCGAGTGCATGCCAGTCGCCGCTCAGCAGCGACCCAAGCGTAATGAGCACTATCAGCGCACCCAAGACCCACCGCCCCACCCGAAACCGCAACAACAGGCCCACCACCAAGGCAAGGGCCCCTATGCCCAGGAGAATGTTGCCGGTAGCCTGCCAGTTCATGGTGTTGGGCTTATAGCGGAATGTTGCCGTGCTTCTTACGCGGCATGGTATCCACTTTGTTTTCCAGCATTTTGAAGGCGCGAATCAGCTTCTGACGCGTTTGCGAGGGCAGAATCACCTCGTCCACGAAGCCGCGGTGGGCGGCGCGGTAGGGCGTGGCGAATTTTTCCTGGTACTCGTCTACTTTCTCCTGAAGCTTGGCTTCGGGGTTTTCGGCAGCAGCGATTTCACGCTTGAAGATGATTTCGGCGGCACCTTTGGCCCCCATTACCGCGATTTCGGCGGTGGGCCAGGCGTAGTTCATATCGGCCCCGATGTGCTTAGAGTTCATCACATCGTAAGCGCCGCCATAAGCCTTGCGGGTAATCACAGTGATGCGCGGCACGGTGGCTTCGCAAAAAGCGTAGAGCAGCTTGGCGCCGTTGGTGATGATGCCGCGCCACTCCTGGTCGGTGCCGGGCAGGAAGCCCGGTACGTCTTCCAGCACCAGTAGCGGAATGTTAAACGCATCACAGAAGCGCACGAACCGGGCGGCTTTGGTGCTGGCATTAATGTCGAGCACACCGGCCAGCACGGCCGGCTGGTTGCCCACAATGCCGATGCTGCGGCCCGCTAGCCGCGCAAAGCCGACCACGATGTTCTCAGCGAAATTCTGGTGGACTTCAAGAAAAGAACTGGCATCGATAATGCCTTCAATCACCTCGCGCATGTCGTAGGGCTGGTTGGCATTGTCGGGAATCAGGCGGTCCAGTGCGGGGCGGCTCTCATCGGCGCTGGCTTCGTAGGGCTGCGCGGGAACGGTTTCCTCGCAGTTCTGCGGCATGTAGCTCAGCAGCTGCTTGATGTGGTTGATAGCCACCACCTCGTTGGCGCACGAAAAATGCGTGACGCCGCTCTTGGCCGAATGGGTGCTGGCCCCGCCGAGTTCCTCGCTGGTTACTTCCTCGTGGGTCACGGTCTTCACCACGTTGGGGCCGGTCACGAACATGTAGCTCGTGTGTTCCACCATCAGAATGAAATCTGTGATAGCCGGCGAGTACACCGCGCCGCCCGCGCACGGCCCCATGATGGCCGACAGCTGCGGCACCACGCCCGAGGCCAGCGTATTCTTATAAAAAATGTCGGCGTAGCCACCGAGGCTCACCACGCCTTCCTGAATCCGGGCTCCGCCCGAGTCGTTCAGGCCAATCACAGGCGCGCCGTTCTTCATGGCGAGGTCCATGATTTTTACGATTTTCTCAGCGTGCGTCTCACTCAGCGAACCGCCGAAAACCGTGAAATCCTGCGAGAAAACGTACACCAGACGGCCATTCACGGTGCCGTAGCCGGTTATCACGCCGTCGCCGAGGTAGTGCTCCTTGTCAAGACCAAAGTCCTTGGAGCGGTGCATCACGAACTTGCCGATTTCCTCGAACGAGCCTTCGTCCATCAGCAAATCGACCCGTTCGCGGGCAGTGAGCTTGCCTTTTTTATGTTGGGCATCGATGCGGGCCTGGCCGCCCCCGAGGAGGGCTTCTTCGTTTTTGCGGGCCAGCAATTCGGTTTTGGAAAGGTGAGCGTGGGCGTGCGGGTCGGGCATGAGCAGGGGTTAGCGCGCGGGTGGGATGGGTGCGCGGGAATGAGACGCCAAAGGTAGGTTACGGGTAGATTACGGGCGCAGGGTTGGGAACTACAATTAGCTGTCATGCTGAGCGCAGTTAATCACTTAATCACGCTGGAACAACACGTTCGGACGTGATAAGGTGCTTCACTGCGCTCAGCATGACAAAGCGATACCCTAGCTGCCTACAGATTCTTCCCCAATAACATCAACATAAACGCGTACTGCCGCGCCGTGTCGTCAATCGACTTGAAGCGGCCTGAGGCACCGCCGTGGCCGGCGGCCATGTCGGTGTGCAGCAGCAGCAGGTTCTTGTCGGTTTTCATGGCGCGGAGCTTGGCTACCCACTTGGCGGGCTCGTAGTATTGCACCTGCGAGTCGTGCAGGCCGGTGGTAACGAGGATGTTTGGGTACGCCTGGGGCTTCACGTTGTCGTAGGGCGAATACGAGAGCATGTACTTGAAATCTTCCTCCTCAGCGGGATTGCCCCACTGGTCGTACTCGCTGGTAGTGAGCGGAATAGTAGGGTCCGACATGGTGGTGACCACATCCACAAACGGTACGGCCGCGATGACGCCCTTGTAGAGGTCAGGTCGCATGTTCAGCACCGCGCCCATCAGGAGCCCGCCGGCGCTGCCGCCCATGGCAAAGAGCGTGGCAGGCGAGGTGAACTGCTGTTTGACTTTGGCACCGCCCACAGTGGCATCGTGCGGCTTGGTCAGGTAATCGGAGCAGTCGATGAAATCGTTGAAGCTGTTGATTTTGTGCATCATCCGCCCGTCCTCAAACCACTGCCGGCCCATCTCCTGGCCCCCGCGAATGTTGCACAGTGCGTACACAAAGCCCCGGTTCAGCAAGCTCAGGCGGGCAGCACTGAATGTAGGGTCCTGCGAGTAGCCGTAGGAGCCGTAGGCGTACTGCAGCAGCGGCGCGCTCCCGTCCAGCTTCGTGCCCTTCTTGTACACGATGGACATGGGGATGAACTTGTTATCGCGCGACTTCACGAACACGCGCTCCGTCACGTAGTCGAATTTATTGTAGTTGCCCAGCACCGGCTGCTCCTTCAGCAGCGTGCTGGTGTGCGTGCCCATATCGTACTCAAAAATGGACGGCGGCGTGGTGAGCGAAGTGTAGTTGTAGCGCAGCACGGGCGTATCCATCTCCTTGTTCACCCCGATGGTGGCCGTGTAGGCCGGCTCCTCAAATTGCAGGTAATGCTCCTGCTTGTCCTTCATGCTCACCACGCGCAGCTGGCGCAGGCCGCCTTTGCGCTCATTCAGCACGAGGAAATCCTTGAACAGTTCGAAATTGTCGAGGAAGATTTCGGGGTGGCGGGTGAGGGCGTCGGTCCAGGTGGCTTTGCCGGTGGTGGCCACGGGCGTGGTCATGAGGCGGTAGTTCGGGGCTTGCCAATTGGTACGGATGTAGAACTTATCACTAAGATGCTCCACCTGGTAAAGGTGGTCTTTCTCGCGGCGCGCAAATACTTTGGGCTGCTCGGTGGGCGCACTTGCTTCCACGTAGCGGTACTCCGACGACAATGAACTGACTAGCTCAATACCGATGTACTTGCGGGATTTTGAGCGGTTAATGCTCACGTTGAACGTGTTGTCGCGCTCCTCATACACCAGTGCGTCGCCCTTGGGGTCGGTGCCGAGTATGTGCCGGTACACCTGGTAAGGCAGGAGCGTGGTCACATTCTTTTTGGTATAGAAAACCGTCTTGTTATCGGCCGCCCACACCACTTCACCGCCGGTATTGGCAATGCGCTCGGGGTAGTTTTTGCCGGTGGCCAGGTTCCTGAAGCGCAACGTGTAGAGGCGGCGGCTCACGGTGTCCACCGAAAAGGCCAGCAATTGGTTGTTGTCGCTCACAGCCCAGTCGCCAATCTGGAAATAGGCCTGGCCGGTACCCATCTCATCACCGTTCAGCAGGATTTCCTCCGGGTTGATGACGCTGCCTTTCTTGCGGCAATACACCGGGTACTCCGACGCAAATTCGTAGCGCGAATAGTAGTAGTAACCGTTGTCGCGGTACGGTTCCGACGCATCTTCCTGCTTGATGCGGTTTTTGATTTCCAGGGCCAGCTTCTTTTGGTTTTCCTTGGCTCCAGCCATTTGCTGGTCGTAGTAGCCGTTTTCCGCTTCCAGATATTTGAGGACGGCCGGGTCGGTGGGCTGGTTCAGCCAGTAGTAATTATCGGTGCGCGTGATGCCGAAATCAGTAAAAACCTTGGGCTTGATGGGGGCTACCGGAGCCGACTGCGCCATCGCGCCACTGGTGAAGGCCGCACCAGCCCCGGCGAGGGCCGCTCTTTGCAGAAAATTCATGGATAAGGAAGTAAGACTGCCAAAATTTCAACAATAGTGGTTGAAATCAAGGTGCAAGTTACTAGGCAGATAGCAAAAAAGGCCGGCTCCTTTTCAGGGGCCGGCCTTTAATAACCACACACAAGCTAAAACTTGTGCTACAAACTACTTCTTCGCGTCCGCATCGGGCGCTTCCGGCTTATCTGCCGGGCGCTCGTCGCTGGCGAGGTTTTGGGCCTCACCGCTTTTGCTCACGGCGAAGGTCAATTCCTCGGCACCTTCGGCATAGTCGGCGGTGATAACGTCGCCGTGCACGACCTGGGCTTTGAGGATTTCCTCAGCAATTGGGTCTTCGATGTACTTCTGAATGGCGCGGTTAAGCGGACGGGCACCGTACTTGGGGTCGTAGCCTTTATCAGCCACAAAGTCTTTAGCGGCTTCCGTCAATTCGACACGGTAGCCCAGGGCCTGCACCCGCGAGAGCAGCTTGCTGAGGCTGATGTCAATGATTTTGTGGATGTCCTTTTTCTCCAGCGAGTTGAAGACGATAACATCATCCAAACGGTTGAGGAACTCGGGCGAGAAGGTCTTCTTCAGGGCATTAGTAATGGTGCCCTTGGTCAACTCATCCATGTTGTCCTGACGGGCCTTCGTGCCGAAGCCGATGCCGGCCCCGAAGTCCTGCAAGTCACGCGCCCCGATGTTCGAGGTCATGATGATGATGGTGTTGCGGAAGTCCACCTTGCGGCCGAGGCCGTCGGTCAGGATACCGTCGTCCAGCACCTGCAGGAGCAGGTTGTACACATCCGGGTGAGCTTTCTCAATCTCATCCAGCAGGATTACCGAGTACGGCTTGCGGCGGATTTTCTCCGTCAGCTGGCCGCCTTCTTCATAGCCCACGTAGCCGGGAGGCGCGCCCACCAGGCGCGATACGCTGAATTTCTCCATGTACTCGCTCATATCAACACGAACGAGGGCGTCTTCTTTATCGAACAAATAGGTAGCCAGCACCTTGGCCAACTCCGTCTTACCCACACCCGTCGGGCCGAGGAATACGAAAGAACCGATGGGCTTCTTGGGGTCCTTCAAACCAACGCGGGTACGCTGAATGGCTTTCACCAGCTGCTTGATGGCCTTTTCCTGGCCAATTACCTTGCCTTGCAGCTCCTCGTTCATGTTGAGGAGTTTCTGGCTTTCGTTCTGGGCCACGCGCGAAACGGGAATGCCGGTCATCATGGCGATAACCTCGGCCACGTTTTCCTCTTTCACCGTGTAGCGCTTCTTCTTGGTTTCCTCTTCCCACGACTTTTTGGCCGTTTCGAGTTGGTCCAGCAGCTTCTTCTCGGTGTCGCGGAGCTTGGCGGCTTCCTCGTATTTCTGCGATTTCACCACGCGGTTTTTCTCGCCTTTGATGTTCTCAATCTGCTCTTCGAGCGTGAGAATGTCCTCGGGCACCACGATGTTGTTGATGTGTACGCGAGCACCGGCCTCATCGAGAATGTCGATGGCCTTATCCGGCAGGAAACGGTCGGACATGTACCGGTCGCTCAGCAGCACGCACTGCTCAATGGCCTTGTCGGTGTACACCACATGGTGGTGGTCCTGATATTTGTCCTTGATGTTGTGCAGGATTTCAATGGTTTCCTCAGGCGTGGTGGGGTCCACCATCACCATCTGGAAACGACGGGCCAAGGCACCGTCTTTCTCGATGTACTGACGGTACTCGTCCAGCGTGGTAGCGCCGATGCATTGAATCTCGCCACGGGCCAGAGCCGGCTTGAACATGTTCGAGGCATCGAGCGAGCCCGAAGCGCCGCCGGCACCTACAATAGTGTGCAGCTCGTCGATGAACAGAATCACGTCGGGCGACTTCTCCAGCTCGTTCATCACGGCCTTCATGCGCTCTTCAAACTGACCACGATACTTGGTGCCAGCCACCAGCGAAGCCAAATCAAGGGTCACCACGCGCTTGTTGAAGAGCACGCGGCTTACTTTCTTCTGGATGATGCGCAGGGCGAGGCCTTCGGCAATGGCGGTTTTGCCCACGCCGGGCTCACCGATGAGGATGGGGTTATTTTTCTTGCGGCGGCTCAGAATCTGGGCCACGCGCTCAATTTCTTTTTCGCGGCCCACGATGGGGTCGAGCTTGTCGTCCTCGGCCAATTTGGTGAGGTCGCGGCCGAAGTTATCGAGCACCGGGGTACGCGATTTTTCGCCAGGCTTTTTGGCCCCTGCACCAGCACCGGTGCCCGCGCCACGGCCGCCGGGACCCGACGAGCCAAAGAGTTTGTCGTTATCGTCGTCGTCCGTATCGGGCGTGCGGTTTTGCGGGGCCGCGCCGGCGTTACCGTGGTAATCCAGCGAGTCGCGCACAGTTTCGTAGTTCACGTTGAATTTGCTGAGAATTTGAGAAGAAATGTTGTCTTCGTCCCGCAGGATGGACAACAGGAGGTGTTCGGTGCCAATGATTTCGGATTTGAAGATTTTAGCCTCCAAATACGTTATTTTCAACACCTTCTCGGTCTGCTTGGTGAGCGGAATCGAGCCGGTGATGCTGGTGCCTTGGGTGGCGGTGTTGCGGGTGGCTTGCTCCAATGAGAATTTCAGCTCATCGATGCTCACGCCCAACTTGCGCAGCAGGCCGAGGGCGGTGCCTTCGGCCTCCCGAATCATACCGAGCAAGAGGTGCTCGGTACCAATGTAGTCGTGGCCGAGACGGATGGCCTCTTCCCGACTGAGGGAAATAACCTCTTTGACGCGGTTTGAGAATTTAGCTTCCATGCCAATAAACGTAGTGAAAAATCTAATAAGCCCCGCGTCGGGCGAATAACACGAATAACGGGTTGGGCCGGTGTAGCTTGAAAACAAGCTGGTTCGGGCGAAGGTTCGGACTAAATTTGCGGCCCGGCATTATTAACGTAACGTCGGCCGAAATCTGCGGGTTACTGCAAATAGCGGCCGGCAGCCGGGCCCTGCGAAAACAGCAGGTCCAGCACACTCAGGCCGGGCTCAAAACCTGGGCCAAACACCTGCGGGTAGGGCCGCACCAGCGCGGAGGCTGCCGGAGTGTCAGGTTCGGGCGTTTTAGTAGCGGCTTTGGGTGTCAGCCAGTCGCGCCGGTCGGCGATAAGCTGGGTAGGAGCAAGACTGGAATTTTCGGAAGAAGGTTGCCTGGGGTAGTGGGCGTGGTATTCGGTGGTGAGGTGCAGGGGCAGGGTAATGCGGAAACACCTGAGCAATAAACGCAAAAGCTGCTGATTCAGGTCGAAAAGCAACGCAGGCTTACTTACGTAAATATCGTGCAGATAGTCGGCGTAAAACTCAAAATAGGGGCTATTGCCATAGGCAGTTTGCAGCGTGCGCCAGTGCCGGTGAATCCAATTCTGCCGGTAGTCGATTTCGATTTCAGAAATGCTGACCTTTTCAGCCCGGTTGCCGTCGATAACCGGCACCGTGAGCGGCTGCACGCCCTGCGCCGTGCGGATGAGGCAGCGGTTGCGGAAGGTTTGCTTGCGGTAGTGCTCGTGGGCTTCGAGCAGGATGCTATCGGCGCGGAGCAGCTCGGCAAAGAGGGCGGCCGGCGGGTGGTAGTGGAGTTCGGTGAGGAGAATCATGGAGCGCAAATAACAAAACGGCGCGGCATCCTGCGGCATGACGTTCTGGCAAGCCCCGCCGTACTTTTGCCCCATGCGCTACTTCCTCACCCTACTCGTCACCTTCGCCACGCTGGTCGCTCAGGCCGGCCCGCCGCAGCTGCTGCTCGACGTGGCCCGTTTCCGCAACCTGAACAAGGTGGAGAAGGGGGCCGAAGTGGAAATCTACGTGACCGTGCCTACGCAGTCACTCACCTACCGGCAGCGCGCTCCTAAGGCGTTCCAGTCGTCGGCCCTCGTCACGCTTGATATTCTGAAAGCCGACGGTACTTCGGCCTACCACGAAGTCATCACCCTGAAGCCGCTGGTGCTCACCGACACCACCATTGCCATCAAAAACCCGCAGAGCTTCCTCAAGCGCATCATGCTGCCCGATGGCAAATACACCCTGCGCGGCACCGTTAAGGACCAATACCGTAGCACGGGCAGTGAAACTGTGGTGGAAAAGCCGCTGGTGCTGGAAGCGCCCGCCGGCCCGTTTCTCTCGGATGTGGTGCTGCTTTCGCGCCCGGCCGCCAAGAGTGGGGGCGACGATAATTTCGCCCGCGGTGGTTACCGCCTCACCCGCGCCCCCGGCGGCAGCTACGGCCGGGGGGCTGATAACGTGTTCTTCTACACCGAATTGCATAACGCGCCCGTGGGCCAGACCCTGCGCGTGCACTACCACCTCACCACCCCCGACGGCTCGGCCGCCGATGCCGACGCCACCCTCACGCCCCAGAGTGGCCGCCCCACCAGCATTGCCGGGCAGTTGCCGATGGGTCCGCTGCCCGATGGCCCGTTTACCCTCTTTGTGGAAGTGTACGGCGGCCCCGGCAGCAAAAAACTGCTGGCTGGCCACCGCGCTATCGGCGAGCACTCCGCCGCCGAATACGCGCCCGCCGGTGCCGCCGTGCCCCGCTAAGCATGGCCACCAAAGGAACCATAGCCACCACCGGCCGGCCCTACGCCTGGTACTTCGAGCCGCTGTGGTGGCTGCTGCTGGGCCTGGCGCACCTGCCGCTGGCGGTGCTGTATTTATTCGCGGAGGTCATTTATTTCCTGCTGGCCTACGTGGTGCGCTACCGCTGGCGCGTGGTCACGGAAAACCTGCGGAACTCGTTCCCGGAGAATACGCCGGCCGAAATCGAGCGCACCGGCAAGGCGTTTTACCGGCACTTTGCCCAGGTGGTGGTTGAGATTCTGAAGCTGGCCGCCATTTCGCCGGAAGAATTACGGCAGCGCATGCGCTTCACCAACCCGGAGCTGATGACGCGCCACTTTGCCGAAAACCGGCTGGTGCTCTCGCTGGGCTCGCACATGGGCAACTGGGAGTGGATTCTAAACGGCGCGGCGCTGGAGTTTCCGGGGCGGGCCGCCGGCGTTTACAAGCCGTTGAATAACCTGTTTTTCGAAACCCTGATGCGCCGCTTGCGCACCCGTTTCGGGGCAGATGCCGTGCCCATGCTGGCCACGTTGCGCTACCTGGTGGCCCATCGCGGCGAAGGCCGCACCCTCAGCCTGCTCACCGACCAAGCCGCCGGCCCCGAAGACCGGCCCTACTGGACCCAGTTCCTCAACCAGGACACCAGCTTCTACACCAGCGCCGACCGCCTGGCTGTGCAGCTTGATTGCGCCGTACTC
Organism: Hymenobacter sp.; assembly: GCA_028288445.1. Lineage (GTDB taxonomy): Bacteria > Bacteroidota > Bacteroidia > Cytophagales > Hymenobacteraceae > Hymenobacter. Next base: position 9,693 of record JAQBNT010000060.1, on the reverse strand, counting down.
TACGTGGGCATCCGCCGCGTGCGGCGCGGCTACTACGAAGTCACCTTCACCGAGTTGCCCGACGGCCGGGCCGCGAAAGGCGCGCCCGCCGGCACGTTTCCCATCACCGAAGCTTTTGCCCGTCAACTGGAAGCGGATATGCGCGCCTCTCCCGAGCAGTATTTGTGGACGCATAGGAGGTGGAAGCACAAGCGGTAGGTAGTTGCCTGTCATTGCGAGGCCGCAGGCCGTGGCAATCCGTCCTCGCTCAGCGACCGGTCCTTGAAATGTGCCCAAGCCTTGTCAATAGTCAATAATAGAAAGCCCCGGCACTGTGCAGTGCCGGGGCTTTCTGATGAAAGGAGGTGTCTGATTATTACAGAACGGATTGCCACGGCCTGCGGCCTTGCAATGACAGACGATTACAAATATTGCTCAATATCGCCGGCACCCTGGCGCACGAGCTCAAACTCGTCGTTCGTGCAGTCGATGATGGTGCTGGGGACGTTGCCGCCGAAGCCGCCGTCAATGACGAGGTCCACCAGCAGGCGGTATTTCTCGAAAATCAGGTCCGGGTCGGTCACGTATTCGTCGATGGTATTTTCGTCCTCGCGCACCGAGGTGCTCACGATAGGGTTGCCCAGTTCCTTCACCAACTGGCGGATAATCTGGTTATCCGGCACGCGAATGCCGACGGTTTTGCGCTTGGTGCCGCCAAAACGGGGGGCATTGGCACTGGCCTCAAAAATGAAGGTGAATGGGCCGGGCAGGGCCTTTTTGATGACTTTGTACGTCTCCGTGGTGATGCCGTGGGCATAGTCGGAAATGTGCGACAGGTCGTAGCAGATGAAGCTCAGGTTGGCCTTTTCGGGGAAGAGCTTTTTGATGCGGCAGACTTTTTCTACGGCTTTGGCATTGGTCACGTCACAGCCGATGCCATAGACGGTATCGGTGGGGTAAATAATGACTCCCCCCTTGCGCAATACGTCAACGGCTTGCTGAATGCGGCTCTGCGGCGGATTGTCGGGGTGGATGCGGAGAAGGGTGGCGGGCATGGATACGGCTGATGGTTAATAAATTAGAGACGTAATGCGGTGGCGCAGCGGCCACGGCCTTCGGCGGCGGGCAACCCGCCGGGCCAAAGGCGCGGGCAAGGTACTACGCCCGGCCGAAACGAAACAACTCAAGCGCCGCCCGCGCCTTCCGGTTGCCACTCTTCGTACTTTTGGCGCCGCTCCCCCGATTCCCTTCTCAACTCCCATGTCCCAACCCGCCAAAAAGTCGGCCATCGAATACCGCGACCAAGCCCTGAAACGCCGTCGCCGCTGGGCCACCGTGAGCGTTGTTTTCACGCTCGCGCTGGTCTGCTTCTCCTATTATTTCTACCAGGTGTTCTTCACCGCCAACATCGAAACCAAGGGCAAGCCGACGTATGTCATCGTGCACCGCGGCGACGACTGGCAGGCCGCCCTGAAAACCATCGATGCCACCGGCGTGGTCGTTGATAAGCTCTCGCTGCACTTCGTGGCCAAGCTCATGAAGTACCCGACCCACGTGAAGCCCGGCCGCTACGAGCTCAAGGACGGTTTTACCAACCGCCAGCTCATCAACGTGTTGAAAGCCGGCATCCAGTCGCCGCTCAAGCTCACGTTCACCAATGTGCGCCTGCGCCGCGAGCTGGCCGACAAGCTCTCGACCCAGATTGACGCCAAGCCCGCCACCATCGACTCGCTGCTGGCCAGCCCCGGCTACACAAAGAGTCTGGGTTTCGACACCACCACGGTGCTCAGTATGTTCATCCCGAACACCTACGAGCTGTACTGGAACACCTCCGCTACCAACCTCATGCAGCGCATGAAAAAGGAGTACGAGAAGTTCTGGACCCCCGCCCGCGACGCCGAGCGCGAAAAGCTGCACCTCACCCGCGCCCAGGTCAGCACCCTGGCCAGCATCGTGGAAGCCGAGCAGCAGCAGCACGCCGACGAGCGCCCCCGCATCGCCGGCGTGTACCTCAACCGCCTCAAGCGCGGCATGAAGCTGCAGGCCGACCCAACAGTGGTCTACGCCAACCGCGACTTCACCATCAAGCGCGTGCTCAACGTGCACCTGCAAAAAGACTCGCCCTATAACACATACAAGTACGCTGGCCTGCCGCCCGGCCCCATCAACTTGCCCAGCATTGCCAGCATCGACGCCGTGCTGAAACCAGAGAGCAATAATTACCTCTACTTCTGCGCCAAGGAGGATTTCAGCGGCTACCACGCCTTTGCGACGAATGAGACGGAGCACATTGCCAACGCGCGCCGTTATCAAGCGGCGTTGAATAGAGCCGGCATCAAATAATCGTCTGTCATCCTGAGCGCAGCGAAGGACCCTATCACGTCAGAGTAGTTTGTAGACTACTGCAAATCGTTTCAGCGTGGTAAGGTCCTTCGCTGCGCTCAGGATGACAAAACGTATCTAACTCTCATGTACACCTCCGACATCCAAATCCGCGTGCGCTACGCCGAAACTGACCAGATGGGCTACGTCTATCACGGCAACTACGCGGCGTATTTTGAAGTGGCCCGCACCGAGGCCTTCCGCAAGCTCGGCATCAGCTACAAGGAGCTGGAGGCCGACGGCGTGGGCATGCCGGTTGGGGAGCTGCGCACCCGTTTCCGCCGCCCGGCCCGCTACGACGACCTGCTGACCGTGCGCTTGCTGCTGCGCCAGCCGCCCGAAGGCACGCGGGTACTGTTCGAATACGAGATTTACAACGAAGCCCGGGAGCTGCTCACCGAAGGCCACACGCTCATGGTGTTCGTGAAAACCACCACCGGCCGGCCCGTGCCCATCCCCGAAAGCATCCAGCAGCAGCTGGCCCCGTATTTTAGCGAAGACGACCTGGAAAGCCCGGTGCTGCCAAAGCCCGGCGCTATTCTGCCCGATGCGCCCGCGCCGGCTGCGTTCCGAAAGTGATTGAGAAGGTCATGCAGAGCGTAGCGAAGCATCTTTACCTCGGGGCTAATTCTGTTGATTGAATTGCATTGTGCGGTAAAGATGCTTCGCTGCGCTCTACATGACGTTCTTAAATCCGCAACTCAAAAAGCATGAAAGCCCCCGCCGCCATTCGCCGTGCCCGCTTCCCCGATGTGCGCCAGCAACGGCCGTACCGGCGGGCCATTGTGGGCCTGAAGCGGCTGCGGCTACCCGGCGGCCACGCCTCGCTCTATGACGTGCTCGACCGCATCCTGCACGAGCTGCGCCTCGATTCGCTGGAAAAGCGCGCCGCCTACATGGCTTTCAACCTCACGGTGGCCCTGTTCCCCACCATCATTTTCCTGTTCACGCTCATTCCGTACATCCCCGTGCCGAATCTGAACGTGGACATCCTCCAGTTTCTGGCCGATTTCATGCCCCGCGAGCTGTACGCGGCCACGGCCGGCACCATCGAGGACATCGTGAACATCCCACACGGTGGCCTGCTCTCCTTCGGTTTCGGCACGGCCCTGGTACTCAGCTCCAATGGCATCATGGCTTTGCTCGATGCCTTTGAGAAGAAATATCCGTGGTTCAAACACCGCAGTTACCTACGTAAACGTATGATTGCCACCGGCCTGACCTTTGTGCTGGCCCTGATACTGCTGCTTTCCATCGCAGGCATCTTCTTCGGTACTTACCTCATCGATGGGCTGGTATTTTATGAAATTGTGCCCGAGCGGTTCACCGATTTGGTGCTCACGCTCATCCGCTACGGTTCACTGCTGGGGCTGTTTCTGAGCACCACCTGCGTAATTTACTACTTCGTGCCGCCCGTGCATGATAAGTGGCCGCTGGTGTCGGCCGGCGCTATTGTGGCCACGCTGCTCATTTTTTTGGTGTCATTTCTTTTCACGCTCTACGTTCGGATTTTCGATTCTTACAACCATTTCTACGGCTCCATCGGGGCATTGGTGGGCTTCATGGTCTGGCTCGAATTTGTGTGTATGACCCTGATTATCGGGTTCGAAGTGAACGTGAGCATGGATGCCGTGACCGGCCGCCGTCGGCAAATGTTGCAGGAGCAGTTAAAAACAAAGAATGAGGAATGAAAAATGAAGAATTGATTTTGAGGGTGATAGAAGAAATATTGAGAAAAATTCTTCATTCCTCATTCTCCATTCCTCATTCCTTTCTACTTTTGCACTCCCCAATCACTCGGGGGCCTTATAGAGAGGTGGCAGAGTGGTCGAATGCGACGGTTTCGAAAACCGTTATACCGGCAACGGTATCGGGGGTTCGAATCCCCCCTTCTCTACAAAAGGCTTTTTCTGCGCTGGAAAAAGCCTTTTTTGTTGCATTGCCAACCACAGCGCACGAGTAGTTGCCCCAGAGAGCTGGCAGAGTGGTCGATTGCGGCGGTCTTGAAAACCGCTGACTGTAACAGGTCCGGGGGTTCGAATCCCTCGCTCTCTACGTAATAAAACCCCATTTCCAATTTGGAATTGGGGTTTTTGCTTTTCCGGGAAACCGAGCAGGGGATATTCAAAAACTCGGCTGTTGGGATTGAGCTACATCGCGGCGGTACTGCAATCAGCGCTGTCCTGTTGTTTTTTGCAAAAAAGCCTTGCAGACGGTAGAGGCGTGTGCCTTATTGAAAGGATGATTCCGGTCAGGATGAACAATGCAGCCGATAAAGCGCAGGGCTGACGGTCCCATCAATCTGCATGGCGGCAACAGGACGAAATAGTTAACCCCAACTTAATGTCCATATTCGTCATCGAAAACACGTTGTAATCGGCGTGTTAGCTGCTTTTTCGTCCTCTTCCTACTCCCGCAATCGCATGACTCGCTCCGATTTATTCCCTCGACCCCTGTCCGGCAGTGCCGTCGCGCTGGTCCTGGCACTGCTGCTGGGCTGCAACGGCACCGCCCGCAACACCACTGCCGTGACCGCTGCCGCCGGCCCCAACAGTTGGCAACTGCTCGATTTCGTGAAGGCCGATACTAACAACCCCATCATGGGGCCGAGCCCGGTGGGCCGGTTTACCGACCCCGTCCTCCAGCAGCCCATCAAGTGGGAAGAAAAGGATGTGTTCAATCCCGCCGTGGTGGTGAAGGACGGCAAAATCTTCATGCTGTACCGGGCCGAAAACCTGGTGACGCCCACCGTGGGCAAAACCTCGCGCATTGGCCTGGCCAGCAGCACCGACGGCATCCACTTTACCCGCATGGCCACGCCCGTGCTACACCCCGACAACGATGCGCAGAAGAAGTGGGAGTGGCCCGGCGGCACCGAAGACCCCCGCGTGGTGCAGGACGACCGAGGTACTTACTACATGACCTACACCGCCTACGACGGCGACAAGGCCCGCCTGCACATCGCCACCAGCCCCGACTTGCTGAGCTGGACCAAATACGGCAACGTATTCGCCCGGTTCAGCGGCGGCCGCTACGTGGATAAGTGGACCAAATCGGGCTCCATCGTGTCGCGCTACGAGGACGACGGCCGCATTGTGGCCACCAAAATCAACGGCAAATACTGGATGTACTGGGGCGATGCGCAAATCTGGCTGGCTTCTTCGGATGACCTCGTTCATTGGACGCCCGTGGAGATGGCGGCCGGCGAAAAGCCGCCTGTGCCGCTCCGCGCCCAAGCCCTAACCATGCCCAATTTAAAAATCGTGCTGCCCACCCGCGAAGGCAAATTTGACAGCGACTTGGTGGAATCCGGTCCACCGGCCATGATTACCGACCAAGGCATTCGCCTGATTTACAACAGCCGCAACGAGCCTTCATTCGGCGACAAAAACTTGCCCGTGGGCACCTACTCGGCCGCCCAGGCGCTGTTCGACAAAAATGACCCCAGCAAGCTCCTCAAGCGCATGGACCGCTACTTCATGCGCCCCGAAAAGCCCTACGAAACCACCGGCCAGGTAAACCAAGTGGTTTTCCTCGAAGGCCTGGCCCGCTTTAAGTCGAAGTGGTTTCTGTACTACGGTACCGCTGATTCGAAGATTGCCGTGGCAGTACGGCCGCAGCAGTAGTTCCACCCCGAGGCCTCACCCCGGCCCTTCTCTGTAATGGAGGGAACCCGACGATTTTGGTTTGTAGTCGGGCGGAGAATCCGTCGGATGAAAGCGACATCATGCGGGTGCAGGACGACTTCGGGCGTTAGCTGCGCTGGCCCGACGGCCGGAGTACCTTTGCCGCTCCCTTATTCCAACAAACCTCCCGATGAACGGTACCGAACCGGCCAGCCCCAGCGCTTTCGACAAAGCCCGCACGGGGCTGTGGACCAGCCTCCAGAAGCACCTGACCACGGTTTACGCCGCCGAAAGTGCCTTTGTCAAAGCCGTGGCCTTCACCGATAGTTTCCCCTTTCCCGCCTCGGCGGCCAGCGAGGAGCAGCTGCACGACTATGAGCAGCAGCGCCGTGCCCTGCGCGACCTGTTCACCGACGAAACTACGCAGCTCGATACCCTCGTGAAGGCCATCCGCCTGAAGGGCTACGCTGAGGACGAGAAGAAGCAGCTGTACCTGTTGCTGCTGGGCTACATGGACATTGCCGCCACGATTTTCGCGCGGCTGCACACCCAGGTGCCCGTGCGTCAGCCCAAAGACGAGGACCTGGAGGAAACCACCGACCGATTTGCGCGGGTCCAGAAGTTCGCCCGGCTCAACATCAAAGGAATTGCCGGCTTATTGGGCGGTTTCTGAGGCGGGACGTAGGGGACATTAGTCGGTAGACTCGCCGGCTTGGTCGACGGTTGAGAGGGGAGGAGTTGCGGTAAGTTATTGTGAAGTAATTGATTGGTGAAAACGCAGGTTTTGGCCATTTCCGGCCTTGGCACAGCGCTTGCGTTTGGAGAGACAGACGCCGTCACAATCTCCATTCACTCTTCAACTTCCTCTCAGTTATGAAATCCTCCCTGCTTTCGCTCCTCGCCACCGGCCTGCTCTTCGTTGCCACCGCCACCTCGGCCGCTCCCGCCTTCGACCACGACAAAGACCCCCGCCGCCTGTCGCCCATCGAACGCTCCCGCTACGAAGCCGCCCAGCGCCAACAGGAACAGCGCCGCATCGCCCAGGAACGCGCCCGCTACGAAGCCAACCAACGCCGCCTCGAGCAGGACCGCGCCCGCCTCGCCGCCCAGCGCGAAGCCGCCGAGCGTGCCCGCTGGGAAGCCCAGCACCGCAACAGCCGCGACCGTAGTTACGGCTACAACCGCCACTAATAGGCCCGCTTAGCTTTTGACGCAGCCCTGGATTTCGCAAGAAGTTCGGGGCTGTTTGCGTTTGGATGTAGTTGAAATCCGCCGGGTGTAGAGACGCATATTTGCGTCTCGTCGTTGAACGATGATTACTATGACACCCAAACCGCGCATACGACGAGACGCAAATATTCGTCTCTACAGTTGACATTGGCACACAAAAAAATCCCCGCCGAGAAGGCGGGGATTTTTCGTGCAGTACAATCAAAAACTTACTTGGCCAATTTGGCTTTCAGGTTTTCGTCCAGCGCTGCCAGGAATTCCTCGGTGTAGAGGTAGTCGCGGCCGTGCTCCACTTTGTTGCCGTGGATGCAGACGGCGAGGTCCTTGGTCATCTTGCCGCTTTCCACGGTTTCGATGCACACGGCCTCCAGCGCGTGGCAGAAGTCGATGAGCTCCTGGTTGCCGTCGAGCTTGCCGCGGAACTCCAGGCCGCGCGTCCAGGCGAAGATGCTGGCGATGGGGTTGGTGCTGGTGGGCTTGCCGGCCTGGTGGTCGCGGTAGTGGCGCGTCACGGTGCCGTGGGCGGCTTCGGCCTCCATAGTGCCGCCGTCGGGCGTCACCAGCACGGAAGTCATCAGGCCGAGCGAGCCGAAGCCCTGGGCCACGGTGTCGGACTGCACGTCACCGTCGTAGTTTTTGCAGGCCCACACGAAGTTGCCGTTCCATTTCAGGGCCGAGGCCACCATGTCGTCAATCAGGCGGTGCTCGTAGGTGATGCCGGCTTCCTTGAACTTGGTGAGGTAATCCTGCTCGTAAATCTCTTGGAAGATGTCCTTGAAACGGCCATCGTACTTCTTCAGGATGGTGTTTTTGGTGCTCAGGTACAGCGGCCAGCCCTTGCTCAGGGCCTGGTTGAAGCAGGCGTGGGCGAAGCCGCGGATGCTTTCGTCGGTGTTGTACATGGCCAGCGCCACGCCGTCGCTTTTAAAGTCGAAAACGTTGAAGGACTGCACTTCGCCGCCGTCTTCGGGCGTGAAGGTGATGGTGAGCTTGCCCTTGCCTTTGGTCACGAAATCGGTGGCGCGGTACTGGTCGCCGAAGGCGTGGCGGCCGATGCAAATCGGGGCCGTCCAGTTGGGCACCAGGCGGGGCACGTTGCTCATTACGATGGGCTCGCGGAACACGGTGCCGTCCAGGATGTTGCGGATGGTGCCGTTGGGCGATTTCCACATCTGCTTCAGGCCGAACTCCTTCACGCGCTCCTCGTCGGGGGTGATGGTGGCGCACTTGATGCCCACGCCGTACTGCTTGATGGCGTTGGCCGAGTCGATGGTGACTTGGTCATTCGTCTCGTCGCGGTACTCGATGCCGAGGTCGTAGTACTTGATGTCGAGGTCGAGGTAGGGCGTAATGAGCTTGTCTTTGATGAATTTCCAGATGATGCGCGTCATCTCGTCGCCGTCGAGCTCTACTACGGGGTTGGCTACTTTAATCTTGGTCATTTCCGCTATTGGTTTATCGTTTGAGTTGGTGCAATGTGTACGCTGGCTTTTCCAGTTCGACAACAATATTAAGGGAGGAAAGCGGGGTAGCCCAACGCGGGCAGTTCACTGGTTGCTACCGATGGTGCGTTTCAGGGCATTGGGGGATGTTTTTTGGCGGGCATAAGATTTTGGCTTTGTACTCGGTGGGCTTTCGCTATATTTGCTCACACAATCGATTGTGTAAGCGGTTGGTTTCATGAAAACAACTGTCTGCGTCTGGCTCCGAACAGAGCATACCACCATCTCATTGCCAGCCGGTGCCGATGAGGTTCGCGGGCATTCGCAACGGCTCCGTTTAGTTTTCCGCATTCATTTCCCACCCCAATCCATGATTCCATTTCGTCGTTCCGAGCTGCTGGCCGTAACATTGCCCGGCCTGCTGTTGCTGGCTGCCTGTGGGTCTAATCGACCAGCAGAGCAATCCACCACGACGGCTCCGGCCGCCGATTCCACCCAAACGAAAGCCGCTATCATGCCCACCTCCGCCTCCTTCGGCAAAGCCCTCGACGGCACCGAAATCCAGCTTTTCACCCTCACCAACCAGCTGGGTGCTAAAGCCACCATCACCAACTACGGCGGCACCCTCGTGGGGCTGCTGATGCCTGACCGGGACGGCAAAATGGGCGACGTGGTACTAGGCTTCGATAACGTGAGCGACTACCAGAGCCCGGCCTTCCGCAAGGCCAACCCCTACATCGGCGCGCTTATCGGCCGCTACGGCAACCGCATTGCCAAGGGCAAATTCACCATCGACGGCAAAGCCTACCAAGTGGGCGTGAACAACGGCCCCAACTCGCTGCACGGCGGCAAAGTGGGCTACGACCAGAAAGTCTGGGAGGCCACGCCCGGCACCTCGCCCGATGGCCAGACTCTGACCCTGAAATACCTAAGCAAAGACGGCGAAGAAGGCTACCCCGGCAACCTCCAGATTACGGTGGTGTACACCCTTACCGACAACAACGCCCTGCGCATAGCCTACACCGCCACCACCG
>JAQBNT010000038.1 GCA_028288445.1 Hymenobacter sp. | reverse complement strand
GCTTGGTGGGGACGGGCACGGTGACGGAATTGGCCCCGGTTTCCCAGACGGCGATGCTGCGGTGGATTTTCTGGGTCGTGTTGTCGGCGAAGGTGATGGTGAGGTCGACGGGGACGGGCTTGGTGCCTTTGGCCTGGACGAGGATGTCGTAGCCGGCGGTGCTTTTGGTGACGCGGGCGATGGCCTGGTCCGGGTAGCCGGCATCGAAGAACCAGCGCTGCCAGAACCAGTTGAGGTTACGGTTTGCGCCGGTGTTCATGCTGTTGAAGAAGTCGTAGGGCATGGGGTGCTTGCCGTTCCAGTTGGTGATGTAGGTGTGCAGCGCCTGCGTGAAGAGCTTGTCGCCGAGCATATCCTTCACGTAGAGGTAGCCCATGCCGGGCTTGGGGTAGGAATTGAGGAAGAAGGGCATCCCGGTTTGCTGGGTGCTGAGGGTGGTGATGGGCAGGTCGTTTTCGGTGGCGGCCTGGGCGGCGTAGCGGGCCACGCCGTAGTCGTCGTCGAGCTTGGGGTCGATGATGCCCGAAATCAGCCACTCGCCGATGGTGGCCCAGCCCTCGTCCATCCAGCCGTACTTGGTTTCGTTGATGCCCATGTAGAAGGGGAACATCGTGTGGAAGATTTCGTGGTCGGTGAGGGTGATGGCGTCCTCGCGGGTGGCGGTGGGGTTGTCGTTCACCATCATGGGGTACTCCATCTGGTCCAGCCCGTCGAACACGGTTTCGTGGGCGTAGGGGAAGGGCCAGCGGGGGAAGGTGTAGCTCATGGCCTCCACCGTTTTGCGGCTGAAGTTGATGACTTCCTTGTAGTCTTCGTGCTTGGGGTTGTAGGCGGCATCGACGCGGGTGCGGCGCTTGGTGGCGGGGTCCACCACCAGGCTGGTGCTCTGCCACACGTAATGGTCAGCGGTGGCGAAGACAAAGTCCGTCACGTTCTTCGCCTCAAAGCGCCAGGTATTCTGGTCGGCCTGGGCGGTGATGTCGCGCTGCTTGGCGTCGTCCTCGCTGATGATGCTGACCACGGCGTCCTGCTGCTCGGCGTCGCGCAGGCGCTGGGCATATTTGGGGGCGAGGACTTCGGCGGCGTTGGTGAGGTCGCCGGTGGCCCAGACCACGAAGTTTTTGGGGACGGTCACGGCCGCTTTGAAGTTGGCGAAGTCGTTGTAGAACTCCTGGTCGCCGGTGTAGGGCACCTTGTTCCAGCCGTCGAGGTCGTCGTACACGGCGATGCGCGGGAAGAAGTAGGCCACGAAATCGGCCCCCGGCTCAATCTCGCCGGTGCGCTGGTGCGAGCCTTTGTTGAGGGTGTAGGCGTAGGTGGCGCGCACGGTGGCCACCTGGTGGGCCTGGAGGGCGCGGCGCAGCGTCACGGGCATATTGGTGGCGTCGGGGGCCAGCTTGCTCACATCAAAGGTTTCGCCGTTGATGGTGAGGTTGAAGATTTTGACGCCGTCGCTCACGTCCTCCGGGGCGATGGCGCGGCTGCGGGGGGCGCCCTTCTGGTAGAGGTTGGGGTAGAGCTTGAACCAGATTTGCTTAAGTGAATCGGGGCTGTTGTTGATGTACTTGATGTCGACGGTGCCGGACACGAGGCGGGTGCCGGGGTTGAAATTCACGGCCAGGTCGTAGTCGGCGGTGTTTTGCCAGTAGTGGGGGCCCGGCGCGCCGGTTTCGGCGCGGGTGCCTTTGGTGTAGGGGACTTGCAGGTTGCGCGGCACGGGCAGCGGGCGCTGGGCCAGGGCGGGGCCGGCCAGCAGCAGGAGGGCAAAGGGGAGGAAACGCATGAAACGGAAGCAGCAGAAGAAGCGGCAGCAGCGCCGCCAAAGCACAAAAGAACGGTGGGCGGGGTGAAAAGTGCGGCTGGTGGCGTGGTTGATGGGAAGGAATGTCATCCACCCGTCATGCCGAGCGCAGCGAAGCATCTTTACCGCGCGACTAATCCTGACGATTGGATTGCTGCTGCGGTAAAGATGCTTCGCTGCGCGCTGCATGACGGCCTTTTTGATGCGCTACGCCTCCCGCCAACCCCCGCTACCCTAAAATACCTGGAGCGGCACGGCACTCATCATCACCAAACCCAGCTGGCCGGCTTCGTTGCCGCCCCACATCCAGAGGGTGCCGTCGTCGCGCACGGCGGCGGAGTGGCTGCTGCCTGCGCCCACCGACTGCCACTGCTGGCGGCGAAACAACTCGGCGGGCAGCGGGCGGTTGTCCGTGGTGCCGTCGCAGAGCTGGCCGGAGCTGTTGTAGCCCCAGGCGTAGAGGGTGCCGCTGGTGTCCAGGGCCAGGGTATGCACGGTGCCCAGGCTGATGCTGCGCCAGCCGCCCACGGCCGGGGCGGGCAGCGCGTGCAGGACGTGCGCGGTTTCGGAGTAGGGGCCGGCGGGGCCCTGGCCCCAGGCCCAGAGGGTGCCATCGGGTTTCAGGGCCAGGAGCTGGCCGTTGCCGGCGTAGGCGGCCTGCCAGGCGTGGCCGGGGGCGAGGGCGGTGGGCGTGGGGTAGTTGGGAGCGGGGTCGGGTTGGGCCTGCGGGTTTTCGCCCCAGCCCCAGAGGCTGCCGTCGGCGCGCAGGGCCAGGCTGCTGGCCACGCCAGCGCTCACGCTGCGCCAGTTGCTGTCGCGGCCCACCTGCCGGGGCTCGAAGTAGGGGTCGACGCTGCCGATGCCGAGCTCGTGCCGCTCGTTTTCGCCCCAGGCCCAGAGGGTGCCGTCGTCGCGCACGGCCAGGGTGTGCTGGGGGCCGGCGCTCACCGACTGCCAGCGCATTTCATTATTGATGGAGGTGGGCATGGAGCAGTCCTTAAGCTGGCCCACCCCGAGCTGGCCCGCGAAGTTGGCCCCCCAGGCGTGTAGGGTGCCGTCGTCGCGCAGGGCCAGGCTGTGGGTCATGCTGGCCAGTACCGTTCGCCAGCCGCCGTAGCGGGTAATCTGGACCGGCGCGGGGCGGTCGGTGGTAGTGCCGTCGCCGAGCTGGCCGTAGCCGTTGTTGCCCCAGGCCCAGAGGGTACCGTCGGTGCGAATGGCCAGCGTGTGCATTCCGCCGGCGCTCACGCTGCGCCAGTTGCGGTCCTTGCCCACTTGCAGGGGCGCGGGGTTGGCGTGGGCGCCCAGGTCGCGGTGGCCCACCTGGCCCTGGTCGTTGTAGCCCCAGGCCCATATCTGGCCGTAGGAGCGCATGGCCACCGAGTGGCTGGCCCCGGCGCTGAACGCCTGCGCGTCCCAGTCGTTGGCCGAGTCCACGCGCCCGGGGGCGTAGCGCATCTCGGTGCTGCCGTCGCCGAGCTGGCCGGTCTGGTTCAGCCCGAAGGCGTAGAGCCGGCCGCTGCGCGTGGCGTCGCCGGGCTCGCTGCTGAGGGCGAGGGTGTGCATCTCGCCGGCGCTCACGTTTTTCCAGCTGCTGCCGGTGCCCACGCGGGTGGGGACGAGGCGGTCGTTCTGGTTGTCGTCGCCGAGCTGGCCGCAGCCGTTGTTGCCCCAGCCCCAGAGGCTGCCGTCGGCGCTCACGCCCATGGTGTGGTGGGTGCCGGCGCTCACGGTCTGCATCCGTACGGCCCCGAGGCTGACGGGGTGCAGCCGCAGCTCGGTGGTGCCGTCGCCCAGCTGGCCCTGCTCGTTGAAGCCCCAGGCAAATACTTCGTCGTCGGTGCGCGTGGCCACGGTGTGGCGCAGGCCGGCGCTCACGCTGCGCCAGCGGGTATCGGTGCCGATTTGGGTGGGGGCCTGGTGCCGGATGGTGTTGTCCGGGCCCAGCTCGCCCAGGAAGTCGTGCTCGTTGTAGCCCCAGGCCCAGAGGGTGCCGTTGGCGCGCACGCCCACCGAGTGGCTGTCGCCGGCGCTCACGCACTGCCAGTCGGTGGCGGTGCCGATTTGCACGGGCCGGTGGCGGGTTTCGCCGGTGCCGTCGCCCAATTGGTAATAGCTGTTCTGGCCCCAGGCCCAGAGCGTGCCGTCGGCGCGAATGGCCAGGCTGTGGCCGGGGCCGGCGCTCACACTGCGCCAGTCATTTTCCTGGCCCACCCGGACGGGGCCGTTACGCGGGGTGGTGGTGCCGTCGCCCAGCTGGCCGTAGCTGTTACTGCCCCAGGCCCAGAGCGAGCCCTCGGGCCGGATGGCCAGCGAGTGGTGCCGGCTGGCGGCGGCATAGAAAGCGCCCGTGGGCAGCTGGGGCAGGGCGCGCAGCAGCGGCCGGGCGGCGGGGGAGTTGTCGGGCATTAATAAGCGAAAAAGGGGGGGGAGGGGGGAATCGCAATCGGGGCTAAAGATATTCCTTTTGCCACGCCGGGCCACTTCGCCGGCTCAGGGGCGCACCAGGCCGGCGGGCGTGAGCGTCTGCTCGCCGTGCCAGCGGTAGCCCACCAGCTCGCCGCCCCGGGCCACGCTGTAGTCGAGGCACACGGAGTGGGGGGTGAGGAGCCGGGGCTCCCCCTTCAGCCAGTAGTGACCGAAGAAGACGGGCGTTTCGTCCTGGTAGTAGCTGGCGTTGGGCAGGGCGGCCACATCCACGGGCTGGCCGGCCAGGGCTTCAATGGGTTCGAGGAAGTAGTCGTTATAGGTGGCTGCTGCCGGGTCGCGCCACCAGGCGGTGCGCATCTTGGTGCGGCGGTGGCCGTCTTTGTCAAAGAAGTGGTGGGTGCCGGGCAGGTCGGTTTCGTGGCCTTTGAGGGTGATTTCCACGGCATCCATCTCCTCGGAGCCCTTGCGGCTGGCCCGCAGCAGGAACTCGGGGGTGAGGCGGTCGTCGGGCAGCTGCTCGCGCAGGTAGGCAATGTAGCGGGCATCCCAGCAGGCGTGCACCACGCGCAGGCCGGGTAGCTCCAGGTACAGCGGCAGCGTGTAGAACCACGCCAGGTATTCCTGCCACTCCTCAAAAAGCTCCTTGCTGCGGAATTCCTTGATGGTTTCAAGGTGCTGCAGGATGTGGTGCGGCAGGTGGGGACGTACGTGCCCACCGCCGGGGTAAAAGGACCAGAAAGCAAGCGCGTTGTACTCGTGGTTGCCCATCACGGCCAAGGCCGCGCCGCCGTCCACCATGCCGCGCACAATTTGCAGCGTCTCGCGGATGGCCGGCCCCCGGTCGATAAAGTCGCCCACAAAAATGACCTGCCGCCCGCCCGCGTGGCGGTACACGCCGGCGGCATCGGGGGTGTAGTCGAGCTGCTGGAGAAGCTGCCGCAGCTCGGTAGCGTGGCCGTGGATGTCGCCGATGAGGTCGTACATGGGAAGGGGGAGTGGGGAAAGAAGGATAGGAAAGAAGAAAAGCAAAAAAACGTCATGCTGAGCGCAGCCGAAGCATCTCTACCGCGCAACTAACTCAACGCATTGGATTACTACTGCGGTAGAGATGCTTCGGCTGCGCTCAGCATGACAGGCTATTTAAGCCTACTGCCTTGCCGTGCCCGCCCGCCGCTCGACCGCCTACCCTGGCAAGCACGCCACCACCTCAAACCCCGCCGCCTCGGCCGCGAAGTGCAGGGTGCCACCTACGGCCTCGGCGCGCTGGCGCATGTTGGCCAGGCCGTGGCCGCCGGGACGGAAGGCCGCGGCCGGGCCGGGCGCATCGTCGCGCACGGCGAGGCAGAGCTGGCCAGCGTCTTCACTGAGGCGCACCGTGACGCGGGTGGCGCGGGGGGCGTGCTTCACCACGTTGTGGAGGGCTTCCTTATAGATGAGGTACAGGTTCTGGCACACGGCCACGCCGGGGCGCAGGGCGGCGGCGGCGGGACTCACGGCAAAGTCCACGGCCAGGTCGGCATCGGCCAGCACCTCGTAGGCGTGGTCGCGCATGTGGGCGAGCACCTCGGGCAATTGGGCGGAGGAGGTGTGCAGGCCCCAGACCACGTCGGCCATCTGGCGGGCGGCGCGGCGGCTGGTGTCGCTCAGGCGGTTGAGGCGGGCCAGGGTGGCTTCGGGCGGGGCGGGGGCTTCGCGGAGCAGGTCGGATTGCAGGCTGATTTGAGTGAGCAGCGCCCCCACGTCGTCGTGCAGGTCGGCGGCCAGGCGCTGGCGCAGGGCGGTGTCGCGGGCGGCCTGGCGGCGGCGGTAGTTCCAGAGCAGGCCCCCCGCAAGCAGCGTGCCCAGCAGGGCCAGGCCGCCCAGGGCGGCCAGCTGCTGCCGGGCGCGCAGCTGGTCGAGCTCCCGGGTCTGGGCCTGTACCCGGGTTTGGGCCGTGAGCAGGCTCACCTGCTGCTCGGCGCGGTCGGTGTCGTAGCGGGCGCGCTCTTTTTGCACCAGCTCCTGGTTTTCGCGCCGGTAGCGGGCATCCAGCAGGGCCTGAATGCGGCGCTCCAGGCGCAGGGCCTCGGGGTAGTTGCCCCGGTGCTCGGCCACGGCGGCCAGCACCTTCAGCGGGCGGGTGTTTTGCAGTTTCTGGTCGCGCTGGCCAGCCAGGCTGGCCTTCGCCCACTGCTCGGCCTCCGCCCAGCGGTGCTGCCGCTGGTAGAGCACCGCCAGGGCAGCCATCTCAATGCTGGCCGGGGTGGTCTGGCCCAGCTGCTGGCACAGGCGCACGGCCTGGAGCTGGTAGTAAACGGCCGAGTCGGGCTGCTGCAAATCACTCATGGCCCCGGCCATGCTGCCGTAGCACGGGATGAGGTTGCCCAGCTCCTGTAGGCGGCGCAGCCGGCCAATGGCCTCGCGGAAATAGCCCACGGCTTCGGCGGGGCGGTGGCGGGCCCAGGCAATGTTGCCCAGGGTTTGGTACACGGCGGCCTGGCCGTCGTCGCTGCGCTGCTGCTGCATGCTGGCCAAGGCCTGGCGGGCGTAGCGGTCGGCCTCGGGCAGGCGGCCCAGCTGGTGGAGCACGGTGGCCAGGTTGCCCAGCGTGATGGCTTCTTCGGCCACCAGGCCCAGGCGGTGCTGCTGGCGGGCGGCCCGCAGCAGCACGTAAGCCGCCGAGTCGGGCCGGCCCTGAAACAGGTACACCACCGTGGCCGTGCCCGAAAGGTCGGCCTGGGCCGCCGCGTTACCCTGGCGGCCGTATTCGGCGTAGGCGCGGCGCAGGTAGCGCAGGGCGGCCACGGGCTGGTTGGTGTCGCCCAGCAGCCAGGCCAGGTAGGCGTGGTTGTCGGCCTGCCAGGCCAGGGGGGCGGCGGCCAGCAGGGCTTCGGCGCGGTGCAGCAGGGGCGCGGCGGCGGCGGCGGCCCCCTGCTGCAACAGCACAAAACCGCGCAGGCTGCCGCTGCGCCCCACGGCGGCCGAGTCGGCGTCGTCGCGGGCCAGATCTTCGGCGGCCCCGGCGTAGGCGGCCACCCCGGCCGAATCGGGCACTACGGCCAGGGCGGCGGCTACGCGCAGGTAGGTGGCGGTGCGGGCCGCGGGGGTGCGGGCGGCCTTCAGGGCGGAGCGCAGGCTATCGGGGGCGGGGGGCAGGGCGGGGGCGGCGCTTTGGGCCGCCGCCGTCCCGGCCGCGCCCAGTAGCAGCAGCACCCACACCAGCCGCGCGCTCTCCTTTACCAACTTCCCACTCAAACGCTCAAAAGCAGCCATCGTATTTTTTAGTCCTTCTAATATCCGGCAAGTAACCACCAAAAAGCCCGTGCGGTTACGCACGGGCCTTGCAAAAGGGCCGTTTCCCAAGCCCGTCGGCGGCTGGGCAGAACGGATGGCCTGGGGCGGCCAATGGCGGCTTGCGCCCGGCCTACGCGTGGCTGCCGCCGGGCACCAGCAGGGTGTAGGTGGCGCTCTTATGCCCCACCACCACGTTTTTCTTTAGGTAGTAGGCATAGTAGTCGCGCTGCTCAGCCACGGCGGGGTCTGCGTTGGGGCGGTTGTCGAAGTAGGGCAGGTGGGTAACGGTGGCCAGGGGCGTAAACTCTTTCTCGCCGGTGCGGCAGCACCAGATTTGAATGGCATCGAAGCCATTTTTCACGCCCCCGATGCTGGGGTGGATGCCGTCCATCTTCACCTTGAGCACGGGGGTATCGGCACCCATGCGCTCGGTGGACTTGCCGGCCGTGGTGTTCACTTCCAGCAGGTCGAGCACTTCCTTCGATACGTTCATGGTGTTCTTGATTTGCTTCACGCCGGCCCGCACGGCGGCCGAGGTCAGCTCCTCCTGCTTCAGTAGCTTGTTCTGGGCCGTATCGTAGGCCTTCTGAGCGGCATCGCGGAGACCAAACAAATCCAGCTCCGCCTGAGCCGCGTCGGTGGCGATTTTGAAAGTGCCTTTGGGCAAATCCATGAGGCCGGTGGCATCGTCGATGGTGTCGACAAAGTTTTGGAGAAAAATCCGGCGCTTGGCTTCTTGGGAGGGGTACCAATCGGTAGCCATATGGTAAACATAAAAGAATGGAAAGAAAAGTTATCTGCCCGAAGACTGCACCAAAAGTAGAAGATGGACAGCACGGTGAGTAGAGTAAAAATACCTGATTATCACAGCGGCTTCCATTCTGTTTTGCCTGCGACCACCCAGGCTTTAGAGCAGGTATTTGGACAGACAGCGGCGATGCTTTTGCCCGTCCACGTATTTCCACCCCGTCGCTATATAGGCTGCTTTAGCAACAGTGCTGGCAGCGCCGCCAAAATTGCTGGCAACGCCGCCGGGATTGCCGGCAGCGCCGCCGGGATTGCCGGCAGCGTTGTCAGGATTGCCGGCAGCGTTGTCAGGATTGCCGGCAGCGTCGTCAGGATTGCTGGCAAACTCAACAAAATTGCCAGCAGAGTTGCCGGAATTGCCGGCAGCGCAATTCCGGAGAAAGCCCACCGCCAGCAACACCTTTTCCCTGAAGCCGCCATCCCATCATCATTGCCCACAAAAAAAAACCCCGGCCAATGACCGGAGGCTTTCGGAAACTACCCCCGCCGACATGCAAGCGGCGGGTGATAGTTAAGTGGGGGATTACTCCACGCCCAGGCGCAGCGCCTGAGTGCCGGCGCGCACCACGTACACGCCCGCGGGCAATCCGGCGGGCAACGCCAGCGCGGCCGTGCCGGCAGCATCGGCGGTGGCGGAGAGCACGGGGCGGCCCAGCGCGTCCACCACCGTGACCACCGTGCCGGGCCGCGCGCCCGTGAGGGTGGCCGCGCCGTGGGGGGCGGGGTTGGGGTAGAGGCTCAGGCCGGCGGTGGCACCCGTGAGCGCCACGGTGCGTACGGGCGAGTAGTTGAACGTGCCGTCTGCGTCCACCTGCTTCAGGCGGTAATAGAGCTGGGCCGCGCCGGTAGGCAGCTTGGCATCCAGCAGCTCGTAGGCGCGGGGGCTGCTGCTGCTGCCGGCGGCAGCCACCGTGCCAATGCGGGCGAAGGTTTCGCCGTTCAGGCTGCGCTCGATGTCAAAGGCGCGGCTGTTCTTCTCCGTGGCCGTGGCCCAGGCCAGGCGCACGGCGGCGGGACCGGCGGGGATGGCGGTGAAGGCCGTTAGCTCGACGGGCAGCGGGAAAGAAGCGCCGGTGAGGTAAAACTCCGAGAAGTGGTCCGTCACCGTAGTCTGGGCCGTGAACCAGTCGGCACCGGCCACCACCGTGGCGGGGGCGGCCAGCAGGCGCTTTTCGCCGGCGGCGGCGTTATTGGCCAGGTCGCAGTCCTCGTTGGCCCCGCTGTATTGCGATGCCTTGAGGTTGGCGGCCGTAGCGGCACCGTCCACCGCCTGCAGGCGGTCCAGCTCGCTGGTCAGGCCAAAGAAGCGGACTTGGATGCTGCGGCCGGTGAACACCTTGTTGGTGGCCGTGAGGTAGAAGTTGCGGTCGAGGTAGTGGCGGTTGGCGCGGCCATCCACGCGCACGGCGGTGCTGGTGGCGGTGCCCAGGGCGGTGAAGCCGGCCGACACGGTCCCTAAGTTATAGGTGTCCTCAATGGCGGCTACC
>JAQBNT010000007.1 GCA_028288445.1 Hymenobacter sp. | reverse complement strand
TCCAATCGACAGGGTTTACTATTGCGGGCAAGATGCTTCGCTGCGCTCTGCATGACCGTTCTTATGTATTGTTCCTGACCATACCATAACATGTCCTTCTGCCCTCCGCGTCTCCACCCAAGCCTTTCGCTATTGCTGCTCCTGCTGCTCCCCGGCTGCTTCAGCAACAACCGCCACCAGGGCGAAAAGCTCTACGCCCAGCACTGCGCCAGCTGCCACGGCGACCAGGGCCAAGGCCTCGCCCGCCTCATCCCCCCCCTGGCCGGCTCCGATTACCTGGTAGACAACCGCGCCGAGCTGGCCTGCCTGCTCCGCAACGGCCAGGATGAAGTCATCGTGGTCAACGGCATCGGCTACCACAACATCATGCCCAGCAACAAGGGCCTGAGCCCCGCCCAACTCACCAACCTGCTCAACTACATCGAAAGCCACTGGGGCAACGAGGGCGCGCCGCGCACCATCCGCGAGGTGCAGGCCGATATTGATAAGTGCCATTGAGGAGGCGCGAACACAGGAAAAAGGAACGTCATGCTGAGCGCAGTCGAAGCATCTCTACCGCAGTAGTAAACTCAATCGAAAGGAATACCATTGCGGTAGAGATGCTTCGACTACGCTCAGCATGACGTTCTTTTTTCCGCGTTGTCATCGTCCTTAATCCCCATTCCACCCTCCCAAAACCCATTTTTCGCCGTAGATTGCACTCCAATCCACCAGCAACACTGAATTCCCCATGGGCCTGCTCGACTTCCTCAAAAACAAACCCGCCGACGAAAAGCCGGCCGCTCCTGCCACCCCCTCGGCCCCGGCCGAAAAGCCCACCGGCGGCCCCCGCTACCAGGGAGCCAAGTTCACAGCCCCGGTAGAGCCGGAGCCCGCCGTGCCCACCTTCCAGATGCCCGAGCCGGAGCCCTTTCCCTTCGAGCCCCAGAACGTGCTGGAGCAGCTCCTGCTGCTGGCCGCTACCGACGAAAACGCCCGCCCCGCCTTCTACCAGGCCCTGTTGCAGGAAGAAATCCTGATGATTCTGGCCCCCATGGAAGGCATCGGCACCGGCGAAGTCGTCCTCGCCGAAGGCCAGGAAATCCAGCTCCAGATTCTCAACGACGGCAAGCTGCCCATCTTCTCCTCGCCCCCCCGCCTCACCGATGGTGGCGTCGACAACGGCCTGGTGAGCTACGTGCGCATCCCCGGCCACGCCTTCTTCAACATGGTGCAGGGCCAGGACTGCGTGCTGAATCCCTTCTCGCCCGCCGGCAAGCTCCTGCCCAAAGACGAATTGGCCGCCCTGCTCAACGGCCAGCTCACCGGCCCGCTCTCGCCCGCCGGCGGCGATGCCCAGGTGATGCTCAGCCAGCCCGCCGAAGCCCCCACCGCCGTCACCGACGCCATTGCCGCCTGGGCCGCCACCCAGCCCCACATCGAAGCCGCCTACGTAGCCCAGATGCAGCTGGCCAACAACCCCGACGTGCCCCGCCTGCTCCTCGCCTTCATCAGCTCCAACCCCGACCCCAGCTTCATGCAGGAGCTCGGCCCCGTGCTCGAAGGCAAAACCAACGTCTACCAATTCGTCGATTTGATGCTGCTGGATATGAATTCGGAAGAGGGCGTGAATCCGTACTTCCGCACCATTGAGCCGTTTTATCAGAAAGGCTAACGCCTGATTTTTATCGGCCTGGCTTTCCCGGAACGTCATGCAGAGCGGAGCGAAGCATCTTTACCGCGTAACTAATCCAATCGATTGAGTTACGCGGTAAAGATGCTTCGCTCCGCTCTGCATGACGTTCTGCTTTTATTTAGTCCCGTCCTACCTTCCCCGCATGAAACTCGCCGCCTTTCTCCTCCTCGCGCCCTTCGCCGCCCTCGCCCAAAAGCCCGCCCCGCTCCTGCCGCCCGCCGACCCGGCCATTCAAAAGCTGGTGGATGAAATATCGGCCAAAAACCTCGAAGCCGACATCCGCAAGCTGGTTTCCTTCGGCACGCGCCACACCCTGAGCGACACGCAAAGTCCCACCCGCGGCATCGGCGCGGCCCGCAACTGGGTCAAAAGCGAGTTTGAGAAATACAGCAAAGCCGGCGGCGGAAGAATGACCGTCGAGATGGACACCTTCACCGTGAAGCCCGACGGCCGCCGCATCAACAAGCCCGTGCTCATGGCCAACGTGCTGGCCACCCTGCCCGGCACCGACCCCACCGATACCCGCGTCATCCTCGTGAGCGGCCACATCGACTCCCGCGTGAGCGACGTGATGAACGCCACCGCCGACGCGCCCGGCGCCAACGACGACGGCTCGGGCACCGTGCTGGTGATGGAGCTGGCCCGCGTGCTGGCCGGCCAAAAATTCCCCTGTACCCTCAAGTTCGTGGCCGTGCAGGGCGAAGAGCAGGGCCTCTACGGCTCCGGCCACCTGGCCGAGCGCGCCAAAAAGGAAGGCTGGAACCTGATTGCGATGCTCAACAACGACATCGTGGGCAACTCTCACGGCTTCGACCCCGAAATCAGCGACGACAAGCACCTGCGCGTGTTCAGCGAAGGCGTGCCGGCCACCGAAACGCCCGAACAGGCCAAAACCCGCCGTCAGCTCAGCTCCGAAAACGACGCGCCCAGCCGCCAGCTGGCCCGCTACGCTGCCCGCATGGCGCAGCTCTACGGCCACGGCCACCAGGTTACCATCGAGTACCGCCCCGACCGCTTCCTGCGCGGCGGCGACCACACGCCCTTCAACCAGCAGGGCTTCGCCGCCGTCCGCTTCACCGAGATGAACGAGGACTTCACCCACCAGCACCAGGACCTGCGCACCGAAAAAGGCCGCGCCTACGGCGACGTAACCGAAGGCGTGGACTTCGCCTACCTGCGCCGCAACGCCGGCGTGAACCTCGCCACCATGGCCGGTCTGGCCCTGGCCCCCGCCGCCCCCGCCAAGGTCGAAGTTCTCACCGCCAACCTCACTAACCGCACCGAGCTGCGCTGGCAGGCCCCCGCCACCGGCCCCAAGCCCAGCGGCTACGTGGTGCTGGTGCGCGAAACCAGCGCCCCGCAGTGGCAGCAGCGCTTCCCCGTTTCCGACACTAAAGCCGACCTACCCATCAGCAAGGACAATTTCATTTTCGGCGTGGTGAGTATTGATGCTGCCGGGCATGAGAGCGTGGCCGTGCTGCCGGTGGTGGGGCGGTAAAAGAACCCGGTCATTGCTGACGGACTTTGATTCTAAGACACTGTTACGGTTCTGTAACAAGATATTTAACCAAGCGTCAATTGGTCAAGGCAACACAAATATTTTTTTTGTTTTTTCACCTCAAACCACAATCAAATGTTGACTTTCGACAAAATTAGTTACTCCCTTCTCAACTCTCGACAACAGGAAACATTCAATTTCCAAAAGGTTTCAGCGGTGCTTGCAGATTATGGTTTTGCAACGATAAAGCTAAATGATGATTGGCAAGGAGCTGATTTTATTGCGCAACACATTGACGGAATTAGATACCTCAAAGTACAATTAAAAGGGCGTTTAACCTTTGACAAGAAATACCTTGGCAAAGAAATTTTCATTTGCTTCCACTATCAAGGCCACTGGTATTTATACCCCCACGATGAAGTTCTTACGCTCTTTCTGAATACCTATTCTAGTACTATGGCAGTGAGCAAATCCTGGCTTGAAGGAGGATTATATACCTATCCGAAAATCAGCATCCAACAGATAGAATTGCTATCTAAGTATCGGCTGTAATACCTCTCCTCCAGCAGCGATACATCTCCCAAAATCTCACCAACCCCAAACAACCATGTCGCTGCCCATCATTCTTCTCATCATTGTAGCACTGCTGCTTTCCGGTATTCGCGTGGCGCAGGAATACGAGCGGGCGCTGGTGTTTCGGCTGGGCCGGTTCACGGGGCTGCGCGGGCCGGGCATTTACTGGATAATCCCGTTCATTGAGCGCCAGCAAACCATTGACATCCGCACCAAAACCGTGGATTTGGAGCAGCAGGAAACCATCACCAAGGACAGCGTGACCATTAAGGTGAACGCCGTGCTGTGGTTTCGGGTGGTGAACCCGGCCGATGCCA
>JAQBNT010000001.1 GCA_028288445.1 Hymenobacter sp. | reverse complement strand
CCACCTGGCCGGGCTGCACGTTCTTCCGGCTCACAATGCCGTTGTCGGGGGCCGTAATGGTGGTGTAGCTCAGCTGCAGGCGGGCAGTGTCGAGGTCGGCCTGGCGCTGCTTCACCACGGCCTGGGCCACGGCAATCTGCTGCTGGGCGGCGGCTACTTGCTGGCGGGCCACGCTCACCTGGTCGGTGGCGGTGGCGCGCTGGGCGGCGGTGGCCTTCAGGTTAGATTGCACGGCGTCGTACTCGCTCTGCGGAATGATGTCCTGCTTGCGCAGCAATTCGCTGCGTTTGAGGTCTTTCTGAAGACGCTCCTGGTTGGCCTGGCTCACGCCGATGCCGGTTTGGGCGGTGCGCACGTTGGCGCTGGCGGTAGCTACGCCGGCGCGAGCAGCGGCAACCTGGGCCTGAGCGGCGAAGAGGGCGGCCTCAGCGGCGTTCACGCGCTGCTGGTAGTCGGCCTGGTCGAGGGTGACGAGAACGTCGCCCTTTTTCACGGGCTGGTTGTCGTCCACTTTCACTTCGAGCACCGGGCCACCCACGCGGGGCAGTACCGGGTACACGTCGCCTTCTACCTGGGCGTCGTCGGTGCTTTCGTGGGCTTTGGCAAACTGGTAGCGCGTGAAGCCGTAGTAGCCGCCACCCAGCAACACGAGGAGCATGATGATAAGAACAAGCGGGTTACGCTTTTTGGGCTCCTCCAAGTGCTCGCCATCGGCGGCCGCGTTGGGATAAGGAGCAGGGGCGTTTTGAACGGCGGGGGAAGTTTCGGTCTGGGCCATCTTAGTAAATATTCGGGGCGGTGTTTTACGGAAAAAAGGAGGGCAGCGGCGGTGTTATACCTGAGTTGCTGCGGTTTCGGATTGGAGCGGAGCGCGCACCAATAAGGTGGCGCACCGGGCGGTGCGGAGCACGATTTCGGCGGTAGTGCCCATCAAAAAGCGGGTGAGGCCTGTTTGGCCGTGCGCGCCAATAACAATTAAATCAGCCTGTTGGCGTGCGGCTTCGGCCACGATTTCCGGGGCCGCCTCGCCGCGCACCATGCCGGTGTGCACGCGGGCCACGCCGGCTTCTTCGGCCGATGCTTGCAGCGCTTGCATCCGGCCTTTGCAGGAGCCAAACACTTTGGCGTCGGGCTGCTGGCCGGTGGGGTCCTCCTGCGGCTCGCACACGTGCAGCAGTCGCAGCTCGGCACCCGTGGCCACGGCCAGGGCTGCCGCGTAGGCCACCAGCCCAGCCGACGCGGCCGAGAAATCGAGCGGACAAAGGATGGTGGAGAGGTTCATTGTATTGGTCACTAGCTACTTATTGCCAAATCTGCTCGCCGGTGGCGCGGCGCAGCTGGTACTGGCCCAGCGTGTAGCTGTACTCGGCCTGCACCAGGGCCAGGCGGGCCTGGGCGAGCTGGGTTTCGGCATCCAGCACGTCGAGGTTCTGGCCCACGCCGTAGCGGTACCGGTCGCGGGCTTTGCTCAGGGCCTCAGTGGCCTGGGCTACTTGCTGCTGCGCATTTTCGTGGCGGGCCTGGCTGAAATCCATGTTGTTGACGGCTTGGCGCACGTCGGCGCGGATTTGCTCCTGCGTGTCGGCGGTGCGGGCTACGGCGGCGCGGGACATAGCGGCGGCTTCTACGCGCTGCTTCTTGTTCTTGCCACCGTCGTAAATCGGCACCGACAGCTGAATCACACCCACCGTATTGAAGCGCATCCGGTCGATATCAGGCAGGATGTAGCCGTTTTTGGCACCAGCCTGTACACCCGCGCCGAGGCTGGGCATATTGCTTTTTTCGATGAGGCGGGCCTGCAGAGCGGCCGAGTTTTCGGCGTCGCGGGCCAGCTTCACTTCGGGGCGGTTGTTGCTGGCCTTGGTCACCTCGGCCTCGATGTTCACGGCCTGCGGCTCGTAGGTGAGGCGGCCTTTCACCGGGATGTCGGCCTGGGCGGGCAAGTGCAGCAGGCGGGCCAGCTGCACTTGCTGGTTGCGCAGCTGGTTTTGCAGGTCGAGCTTGGTGCTCTGGGCCTGCGTGATGCGCACATCGGTGGTGGTCACATCGAATTTGGTGCTCACGCCGGCTTCCACGCGCTTGTTCATTTCGTTGCGGTGGGCTTGCAAGGAGGCTATCTGCTGGTCCTGCACCTTAATGCTTTCGCGCATGAACAGGATGTTGTAGTACACCTGTGCAGCGTTGAAAGCCAGGTCGCGGCGGGCCACCGTGATGTTATCCTGCGCCGTCTGGACCTGCGACTCGGCCACGCGTACCGTCGCCTCGTTCTTGCCGAAATCGAACAGTAGGTACTGCGCCGTGATGTGGAAGTCGTAGTTATTATTCGGCGCAAACTGGAGCACTTCGCCGTTGAAAGGCAGCTTCACCACCGGGTCGATGCGGGTGTAGGTGGCCGTGCCCGTCACCTGGGGCAGGAAGCCGGCCCGCGTCTGGCTCAGGCGGCTGGTCGAAGCGGCCGACAGCTCGGTGAGGTTGGTGATGCTGGGGTTGGCGTCGAGCACGGCTTGCAGCGTCGCGCCGAGGGTCAGGGAGTCGCTGGCCAGGCCAATGGCCTGGGCCGCCGCCGGAACGCCGGGCTGGTTTTGGGCCAGTGCCGGCTGGGCTAGCAGCAAGCCGCCGAACAGCGACAAACCGGCAAAGCCCTTGAAAGATTGAGAAGAAAACATAAGGCCAGGTGGCTTAGGGTGTGCCCCACCCTTACCGAAAGACGTGCCAGCGCGGACAGGATGGCTAATTATCCTTTATATTGCCTGTATACCAGCCATTTAATTATTATTATGCTTCGTTTAGAAAACTTTGCGGCTACTGATTGTTCCTTACATATCAGGAATTAACCGTGTTTTGCTCCTGATATTTAAGGAGTTTTTAATGCGGTGCCTGCCTTAGCTTGTTCCCGGCTGCACTATCCATCTACACCTACTGCGCAAGCTAAAGCATGCGCCTCGAGCTATGCCGACCACCGACGAAACCCTGCTGCTGCACCTCAACGAGGCCATTGCCACCATTCGCGAGAAGGACCAGCTGTTTAAGGTGGTTACCACCAAGCTGCGGCTCATCTTTCCCTTTGATTTTATCGGCATCAACGTGTTCGATAAGGACTTGCAGATGAAGCGACTGTTTCTGCGCGACTACTACGGCACCGACGAAGCCCCAGCGCTGCCCGCCGGCCTCGACCATTTCACGCCCATCGCCGGCTCGCCCATCGAGAAACTGGTGGCCGACCCGCGTGTGCAGCAGTTCACGCCCCAGCAGTACCTGTCCGATTACCCGAATTACGCGCCGTTCAACAAGTTCGAAAAGCTGGGCGTGAAGCACATCACCGCCGTGCCGCTGCACATCGGTGGGCGGCTCACGGGCTTCCTCACGCTGGCCTCGCGCCGAGTACCCGACCTCACGGCCGCCGATGAAAAGCTGCTGGACAAGCTCGGCTCGCTCATTGCCGTGGCCGTGGCTAATACGCTGGCCTTCGAGGAAGTAGCGCGGCGCGAGCAGGAGCGCACCCTGCAGCTCAGCATCACCAATGCCCTGCTTAGTATCAAGCAGCGCGAGCCGCTGTTCCGGGCCGTGGCCGAGGCGCTGAGCCAAGTGGTGCAGTTCGACTACTTTGGGCTGCGGGTGCAGCGTGCCGGGCGGCAGGAGGCGTTTGAGGGCTTTGCCGAATTCTCGCGCACTGCTGATGACCTTTCGGCACCCCTGGTAGCTCTCGACCCCAACCGGATGAATGGCCTGAACCAGTTGGACAGGTCGGCCATGTATCATCAACTCAACGACCTGCTGCAAGCGCCCGCCCTCTACACCGGCGAGGAGTTCCGGGCCCAGGCCCAGCGCTACCCGCTGCTGCGCCAGGTGTACGAAGAATACGGCACACGGGCCATGCTCATCGTGCCCATCTGGCAGCGGCCCGATGGCGCGGCCGTGCTCATTCTGGCTTCGCCCAACCCACTGGCTTTCCGGCCAGAGGACCTGGCTACCGTGCTGGCCCTCACGCCCCAGATTGCCCTAGCTCTGGAAAACCTCTTTGCCTTCGAGCAGATTGAGGAGCTCAAGGCCCAGGTGGAGCAGGAGCGCACCTATCTGGTTGATGAAATCAACACCTCCGCCCGCTTCGGGGCCGATTCGGGCGCGTTTATCGGCAGTGGGCCGGCCCTGCAGCGGGTACAGCTCCGCATCAGCCAAGTAGCGCCCACGGATACCACGGTGCTGATTTCGGGCGAAACCGGCACCGGCAAGGAGCTGGTGGCCCGCGAGCTGCACAACGCCTCGCCCCGCCACGCCCGCGCCCTCATCAAGCTCAACTGCGCCGCGCTGCCCGCTCAGCTTATCGAGAGTGAGCTATTTGGGCACGAAAAAGGCGCTTTTACAGGCGCGGTGGAACGCCGTATCGGCAAGTTTGAGCTGGCCAACGGCGGCAGCATTTTCCTCGATGAAATCGGTGAGCTGCCCCTCGACCTGCAAGCCAAGCTATTGCGCGTGCTCCAAGAGCGGGAGTTCGAGCGCTTGGGCGGCACCAAAGTGCTGCACTCCGACGCCCGCGTTATCGCCGCCACCAACCGCGTGCTGGCCGACGAAGTGGCCGCCGGGCGCTTCCGGGCCGATTTATACTACCGGCTCAACGTTTTCCCCATCGAGTTGGCGCCTCTGCGTGAGCGCCGCGAAGACATTGAACCGCTGCTGCGTCACTTCATCCAGCGCCTGAGCAAGCGCCTGGGCAAGCCCATCCGCCAGGTGCGTCCAGCCGATTTGGCCGCGCTGCAAGCGTATAGCTGGCCCGGCAATATCCGCGAGCTGGAGCATGTGCTGGAGCAGGCCATCATCGTGAGCCAGGGGCCTTTTCTGGAATTCGCGGGCTTTGCGGCCGCGCCGTTGGTACTGGCAGCAGGCGCGGTGTCGGTTTCGGGCTCCGCACCCCTCAAGACATTGAAGGAGCAGGAGCGCGACCATATTCTGGTGGCCCTCACGCGCACCGGCGGCCGGGTGAGCGGGGCCCAGGGGGCGGCCCTGCTGCTCGATATCAACCCCAAAACCCTGGAAGCGCGCATGAAAAAGCTGGGCATCCGGCGCACGGTGGGCGTAGAAGGGTAGCAGGACGGGAAAAAACGGCCGCTCGCCCAGCCGCCGGGGCCGCTGGCCCGTACAACCCGCATTCACCTAACCTTTCATTATCATGGCCAATACCACCACCACCCCCAAGCACACCGACCCCGCCACCAAGCGCGACGAAAAGAAAAACGAAGAGGTTATCAAGGACAAGCCCTCGGGCAAAGCCGTGAAAACCCAGAAGAAGTAGGTTTTCCAGAATCATAAAAAGAGCCCGGCGCGTCTGACGTGCCGGGCTCTTTTGCGTTCGATGAATGGCCTTATTTCCAGGCTTTCAGCAGGCGGCGCACCAGGATGATTTCGCCGGTGTGGTATGCGTTGTGGTCGGCAATAAGCATGGCCTCGCGCAGAATGGTCTGGCCCGTGCCGTGCGGGATGGGGGCCAGCAGGTCGGTGCCGGGAGCGTGCAGCAGATGAAGGAAGCGCTGTCGGTTCTGCCGGATATGGTCCAGGGTTTCCTGCCATTGTTCCTCATCGGCGGTGGTATCCGGGGCAGGCCAGTAGCCGGTTGGCCATTCCGGCGACTCATGTTCGGGTTCAACGCAGAACTCCACAATGTCCCACTGCGCGATGCGGATGTGCTCTACCAGCTGCCAGATGGTGTAGGGCACGTCCGGCACACGCTGGTTCCAGATTTTGGGCGTGAGGCCGGCGCAGGCGTCCTCTAAGGTGGCGTGGGCGTTGCCCTTCGTGAGCAGGCTGGTTAGTTCGGCCAACAGGCCTTTTTGGTCGGGTCTATCCATAAATATCCTACTGGCTTCGTTGTAAATCGGTTGCCCCGCCAGCGCTGTCCGCGGCCCCGCCCTACTCCGCCAGCCACTGCGGAGCCCGGTACTCGCCCGGCCCGAAGAACAGCCGTAGCAGGTCTTCGGTCATTTTGGGGCCGTTGGAACTGTTGGTGAGAAACACCAGGGTTTGCTTTTCGTCGGGCAGCGTCATGTAAAAGCCTTTGAAATTGCCGTTGTCGCCCCATTGCCACTGGGCCAGGCCGTGGCTGGTGGTAGCCAGGCCCACGCCGCAGGCCCAGGCAATAAACGGGTCGGTGGCGGTGGTGGGCTGGCCACAGCGTTGGGCCTCGTTGGCGGGCGCGAGCAGCAGCTGCGCCGTGGTGGGTTTCAGCCCCCGCCCCGTCATCACCGCCTGCAAAAACCGGCTGTAGTCGGTGGCAGTGCTGAGTAGGCTATAAGCGCCATAAGCGGCCGGAAAGTGGCTGATGGGTACCGGCTGGCTCTGGCCATCGTGGCCCGAGGCAACATTAGCCGCCCGCTTCTGCTGCCACACAAAGCTGCTGTGCTTCATGCCCAACGGTCCGAAAACCTCCTCCCGCGCCAGCGTCTCAAACGACTTGCCGGCGAGGTGCTCCAGGGTTTTTTGCAGCCACACGTAGCCCTCGCCCGAATAATTCCAGCAGCTGTCGGGCGCGTATTTCAGGCGTAGCGGGGCGGTGCCCCAGTCCGGGCCGAGCGGGTTGGTGGCCCAGTTGGGCAGGCCGGTGGTGTGGCCTAGCACCATGCGGGCCGTGATTTTATCGGCATTGGCCGCACCCTGCAGGCGCGGGTAGGGGCAATACGTCAGCAGCGGCTTATCGAGGGCGAGCACGCCCCGGTCGAGCAGGCGTAGCGCGACGTAGGCCAGCACGGCCTTGCCCAGCGAGGCGGCTTCGAAGGTGGTGGTGGCATCCACGGCGGCCGGCTGCCCGGCAGTGCGCTGGCCCAGCGCGTAGGCGTGCGCCTTGCCGCCGCGCGTGTACACCAGCTGCATGCCCGGCACGTTAGCCTTTTGCATCAGGGTCAGGATTGTGGCGGCCGATGGAGCCGGCTGCGCGCGGGAAGCTGTGCCACATAGCAGCGCCAGCACGAGTAGGAAAAGAAATTTCATAACCGGGAAAGAGTCGCGACAGCGCACGGCTCAAAGGTCGGCGGAAAATATAAAGCGCCCGAAGCACGGGCCACGTTGGACCGCCAGCGGTTATTTCCGGTGCACCTTTCGTTGCTTCAGCGCATCCAAAGCCCCGGTCGAATACAGCGCCGCGCCCATCAGCACGGGCTGAAAAAACAGTCGGGCCAGTCGCTTGGCATCGGTATCGAGGCCGAAGGCTGAAATGCGCTCGGTGTACTGGTGCACGTTGCCCGGAAACACCGCCGCGTAAAACGCCGCCAGCCCAATGCCCATCCGCCGCCGGTTTTTGCCTTTCAGCAGTAGCAGCGCCAGCCCCAATGCTATTTCCACTACCCCCGATTGCAGCACCACGGTGTCCTTGTCCAGCGGCACGAAGTCGGGCACCTGCGCCTGAAACTCCTGTCGGGCAAAGGTGAGGTGGCCCGTGCCGGCCACCACCATAAAGGTGCCCAGCAGGCCGCGGGTGACGTTTTGGAGCGTGGTGGTGTGGGGGGCGTGGCGCATGGCTTTCGGGTTAAGTGCAGAAGCTATACGGCTGGCCGGCGGCCGGGGGTGCACGGTAGGGGCGGGGCTACCCAGTAGGACTTGTCCTCGCCCCTAGTGCGCCTGTAGCCAGTTTTTGCCCGAGCCCACTTCCACTTCCAGCGGCACACCGCGGGGCAGTAGCAGGGCCGTGGTCATCAACTCCTTGATTTTGGGAGTGATGTAGTCGACTTCCTCCGCCACGGCGTCGAACACGAGTTCGTCGTGCACCTGGAGTATCATCTTGGTGCCCAGCTTCTCCTCCCGCAGCCAGTGGTGGATGTTAATCATGGCCATCTTGATGATGTCGGCGGCTGTGCCCTGGATGGGGGCGTTGATGGCGTTGCGCTCGGTGTAGCCGCGCAGCGTGGCGTTGCGCGAGTTGATGTCGCGCAGGTAGCGGCGGCGCTTGAGCAGCGTTTCGGCGTATTCCAGCTCCCGGGCGCGGTTGATGCTGTCGTCCATGAATGCCTTCACCGACGGGAATTCCTGGAAATACGTCTCGATAATATCCGTCGCTTCCTTGCGGCTGATACCGATGCGCTGGGCCAGCCCAAAGGCCGAAATGCCGTAGATGATGCCGAAATTGACGGTTTTGGCCTTGCGGCGCATCTCCGAATCCACTTCCTCCAGTGGCACACGGAACACCTTGCTGGCCGTGCTGGTGTGCACGTCCTGGCCCAGGCGGAAGGCCTCAATCATGGTTTTATCGCCCGAGAAGTCGGCCATGATGCGCAGCTCCACCTGCGAGTAGTCGGCCGCGAGCAGCACATGGTTTTCATCGCGCGGCACGAATGCTTTGCGGATTTCGCGCCCCCGCTCCGTGCGGATGGGAATGTTCTGAAGGTTGGGGTTGGTAGAGGAAAGCCGGCCAGTGGCCGCCACGGCCTGGTTGAAGCTGGTATGCACGCGGCCGTCCACCACACTCACCAGCTGGGGCAGGGCCTCCACGTAAGTCGAGCGCAGCTTGGTGAGCTGGCGGTATTCGAGGATGAGCGCGGCAATGGGGTTTTCGGCGGCCAGCTGGCTCAGAATTTCCTCGCCGGTGGCGTACTGGCCGGTTTTGGTCTTCTTGATTTTGCCCTTGCCGATGTCCATTTTATCGAACAGCACCTCGCCCAATTGCTTCGGCGAGCCGATGTTGAACTCCTGTCCGGCCTCGCGGAAAATCTGGGTTTCCAGCTCGCTCACATAGCCTTGCAGCTCGGCCGAGTACTCGCCCATGGCCACGCTGTCAATCTTCACGCCCTCGTACTCGATGTCGGCCAACACGGGCACCAGCGGGTTTTCCACGTCGTTCAGCAGGCCCAGCAGGCCCAGGTCCTTCAGCATGGGCTCGAAGACGTGCTTGAGCTGCAGGGTCACGTCGGCGTCTTCGCAGGCGTAGTCCTTCACGGCGGACGGGGGCAGGTCGGCCATGGTTATCTGCTTCTTGCCTTTGGGGCCGATGAGGTCGGTGATGGGCACCGGCGAGTAGTGCAGGTAGGTTTCGGCCAGCACGTCCATGTTGTGGCGCATGTCGGGCTCGATGAGGTAGTGGGCCAGCATCGTATCGAACAGCGGCCCCGAGATGTTAACCTTGTAGTGCTTGAGGATGGTAAGGTCGTACTTGATATTCTGGCCGATTTTCACAATGGTTTTCGACTCGAAAAACGGGCAGAACTCGTCCACAATGGCCTGCACGGCTTCCTGGTCCTCCGTCGGCACGGGCACGTAGTAGGCCTCGCCCGGCAGCCACGCGAAGCTCAGGCCTACTAGGCGCGCCGTCATGGTGTCCAGGCCGGTGGTTTCGGTGTCGAAGCTGACTTCTTCCTGCTGCAACAAGAAGCTGAGCAGCGACTTGCGCAGCTCCGGTGTATCAATGAGGTGGTAGTTGTAGGGCACGTCTTCGAGGCGTTTGCGCGGGCCGGCGGGCGCACCGAACCGGTCGGTTTCGCCCTCTTCCGCGCCAATGGCCACGGCCGCGTCCTCGCTGCTGCCAAACAGCGAAGCCTGCCCGCCGGGCACCAGCTTGGGCCGGCGTACGGGCTTGGAGCCGGGCGCGGCCACGCCGGCCGGCGTGCGCTCGGGCCCACCGCCCAGAATACGGGCCGACAACTGGCGGAACTCCAGCTCCTCAAACAGCTCGCGCAACGTGGCCTCGTCGGGCGCATCCAGCACCAGCTTGTCGGCCTCGAACTCCAGCGGCACGTTCACGTGGATGGTGGCCAGCTCCTTGCTCATCAGGCCCTGCTCGGCGAAGTTGCGCACGTTTTCCTGCTGCTTGCCTTTGAGCTCGTCCACGTTGGCCAGCAGGTTTTCGACGGAGCCGTACTTCTGGATGAGCGTCTTAGCCGTCTTCTCGCCAATGCCGGGGATGCCGGGAATGTTGTCCGAAGCGTCGCCTTGCAGGCCCAGAATGTCAATCACCTGCTCCACGCGCTCAATCTCGAAGCGGGCCAGCACGTGGGCCACGTCCAGAATCTCGGCCGCATTGCCCATGAAAGCGGGCCGGTAGATTTTGATATTCTCCGTCACCAGCTGGCAGTAGTCCTTGTCGGGCGTCATCATAAACACCTCAAAGCCTTCCTTTTCCGCTTTCTGTGCCAGCGTCCCAATCACATCATCGGCCTCAAAGCCGTCCATCATCAGAATGGGAATGTGGAAGCCCTGGATGATTTTCTTGATGTATGGCAGCGCAATGCCGATGTCCTCGGGCATGGCCTGGCGTTGGGCCTTGTACTCGGCAAACTGCTCGTGCCGAAAGGTCTTTTTCGGGCCATCGAAGCACACGCCAATGTGCGTGGGCTTCTCCTTTTGCAGCACTTCCACCAGCGTGTTGGTGAAGCCGAGCACGGCCCCGGTGTTCATGCCTTTGGAGTTGATGCGCGGGTTTTTGCTGAACGCGAAGTGCGAGCGGTAGATAAGGGCAAAGGCGTCGAGCAGGAAGAGCTTCTTGGGAGCGGCGGGGGCGGTGTCGGACATAAGGGCGAAGGTACGGAGCGGGGCGTAGCGCGAACTTTGCCGCGCGCATACCGGCACCGGGTTTACGGCTGCAAACGGCTTGAGGACGCGAACCACAAAGTTTTTTGGGCCATTAACGCTACAATGCCGGCTTCACTTCCAGCACAAAGCTGCTACTGCCCGACAGGCCATTGGCGGCTAGTCCCTGTAGCACCACCAGGTAGCGTCCGGCTTGGTCGCCGGTGTAAAAATCCAGCGGGCGCGGGGCGGTACCGGTCATGATTTCGGGGTTCCAGTAGAGCAGGTTGCGCAGGTCGGGGAGGCGGCTCTGCTGCTGCTGGGGCGTGTCGTAGCGCGGGGCGTAGAACTCGCGCTGGCGCTGCACGCCGTCGTACTGCTGGGCCAGGGCGTGGGCATCCAGCGGAAATTCTTCCAGGTCGCCCTTATAGGTGGTGAAGCTTACGATGCCGTTGTAGGCCGTCGGGCCGTGGAAATATCGGCCGTCCACCACTTCGAGCCGCTGAATCTTCAGCGGATTCATGGCCATCATTTTGTTGATGTTGAAGACGGGCATGCCGTCGAGCAGCACCATGGGGTTTTCCGATAAGATGGTGTTGTTCAGCTTGTCGACTACCATCAGGTGGAAGCCGTCTTTGCGGATGCGCACCACCACGCCCGGCACGTATTCGCGCAGCACTTCCTCCAGCACCTTAAAGCGGGTGTATTTATCCAGCAGGTAGGTTTCGCTGGGCTTGCCGAAAAAAGCCAGGCTGTCGACGTGCTCCGGGGCAAACCGGTTGCGGTAACGGCCGGCAAACACATTCTGCACCTGCACCTGCAAGTGCCGCTTGGCATAGTCGGCCTGGAAGCGCGGCGTGAGGCCGAAAGCCGGCTGCGCGGCCGCGGCATAGCGCGCCGAGAACGGGTTGAGCACCGTGAACTGGGCGGTGCTGTCCTGGGCCGGGTCGGTTTGCAGGATAATCTCGCGGGGCCCGACGAAGCTGTTCATCTCAAACCGAACCATACCCTGGGCGTCGCTCTGCGCATTGCGCAGCCGAACCAAGCGGCTGGGCGATGAGAGGTAGGCGATGACGCCTTTTTGCGGCCGGCGGGTGCCGGGCTGCGTCAGCTGCGCCTGGATAACCGGGCCATTCGGCTCCGGCAGAAACTCGAAGGGTTTGGGCGTGGCCAGCACGTCTTCCCAGCGCCAGCGGCTCCAGCCCTGGGTCAGCATCAGGTTGTCGGTGGCTTCGGTGGCCTCCGGGCCGGTGGCCGTGAAGTAGTAATCGGGGTTTTCGACGCGGCCCCCGAGCTCGGACGTGAGCCAGAAATACCGGTCGATGGCGGGGGCCGGCCCCGTCGTGAGCGAGTCGAGCCGGTACACGGCCATCGACACATTCGCGGCCACGGGGGCTTGCGCGTCGGCGGCGCTCACCTGCAGGCTCACCTTGTCGCGGGTGGTGTACTGCGGCTTATCGGGGCGGGCCGTGAGGGCAAGCGGGTGCCGTGGCGGCTGGAAGTACAGGCGCTCGCACACCGGCTGGCGGTCGGCGGTGAAGACGGTGAAATGCGACACGCCGTCGAGCAGCGCCGCCTTGCTCACCACAAACGACGCCTTGCCGCCGACGAGCTGTAGCCGGGTGGCAAAGGCCGTTTTTTGGCGCGAGTGGCCGAGTAAGAAAACGGTTTCGGGTTGCGTACTGCTACCCTCCACCTGGAGCGTCAGCTGGTCGGCCCCGGACTGGTCCAGGCGCAGCACGTAGCCCTGCTCGTAGGGGCGGGGCAGCGGGCGGTTCAGCACCCGGTTTTTGCCGAGCGTGACCACGGCCGTGTACGTATCCGACCCGGCCGCCGGGGTGAAGGCAAAGCTGCCCAGGCCCAGCCGCAGGGTTTTGAAGGTGGCCACCACGGTACCGTTCTGGTTCAGTACTTTGCCGTCGGCGGCGATGCCCCGGCCGGCCTTATCCGTCACCTTGAACGCCACCCGGCTGCGCAGGCCCCGCACCAGGTTGCCGCCTTCCGGAAAAAACCGGGCATCGTAAGCGGCCGAATCCCGGCTGCCGGCTCCCGACGCCATGGCGGGATTAAGCACCGTTACGGCGGCGTGGAAATAGCTTTCGGGGCTGAAATTCTTCATCCAGCTGGTGTAGGCCCGCACCGTGTAGCTGCCCGCCGCCAGCGCGGCCGGCAGCACAAACGTGCCCTGGCCGGTGGCATTTGCCAAGGCCACTTTGCCCTGCAGCACGGGCTGCTGCGCGGCATTGAGCACTTCCACGTAGGCTACGCTGCTCAGGGCCAGCGGCCGGGTGTGGGTGCCGTCCACGGCGTAGACTTTAAACCACATGGTTTCGCCGCTGAGGTACACCGGCCGGTCGAGGTGCAGAAAGAGCTTTTCCTGCGGCCCGCGCTGCTCGTACCGCTGTAGCCGGCCGGTGATGCCGCCCAGGGAATCCAGCGGGGCCTGCGCCAGGGCCGGGCCGGCAGTGGCCAGGCACAGCCCCAGCAGCAGCCCAAGCCTGCCGCTGGACCGGGCGTGCTTTTCAGCGGTAATCATCGGGTGGTAAGGCATGAGAGTCACTGAAAATTAAGGCCAGTAGCTGGGCTTGACGGAGGTGCCACGCGTGCGGCAATCGATGCAGCCCCGGGATTTGGCCGTGTAGCCATCCACTCGGCCGCTTGCGCCCGTGTAAGGGTCGACGGGTATATAATCCGGGCTGCCAAAGGCACCTCTCAGAATATCGGCGGGTAGGGGTGGGCGCGGCACGGGCGGGTACAGCGAGATGGTATCGGGCGGCAGGCAGCCCTCGTAGCCGGACAGCAGCCGCCAGGTGCCGGGTAAGTCCTGACGACTAATGAAAATCCGCTTTTCCGTTCGCGAATGCACTCCCACAAACCCCAGCGCCAGGTCGGCACTGCTGCTGAGGGAGCGCACGTTGCCCGTGAGCTGCGCGGGCTGCGGGTCGAACAGGGAGCCAATGCTTTCCGTGTTTTTGCGGAGCAGCTCCCAATAGGCGTACTCCTCTTTGGTGAGGGCGTACTGCTGCACCAGAATGCTGTATCTGCTGTACAGCAACTCTGACGAGGGCGGGAGCCGCCGCAGCCGGTAGTTGGCAACCACGTCCTGGCTGAGCGCGGTGGTTTTGTCTATTTGCACCGCGCTCGAAGCCGCATTACCCCAGCAAACGCCTGGAAATGGCACCGCAATGGGCCGCATGGCACCGTTAACGTATTCTACCGACGGGCTGTAAGGGGACCGGATTTCCCAGGTTTCCGCGTATTCCCAGCGGTAGTATTGGGTGGCGTTGGCCGCGTCGTGGGCGTTGACGTAGATGTCCAGGCCGGTGCTTTCGGCCCGCCAGTTCACCGCGTCAATGGGCGGCGTGATTTTGGCGGGCACGTAGTCCGAGGCGTACTCTTTGCCGCCTTGCGTATTGAGGTGCAGCCGGTATTTGCGGGTTGTGTTCAGCACCAGGGCGGAGGCGGAGGCGTAGGTACCGGCCACGGTTTCGCGCAGGGGATAGCGCGCCCCGCCGTCGTCCTCGATGTAAACGGTGGCCCGGGTTTCGGCGGGCGGGGCGGCCTTCGAGGCAATGGCGTAGGTGCGCGAGAGGCGTATCGTCGTCATACCCAATGGGTTGATGAAGCCGTCGACCACCAGGTAGTTGGGCGGCGAGCTGATGGGGGCGGGAGAATAAGGCTCGGTGCAGGCGGGGAGCAGCAGCGCCAGGCACCACCGCAGCATCCGGCGGGCAGATGGAAGAGAGGGGCGCATCTAGAATTTGAAGTTGTAGGTAACGGTCGGAATCGGATTGCCAAAAATGGATAGCTGGTAGCCTTTGATTTGCCCATTCACCGACTTGAAATACACGGAGTAAGGATTGCGGCGGCCCGTGAGGTTGTACACGCCCACCGTCCAGGAGCTGTGGGCCAGCTTATTGACCTTGTGGCCGCCTTCGATGTTCAGGGCCAGGTCGAGGCGCAGGTAGTCGGGCACGCGGTAGGCGTTGCGGTCAGAGTAATACACGCGCTCGGAGCCGCTCACGTAGTACTTGGCCAGCGGCAGCGTGATGGGCCGGCCGGTGCTGTAGTTGAAGTTAAGCGAGGTGCTGAAGCGCCGGCTGAAGCGGTAGTTGCTCACCAGCGAGAAGTCGTGCGGCTTGTCGAAGTTGCTGGGGTAGTAGCTGCCACCGTTCACCATGTCGGCGGTGGTGGCCGCGTTCACGCGCACCAGCGAGCGGGAGTAGGTGTAGCCCACCCAGCCGTTGAGCTTGCCGGTGAGCTTCTTCACGAATACTTCCACCCCGTAGGCCTTGCCCTCGGCGTTGATGATGTCCGTTTCGATGTGGTGGTTGAGCACCAGCGTGGCCCCGCTCTTGTAGTCCACAAAGTCGCGCAGCGTTTTATAATACGTCTCGACCGAGGCCTCAATGGTGTTCGACTTGAAATTGCGGTAGTAGCCCACCGAGAACTGGTCGCCCACCTGCGGCCGGATGTTGTTGTCGCTCAGCTTCCAGCTATCGGTCGGCGATACGGAGGCCGTGTTGGTGAGCTGGCTGATGTACTGGCGGGTGCGGGTGTAGCTGGCCTTCATCGACGAGTTGTCGCTGACCGAGTACCGCGCCGACAGCCGGTATTCCGGCCCGTGGTAGGTGGCCAGCACCTGGTTGTTGCCGTAGCGCACGGTGTCCGTGATGGTGGCTTCGGAGCGCGACTCGCCGGGCGCGTACCGGTACACGGCGCGCGGCCCCAGCGCCTGGTACAGCGAGTAGCGCAGGCCCGCCGACACCGAAAAGCGCGGCGTGATGTCAAACCGGTCAGAGACATACAAGGCGCTTTCCAGGCCTTTTTCCTGGGCCAGCACGTCGGGCTTTATCAGCGAGGCCGCGCCCAGCGGCTGGAAGCTGCCCGGCGACACCCGGTAGAGCTGCGAACTCACCCCGAAATCGACGGTGTGCCGCGAGTTGGGGAAATAGCTGAAATCCGCCTTCAGGCCGGTCTGGTCGATGGCATATTTCAGCTCCGAGGCGTTCACTTCGTTTTGCCGGCTGGTTACGTCGTAGTCGTAGTGGCTGTAGGTGCCGGTCAGCACGCCGTAGAGCTGGTTGTTGAAATTGTGCCGCCACTTCAGGCTGGCGTTCTGGTTCACGTAGTGGTACGTGGTGTCGCTGGCCAGCCGGAACCGGTCGGAGCTGAAATAGCCGGTGGCGTAGATGGAATTCTTGTCGTCGATTTCGTGCACGATGTGGGCCGAAATGTCGTAGAACGCCGCCGAGCTTTGCGCGAAGTTCTTGTCCGAGAGCTGCTTCAGAATCCAGTCGGAATAGCTGGCGCGCCCGCTCACGATGAACGAGCTTTTGTCTTTCACCAGCGGCCCTTCCAGCGTGAGGCGGCTGGTGAGCGGCCCGATGCCGCCCGAGCCCGAAAACTTCTTCTTGTTGCCCTCCCGCGTGCTAATGTCCAGCACCGACGACAAGCGCCCGCCGTACTTGGCCGGAATGGCGCTTTTGTACAGCTCCACGCCCTGCAGAATATCGGGGTTGAAGGCCGAGAAAAACCCGAACAGGTGCGAGGGGTTGTAAACGGTCGCGTCGTTGAACAGAATCAGGTTCTGGTCGGTGGCCCCGCCGCGCACGTTGAGGCCGGTGCTGCCTTCGCCCACGGTTTTCACGCCTGGCAGCGTCATTATCACCCGCAGAATGTCGGTTTCGCCAAAGGCCGTGGGCACCTGGCGCATGGTCTTGATGTCCAGCTTCTCCAGGCCCATCTGCATGCCCGATACGTTTTTGTCTTTCTCGGCCTCAATCACCACTTCCTTCAGCGTCACAATGTCCTCTTCCACCTCAATCTCCAGCTTGCCATTGCCCCGCAGCACCACCTGCCGCTTGGTGTTCTTGATGCCCACGCCGCGCACCTTCAGGTCGTGGCGGCCCACGGGCAGGGTCAGCGAATAGTAGCCAAACTGGTCGGTGCTGGCCCCGATGCTGGTCGATTCCGAGTAGATGGAAGCCCCAATCACGGGCTCGCCGGTTTTCTGGTCGCGGATGTGGCCCGCCAGCGTCACCCGGCCCGCGCCGCCCGCGCCAATTTCGTACACCTTGTACTCGGCCGCCGTCACGTAGCGCGAGCGGCCCACGGGCCCGGCCGTCACGGGCTCATCAGTGGGCTTGTCGGTGGTTTCCGCGGCTTTGGGCTGGAAAAAATCGGCTGCTAAAGCCGGGTTGATGGCCCCGCCCGATGTAATGAACGCCCGGCCCTCGTCGTCGATGGCGAAGTGAAACCCGGTGCCCTGCAGGGCCTGCTCTAGCACCACGCTCACGGGCTGCGCCTGCACCTGCAGCGTCACAAACAGGCTGTCAACAGTTTTCGGGTCGAAGTAGAACCGCACCTTCGTCTGGGCTTCTACCTGGCTGGCAAATTGCTCGAAGGGCAGGTGCGTAAACGTGCCGCTGACGGTTTTTTCGGCCTGCTGCCCGTGGCTGGCGAAGCTTTGGCCGAGCAACAACAGGATAAAAAAGGCGGAATAAGCTTGTTTCATGGAAGAAAGTGCAAGGAAATCAAAAGGATAGCCACCGGGGCTGCCGCTAGTGCGCGGGCAAGCCGGAATAGTAAGTCGCCAGCTCGACTACGGCCGCTACACGCTCCTTCTTGCCAAATTTTAATTTGTGCTCCCGGACATACTTCTGAACTTCCTGGCTGTGGTCCGCGAATACCCGCATAACCGCCGATTTGCTGGAAACGGGATAGTACCGGCCGTCCTTCTTGATAAAAAACTTGTCGACATCCGTGAACTGAACATTGGTGTCGTGCTGCTCAATGTGCTCCTGCATGCGCTTCATGCGCTTTGCCAGTACCTGCACCGTGCTGTCGACCAGCACCTCGTAGTAGCCCGTGCGAATGGTGCGCGCGGTGGCGCTATCCGCCACCACGCGCGCAAAGCGGTGCCCGTTGATGGTAAAGTAGCGCACGTTTTCGTTGATGAGCCGCAGCGTGAGCGGGCTATTGGGCAGGCCCAGCACCACCTGCTCGAGCACCTCATCATAAGCCAGCTGCAAATTGCTGAAATAATGGTCATTGTAGTACACGCTGCCCGGCTGCCGGGTGGGCAGGGCAAAGAACTGGTGGCCCGTGCTTGTGCGGTAGCGCTTGGCATAGTCCACATATTCGGGCCCGCTGTATAGCTGCGAGTGCGCCGGAAACGACGCCGCGTACAGCTGCTGCGCCGCCGCCACCGAGGTTGCCAGGTCAGCATCGGGCGCGGCCGACTGGCTAAAGGCTGGCTGGCTGAGCGCAAGGGTGCACAGCAAAGCCGCCCATATAATGCCCGGTGTTTTCATAGTGGTAAGGGAAAGAATATGCTAAGCTATGGCCTGCAGGCAGAATAATAGCCAGGCCAAGCTATTGTTCAGCAATCGGGAAAAGCCGCCGGGCGTCCAGCCGATGAATGACGGGCACCGGTCGCCAGAGGCTGCCCGGTGGTCGATAATACCGGAGCCTGCCAGCGCCAGCGGCTAGGTTTGTACACAGCCAGCCCAGCACTGGCCCTGCTTTTCGCCGTTTGTACGCTAACCCAATTTACGTGATGATAAAGTATCTGTTCCTGACTGTACTGGCCCTGTCGGCCACTACTTTTTCCGCCTCCGCCCAGTTCACCCTGCCCAAAGTTGGCAACATCAAGCTGCCAAATCTGGGCAAAGCCGGTAGCGGCACTACGGCCGCGCCCGGCGGCGTGAGCAACGCCGAAGCCGCCAACGGCCTCAAGGAAGCCCTCATCCAGGGCATCGGCAAGGGGGCCGACCAGGCCTCGCAGGCCGACGGCTTCAACCTGAACTCGCTCATCCGCATCCCTTTTCCGCCCGATGCGCAGAAGGTGGCCACCCGGCTGCGGGCCATCGGGCTGGGCAGCCAGGTCGATGCCTTCGAGCTAAGCCTGAACCGGGGCGCGGAGGATGCGGCCAAAAGCGCCAAGCCCATTTTCCTGAACGCCATTAAAAGCCTCACGTTCACCGATGTGTGGAACATTCTGAGCGGGCAGAAGGACGCGGCCACGCAGTACCTCAAGCGCACCACCACCGGCCAGCTCACCACCGCGTTCCAGCCCATCATCCAGCAAAGCCTGGATAAGGTGGGGGCCACCCGCTACTACACCAGCCTGAGCAGCACCTACAACAAGCTGCCGCTGGTGCAGCCCGTGCAAACCGACCTCAACCAGTACGCCACCGGCAAGGCCATCGACGGTCTGTTCACGCTCATTGCCCAGGAGGAGGCCAACATCCGCCAGAACCCCGTGGCCCGCACCACCGAACTACTGAAGAAGGTATTCGGGGGCTAGGCTAATAAAACCCGCCACCCAGGCAGGCTTGCAGCCGTACACTTCTCCCATGCGCTACGTTTCCCTCGACCTCGAAACTTCCGGCTCGAACCCCGCCCGCCACCAAATCCTGGAGCTGGCCGCCGTGGTGGAAGACTCCCGCCACCCGCTGCCGCTGGCCGGGCTGCCGGCCTTCCGGCGGGTGGTGCGCCACTCGGAGTACGTGGGCACGGCCGGGGCCATTGCCCTCAATGCCCGCCTATTCGAGGAGCTGGCCCAAAAAGTGCCCAACCCCGAACTGTGCACGCCCGCCGAACTGCTGCCGCAGTTGCGCGAATTTCTCCTGCACCACGGTTTCCGGTCCGATAAGCACGACTGCGTGAGCGTGACCATGGCCGGCAAAAACATCGGCGTGTTCGACCTGGGTTTCCTCAAAGAGCTGCCCGGCTGGGGCACCCTCGTGCGCGCCGAGCCCGCCATGCTCGACCCGGCCGCTTTCTACCTCAACTGGCGCAAAGACTCGCGCCTGCCCAGTATGAGCATCTGCAAGGCGCGGGCCGGCCTGGAGCGCGAAGTAGCGCACGAAGCCCTGGCCGACGCCCTCGACGTGGTGCGCCTGCTCCGGCCCTTCTACGAGTTGCCGGTGTACAAGCAGGTGCCAGTTCCCGAAGCGGAAGTACCCAACGCTTCCGAGGAAGCTTAGATGCGCTGCAACCCCTTGTAAAAGTTCTCCTGATAAGACTTGCCGATGGGCACAAAATGGCCACCGGTCAGGTTGGCCGTGTTGTCCTCTATGGATTCGATGTGCTGGGTATTGAGCAGATAGCTGCGGTGCACCCGCATGAAATTCGGGAATGACCCCAGCCGGGTTTCCAGCGCTTTGAGCGTGGTGTACACAATGTATTTATGCTTGGGCGTCACGATGTTGACGTAGTCGGATAAGGCTTCCACGTACAGCACGTCATCGAAATTGATGCGGACCATGCGGCTGTTCACCTTCACAAACAGGTCGGCGCTGGTGGGAGCATCGGCGCCGGGGGTGGGAGCGGCGGCCGGCACCCGGCGCGAGGATACCCGCTGCACCGCCTGCGTGAAGCGGGCAAAGTCGAACGGCTTCACCAGGTAGTCGGTCACGCGCAGCTCGAAGGCATCGACGGCAAAATCCTGCCGGGCGGTGGTGATGATGACCTCGGGCGGCTCGGGCAGCACGCGCAACAGTTCCAGACCGCTGAGATGCGGCATCTCAATATCCAGAAACAGGACGTCGACTTTATGGCCTTCGCGGAAAAATGTGAGCCCCGCAATGCCGTCGGCCAGCGAGGCCACCAGCTTCAGGTTGGGCGTGAGTTCCACGTAATGCTCCAGCGTGAGACGGTTGATTTCGTCGTCGTCGATAATGGCGCAAGTCATCATAGGATAGGAAAAGGAAAGAGCAGGATTCTGGTAATATGGGTAGGGTCTAAAATTATTCGCCGATATAAAGTAACCACTCAGGGGGTAAAAGACGGCAATCGCCCGCAAGTATAAGCTACCGGAATCTGCACAGTTTAGTTTTGAGAAGTATAAAATGCAATATATAAAGGCGCTACCCGAGTGGCCGCTTCAGCTTTTCTGGTTATGATTTCGACGCGTGCTTTCGGATTGGTGTTGATGGGGTGGATGAGCATTGCGGGAGCCCATGCCGCCGGCCACCCGAAGCCGCTCACGACGGCGCAGGCCGAAGCCCGCAATGAAAAGGCTGCCCCGGCTTTCTCAGGGCAACTGTACGAAGCCCGCCGCGTCAGCAACTTTCT
Organism: Hymenobacter sp.; assembly: GCA_028288445.1. Taxonomy (GTDB): domain Bacteria; phylum Bacteroidota; class Bacteroidia; order Cytophagales; family Hymenobacteraceae; genus Hymenobacter. The sequence goes on along the minus strand of JAQBNT010000001.1, from coordinate 21,955 downwards.
CGCCGATGCCCTGGTGCTCACCAATGCCCAGCAGCACGCCGTGCAGGCCTATACAGTCGCTAAGTTCGAGGCCCTGTCATTGGCCGTAATCGCTGCCGACACCGCCGAAGCCCTGCAACAGTACCGGCAAGCCGTGCGGCGTATGCTGGCCCCCAGCCAGCGCGACACCTACGCCGTGCTGTGCCAGCACCAGACCGATACCCTGCTGCCGCTCGATAGCAGCGTACTGGTATTGCGCTAATGCGTTAATGCCGAAACAGCCCGTCTAGTGGCGGGCGGCCATTTCCTGCTGCACCAGGGCCTGCACTTCCGGCTGGTCGTAGTCGGCTTCAGCCTGAATGTGGGGCATGAGGCGGGCCATGATGGCGTCCTGGCGCTGGCCGGCGGCCCAGGCCTCGGCGTAGGGCGTATCGGAGAAGGTGACCTGCGAGTACAGCGGCACCCACTGCCCCGGAAACTGGGCCGAGATTTTCGCCTCAATCTTCTTCTGGAGCAGGAAATTGGGGTCGGCCACGCGGTCGCGCATCTCCACGAAGTTGTAGAGGGCCAAGTCGGCCATAGCGTCATTGTTGGGCTTGCGCTGGGCCTGGAACTCGGCAAAAATGACGTCCCAGGCCGAGTCGCCGTGCGTGTCGAATAAGGAATTGAGCACCGTGCAGTCCTCAAAACCGGCGTTCATGCCCTGGCCGTAGAACGGCACGATGGCGTGCGCCGCATCGCCGAGTAGCAGCACGTCGTCGCCGTACTTCCACGGGAAGCACTTCACGGTGAGCAGTGAGCCGGTGGGGTGCGCAAAAAACTCCTCCGTCAGGGCCGGCATGAGCGGCACGGCATCGGGAAATACGCGGTCGAAAAAGTCCGTGACCTCGGCCGGCGTTTGCAGGGCGGCGAAGCTTTCGGGGCCTTCAAAGGGGAAAAACAGGGTGGCATTGAAAGAGCCGTCGAGGTTGGGCAGCGCAATCATCAGGTACTGCCCGCGCGGCCAGATGTGCAGGGCGTTTTTCTCCAGCTGCCACGCGCCGCCCGGCCCCGCGGCAATGGTCAGCTCTTTATAGCCGTAGTCAAGAAAGTCCTGCGAGTAGTCGAACCGGTCGGTGCGCTGCAAGGCACCGCGCACCGCTGAAAAGGCCCCATCGGTGCCAAACAGGCGGGTGTAGGGCGCATTATGCTCCTGCTGGGTTTCGGTGTCGCGCAGGCGCAGTTCCTTGGTTTTAAGGTCGACGCCCAGGCACTGCTGGCCGAAGTTGAACGTTACGCCGGTCTGGCCCTCGGCCAGGTCGAGCAGGCGGCGGTTGAGGTGGCCCCGGTTCACGGAATAGATGGCCTGTCCGTCGTGCCCATACGGCTGGCGGGTGAGGTTGCCGTGCACGTCGTGCATCACGCGGCCACTCATCGGGATGCCCACCTGGCGGATGTCGTTGGCCACGCCCACGCCGCCTAGGGCTTTCCAGCCCCGGTCTGACAGGGCCAGGTTGATGGAGCGACCTTCCTGGAAGCCGGCCCGGCGCGGGTCGCCACGCCGCTCAAACACTTCTACCGCGTGCCCACGGCGGGCCAGGTACAACGATAACAGGGAGCCCACCAGCCCGGCTCCCATTACGGTGAGGCGTTCGGTGGTGGGGTGGGTGGGGGCGGGGGTGGCCATAAGGAGAGCGGTGCTTTAATACGGGTGGGCAGGAAGCAGCGGCGAAGCTACTACGGCCCGTGCGGTTAGCCATTGAAGCGCAGCAATCCCGACGAGCTACCAATTGCATTCATCGCCTGAAAATTATAATTGGTCGTAAAATCAGCCAGCCAGGCAACCCCTATCGGATATTTGACGAATTAGAACTAAAACAACTTTGGCTATGACGTATTTTCGATTTCGGTACAAGCGGGTGAGGTATATGCGGTGGCGGTGCCGGGCGGCCCGGCTGCGGCCCGCGGCCCGGGCATTGCCCCTGGTAGCCGATGCCCGGCGGGCACACAGCATGGCGGCGTGGCGGCGCACGCAACCCATGGCAGTGCCGCTGGCACCCATCACCCATATGTTGCAGGTAGGCAGCTACCGGGTGGGCGATGAAGGTGACGCGCTGCTGACTGGTCATCCCGATATCAGGTATTAACTTATTATTATTCAGCTGATATAACTCGACTATTGGAGCAATTAAATAGGTGGATGTTTCGCATGGTATCGGGAAAAAGTAGTAGGTTTGCATACTATTTTTTAAAATTCCCGAATAATGCAGCAACGTTACTTCTTTCTTATCCTATGCCTGATGCTGTCGCTGAGCAGCTGGGCGCAGGTCCCCCAAACCATTAGCGGCACCGTGCAAACGGAGGCCGGTATGCCCCTGCCGGGGGCCACTATTTTCTTTAAAGGCACCTACAACGGCGGCAGCACCAACGAAGAAGGCCAATTCCAAATAAAAGCGGATTTTTCCAAGGGACCGCAGGTGCTGTCTATCTCGTTTGTGGGCTACGAAACGCAGGTGCTCACCCTGGCCCAGCCCGACAATGCGCTGGTGGTAACGCTCCGGCCCAGCGCCGTGCTCGACCAGGTGGTGGTAGCGGCCTCCCGCGTGGAGGAAAGCATCGGCCAGGTGCCGGTGACGGTGGAAAAGCTCAACCAGCGCCAGGTGGAGCAGATTACGACCCCCGATTTGGTGGCTGGCCTGGGCCGTTTTAAGGGCATTGATGTGAGCAGCTCCAGCTTGCTCACCACCAGTTTCAGCACGCGGGGCTTCAACTCCTCGCGCTCGGAGCGGGTTATTCAGCTCTCGGATTATATGGACACGCAGGTGCCCAGCCTGAGCAGCTACTTCGGCAACCTGCTGGGCGCGCCGGTGCTGGATGTGGCCAGCGTGGAGATTGTGCACGGCCCGGCCTCGGCCCTCTACGGGGCCAACGCCTTCAACGGCGTGCTGCTCACCAACTCGAAAGACCCTTTCAAAGACCCCGGCCTGACGGTGCGCCTGCGCGGCGGCAACCGCGACCTGCTGGACGGCCAATTGCGCTACGCCACCAAAATCGGCGAGCGGGTGGCGTTCAAAATATCGGGCGGGGCTACGGTAGCTACCGACTTTTTGGCTGATAACCAGGACGCGACTTCGGCCGTGATTGAGCCGGCCAATAACCAGCCGGGTTCGGCTGCTGGCTACGACGCGGTGAGCCGCTACGGCGACGTGAACACGAACTACGTGTTTGCCAACGTGCTGGTGAACCCGGCCACGCGCCAGCCTTATCTGAACGCGCAGGGCCAGCCCATTCCGACGCCGGCCGAGCTGCGCGGCAAAACCCTGTTCCTGCCCGGCTTCTCGGAAAACGACCTGGTGGCCGGCGACAACAAAACGCATTCCTATAAAGTGGCTCCCAGCTTGTCGGTGCTGCTCACCAACAGCATCAAGGCCACGGCCGACTATAAGTACACCAATGCCACCACTACCTACCAGAGCGCCAGCCGCTACCGTTTCGTGAACGGGGGCGCGCATCAGGCCCGGCTGCAGGTGGAGGGCCGCAACTGGTTTGTGCGCGGCTTCACGACGCGCGATTTTGCGGGCGGCGAAGGGGCGCAGGCCGATGGCTCCTACAACCTCGGCTTTCTGGGCGGCTTTCTGCAAAACCAGATTGTGCCCGGCGCTACCACCACCACCTACGGCCAGCGCTACGTGGCCACCTACCTGGGTGGCCTGGCGGCGGGCTTGCCGGTGGCGAATGCAGCATCCGGGGCGGCGGCTACCTTGCTGCAACCCGGCACCCAAGCGTTTGACGATGCCCGCAGCAAGCTCATTCACGATTCGACCCCCGGCCAGGGGGCGCTGCTGGTTATCCGCTCTGTTCTCAACGAGGGCAGCGGGCAATACACCTTCAACAACAACATTGCCGACCTGACCGAGGGCGCGGCCTACCGCCAGTACCTGCTGGGCTCGGATGGTAGCCTGTTTGAAGACACCAAGGGCGGCGACCGCATCAAGAACTACGAGTACGGGGCCTACGCCCAGGCTACCAAAACCCTGCTCGACAGCCATCTGAAACTGGCTGCTGCCGGCCGCGTCGACCAGTTCCAGAACTTCGGCACTGCGTTTTCGCCCCGCGCCTCGGTGGTGTATTCGCCGGGGGCCGATAAGCTCCAGAATTTCCGCGCCAGCTTTAGCCGCGCCTTCCGGGCCCCTACCCAGAACGACCAGTACATCAAGCTCGACGTGGGCCGCGCTTTCCTGCTGGGCAACGTGCGCAATGGCTTCGATGGCTACACGCTGGACGTGCTCAAGGGGGCTTCGCCGGCTGATGCTGCCAACCTGTACCACGCCGACAAGCTGCGCCTGGAGGAAGTGAACAGCTACGAAGTGGGCTACCGCGCTGAGCTGTTCAAGAAGCTGTACATCGACGTGGACTACTTCTACAGCACGTATAACAACTTCATTGCTACCCAGAACTTTGTGGGCCGCCTCGATGGCACGCGCCCCGCGCCGGCCGAACTGGCCACCACCAACGCGCCCGGCAGCAACGTGCGCATCATCCAGATTGCGGCCAACGTGGACCAGCGCGTGCAGAGCCAGGGCGCGGGCATCACGCTGAGCTACGCCTTTGCGCCGGGCCTTACCATGAACGGCAACTACAGCTACAACGACCTCATCACGAAAGACTTCAAGACCGGCACGCAGTCGTTCTTCAACACGCCGAAGAACAAGTTCAACCTCGGCCTCGACGGCCAGCTGCTGAACCGCGCCCTGAGCTACAACGTGAACTACCGCTGGGTCGACAGCTTCCTCTACGAGTCGACCTTCGCCACCGGCACCGTGCCCACGGCCCAAACCGTGGATGCCCAGCTGGGCTACACCCTCAAGGGCCTGCACACCACGCTGCAAGCCGGCGTCACCAACCTTTTCGACGCTGCCAACTTGCAGGTGTACGGCGCGCCCAGCTACGGCCGCATCGGCTACTTCGGGCTGCTGTTCGACATCAAGTAGAGAAAAACATCACCCACAAAAAAGCCCCAACCAGTTTCTGGTTGGGGCTTTTTTGTGGGTGATGAGATGGGGACTGTCAGAAAACGAAAAGCAGCGCCCGTTGAAGCATCTCACTTTTGCCGCGGCATTTTAACTGCCGGGCAGGCACACCTGACGTGCGCCCTGAGTTGGCGGAAATACTGCCGGTTGGTCGATGGAATCAACGGGATTATCGGAATAAAGTCAACTACAGACTTTTGCCAGAATTGTCCACTTTTTTTGGTATAGTTTTTTCATTGGCATTCTCCCTCGTCCCATTGTTCCTACCCATGAAAGCCTACTTGTTTTTCCTGGCCGCACTGCTCGTTGGCAGCACGCCGGGCCGGGCCCAAAAAATCAGCGCAACGCAGGTGCCGGCCGCCGTGCGTGCCACATTCGAAACTCGTTTTCCGGCCGTGAAAACCATCACCTGGAAAAAGGAGATGCAACAAGTCCGGCCGGTTTATGAGTACGAAACACACAACGACTTCCACGCCCGTGACGCTTTTCTGACCGAGGAGGTGTACGAGGCCAGCTTCCGGCTGACCGGGCAGGAAATGTCCGTTCTCATCACGCAAAATGGCCTATTGCAGGAAACTGAAACAGAAATGACCACAAACCAACTGCCGTCCGCCGTGCTGGCCTCGCTGGCACGCGACTTCAACGCCTACCAGGTGCGGGAAGCCGCCACGATTGTCAGGGCTGATGGCCGCACCCTGTACGAAGCTGAAATAGCGCTGGCCGGCAAGAAGCAGGACGTTCATTTCACCGCCGATGGCCAGTTGGCCGTCCGGTGAGCCGGCCCTGTGCTGTCTGGCGGCGCTACTCGGGTGCCCCGCCTCTGGCGCAGGCAGGCTGGGCGTTGCCCGCGCCCAAGTGATTTCGGGCAAAAATAGCTTTCTCGGCCATTACTAACGGGCTGGACCGAAGAAGTACAGATTCTTAACAGAATTATATTTTAATAGTGGGGTAGCAGTTGCTTTTAACGAAAGGCAACTGCTTCTAATCAACTGCATAAGTATCATTAATGGAGTATCTCATTCTTTTCGTCGTCGCCTACCTGGCGGCCACGGTTTCGGCCTCGGTTGGGTTTGGCGGGGCGCTGATTTTTCTGCCGATTCTGGCCAACATCGTGGGCATCAAGGAGGCCGTGCCGGTGCTGACCGTGGCGCAAATTTTCGGCAACGCGTCGCGCTTCTGGTTTGGTCGGCACGAGCTGCAATGGAAGCCGGTGCTGTATTTCCTGGCCGGCTCGCTGCCAATGGCTATCCTGTCGAGCAGCCTGTATTCGGGCATGAAAGCCGACTGGATATTCAAGCTGGTGGGCGGCTTCCTGGTGCTGGTGGTGATTTTCCGCCACCTGAGCGTTGCGAAAAAGGTGGAGCTGGGCAACCCCGGCATGGTGCTGGGTGGTGCGCTCACGGGCTTCCTGTCGGGCCTGACGGGCAGCGCCGGGCCCACCGGAGCCCTATTTTTTCTGGGCCTGAACCTGCCGCCCGTGGCCTACGTGGCCAGCGATGCTTTTGCCTCGCTGGTGCTGCACCTCACCAAAACCATTGTGTACAGCAAATATTCGCTCGTCACAACCAAAGGCCTGCTGGTGGGTTCCTTCGCCGGCGTGGCCATGATTGGCGGCAGCTACACCGGTAAGCTCCTGCTGAGCCGCATCTCCAAAGAGAAGTTCCTGATGGTGGTCGAAGGCTTGATTGTCGCGTTTGGGCTGCAAATGATGTTTCTGGCGTAGCCGGGGCCTAGCTGAAAAGGGGCGAAACCAATGGATAGTCGATGCCCTTTTGCTGGAGCAGGTTATTTGCTGATACGGTCAAAAACTGACCGTTCGGGTGTTTGTACACTGCTTAAAAGGCTGGGGTATTCGTTTTCTGATAGGCTGTTTGAGTAACAAAAAAAAGCTACTGTGGCGCTTATCTATCAGGCTGGTACGCTCCTTGTAAATGGGCAGCTGCCGCAGCCTGACATCGCTGAATACGGTTGAGTTAACCAGCGCTTCTCACCGCTATTATTCACCCTGTTTATGCCCCGTTCCGCCACTGCCCGCCGGCTTGCGCCCGCCGCCCTGCCCGTTTCGCCATCCGCCGCAGATGAGCCTCCCGCTGCCACCCTCCCCGGCGGGGCAAAAGTCATTCAGCTCTTTCCAACCCCGATTTTTCGGTTGGGGGATTACGAAGTGGGTGACGGTTATTGTCTCCTCCTGCACGGTCATCCCGGCATTCGCTATTAGCCGGTGGCCCCTGCCACCCACCGAAACGTGAGGTTGAGGCGTGGGCCGATGGGCCGGGCCGTTTTGGGCAGGGCATGCTGCCAGTGCTGCTGGGTGGAGCCGCCCATGAGCAGCAGGCTGCCGCTGGGCAAGTCGAGGCCGAAGGGAGCGTGGGCCAGCCCGGCACGGGGCCGCAGCCGGAAGCGCCGCGTAGCTCCTAGGCTGAGCGAAGCAATAATGGGCGCGGGACCGAGCTCGGGCTCATCGTCGGCGTGCCAGCCCATGCTGTCACGGCCGTCGCGGTACAGGTTCAGCAGCACGCTGTTGAAGTGGGTGCCGGTGGCGGTTTCGAGGCGCTGGCGCAACGCTTGCAGGGCGGGCAGCCAGGGGCGCGGCTCCCAGGCCAGGCCGGAGTAGGTGTAGCGGACTTCCGCGTCGCCGTACCAGGCCGTGAGGCGCGGCTGCGGAATTTCCTGCCCGAAAATGCGAATGGACCGCTGCTCCCAAGCCACTTCGGCGGTCAGTTGCGCAAGCAATGCCTCCGCTTCATCGGCCGGCAGAAAATCAGGGTCGAACCACAGTTCGGCCTGGGGCAGGGGCAACGGTGAGAGAGCCATAGGAAACGCCCGTAGTGCACGGCCACGCACCACTGGCGGGGCCACCGATGAAGTTTGGTCTTACTGTTTCGGCATCATGCGCTCAAATTCCTGCTGCACTTCCTTGGGCTGCTGCTTCAGCACGTAGGAGTTGAAACGCTGGGCACCGTAGGCCAGGGCAAAGCACACCAGCAGCGGCGGCAGCCAGCTGCGGTTGCGGTAAACCGGCTGCCCCACGTAGCGCGGCCAGAACCACAGCACGTAAGCCAGAATAGCGGGCAGGTTGAACAGCGGCCCGTACCACGGGCTCAGGCCGAAGCGGGGCAGCGCCCAGCTCAGGGCCAGCACGCCGGCCAGCAGGTAGGCCCCAATGAATGCCACCAGGCCGAGCAGCGCCCGCTTACGGCCGAGCCGCCATAGGTTGAGGCCAAGCAGCACGCCGCCCGCCAGCAGCGTGAACGGGATAGAAAATAGCACGATGGTAACCGGCGAATAAAGCGCGGGCGCGTTTTCGTCGGCTTCAACCGCGTCGGGCGTTTCAGTCGGCCGGGGCCGGATTTGCGCAGCCTCGGCGGCTTCGTCAAGCGTGCGCTGGGCCGCGGCCCCGGCTTCGAGGCTGGGGCGCAGAGCGGCTTCTTCGGGAGCAGGCTGGCCCCGGCGGCGCAGCTCATCGAGGGCGGCGAGCACGGCGGCCTCGCGGTACTGGACATGGCCGGTCACGTATTCGCGCAGGGCCGCGTCGGTCTTGAGCAGCATCTTGGCGGCGTAATCTTCCATTTGGGAATTAATGAGGAATGAAGAATGAGGAATGGAGAATTGGGATGATGGGGAACGAAGAATTCTTCATTCCTTATTCTTCATTCCTCATTCAAAGAAGCGCGCCAGCGCTTCGCCTACCCGCTCCACGTCCTCAAACGAATTATAGAGCGGCACGGGTGCGAGGCGGATGACATTGGGCTCGCGCCAGTCGGCGATGATGCCCTGCGCGGCCAGGAAATCAAACAGCTCGCGTCCCCGCTCGTGCACCAGCACCGAGAGCTGGCAGCCGCGCTGGGCCGGGTCGGCGGGCGTGATGATTTCGAGCTTATCGGCCGGCAAGCCCAGGCCCCGGATGAGGCTTTCGAGGCGGGCGGTGAGCTGCTCGCTCTTGCGGCGTAGCGCGGCCATGCCACCGGCCCGGTCCACAATGTCAAGGCTGGCGCGGTGGATGGCCATCGGGAAAATCTGGGCGTTGGAGAGCTGCCAGCCGGCCGCGCCGGGCATGGGCCGGAAGCCCTTCTTCATCTGAAAGCGCACTGACGGGTCGTGGCCCCACCAGCCAGCCAGGCGCACGAGGTCGGGCCGGTTGGCAAACCGCTCGTGCACGAACACGCCCGAGGTGCCGCCGGGGCCGGAGTTGAGGTACTTATACGTGCACCAGCAGGCAAAATCCACGTCCCAGTCGTGCAGGCGCAGGTCGAGGTTGCCGGCGGCGTGGGCCAGGTCGAAGCCCACATAAGCCCCCACGGCGTGGCCGGCTTTGGCAATAGCAGCCATGTTGAAGGCCTGCCCGGTGTAGTAGTTCACCCCGCCGATGAGCACGGTGGCGAGCGAGTCGCCCAGCTCCGCGATTTTGGCCAGAATATCTTCCGTGCGCAGGGTGTGCTCGCCGGGGCGGGGCACCAGCTCCACGATGGCATCGTCGGGGTCGAGGCCGTGCAGGCGGGCCTGGCTTTCGATGGCGTATTGGTCCGACGGGAACGCGCCGCCTTCCATCAGAATCTTGTAGCGCGTGGCCGTGGGGCGGTAAAACGACACCAGCAGCAGGTGCAGGTTCACGGTCAGGTTGTTCATCACCACCACTTCCAAGGGCCGCGCGCCCACCAGCCGGGCCGTGGCCTCGGTGAGGGTGTCGTGGAAGTGCATCCAGAACGAGGGGGCCTGGAAATGGCCTTCCACGCCCAGCCGCTCCCAGGTTTCAAACTCCTGCTCGGCGGCGGCGCGGGCGGCCCTGGGCATCAGGCCCAGCGAGTTGCCGCAGAAGTAGGCGCAGGGCCGGCCATCGGGGCCGGGCGGCAGGTGAAACTCCTGGCGGAAAGCGGCCAGCGGGTCGGTAGCGTCGAGGTGGGTGGTGGGGGTGGGATTCATGACTCGCAAAGATAACCGCGCCCGCCCGGCCCGGGCCGGCGCGCTGGCACAAGCTTATTGCACCACGAAATACTGTATAAAGCACTCCAGCAAATGCAGCTGCATAACCAGGTTGAAAACGTAGAGGCCCATCACGACCTCTCCTTTCCAGCGCAGCTGCCGCAGGGTCAGGTACAGGAAAAGATAGGCGGTGAGGAGCGCGAAGTACCACAGGGCCTGGCTCCGGGTGAAGTTGTCGAATTCAAGGGTGTAGACCCCAAAAACCTGCCACAGGGCCAGCGTAGCCAGCAGCAGGTACACGTAGAAGCGCCGCGGCCAGGCCGGCTGGGTGCTGAGATACCACACCAGCACCACAAAAAACGGCGTAGTGAGCACATAACGGCCGAAATTCCACAGGCTGCCGCCCTGGTGCGAGAGGATAAACAGCGTGATGCACACGCAGTAGCCCAGCGCAAACACAACGGCCGGCGGCACGGCCGGCAGCGGCTGGTGCCGCCGGCGCAGCCACCGAAACGCCAGCCATGTGCAAACCCCAATGGAAGCCAGCCCCACCCAAAGCGCCAGCGCATCGAGCCACAGCATGTTGATGCCCGAAGGCGTAACAAACGGATAGTGAACTGCTTGCAGGTGGTGCCCCCAAAACTGCTGGGCCTTGTAAAAGGCAAAGGGCTCATCCATCTGATACCATTGGATGAACATGACGGTTCCCACGGCAATGCCATTGCTCAGCAGGCCCAGGCCGCCCCATTGCAAGGCGCGGCGGGCCTGGCCCGGCTGGGCCGCCCACAGCAAGGTGGTGAACAGCAGCGCCGGCACAAACATGGTGCTGGCCGAGCGGGTGAGGCCGCAGCCCACCAGCCCCAGCATCCACCAGCTGAGGCGGCCCCGGTGCAGGCCCATCAGCAGCAGCGTGCTAAACAGGAAAAACAGCGCTTCGGTGTAGGGAATCACCATGAAGAGCAGCGCGGGGGTCGAGAGCAGCAGCAGCGCCCAGCGCGCCGGCAGCCGCAGCTGGTGGGCCAGCCAGGCAAACGCGGCGAGGAAGATGCCGAAATTCAACAGGCCCATGCCCAGCGCATCGAGGTGGGTGAAGCGCCAGAAATAAGGCAACAGGGGAAAAAACGCGGCCGTGCTTGACGAGGTAGTAGAGAACGAGTAGCCATTCTCCCGGATGAGGGCGTACCAATACACGTCCCACCGGGCAATATTCTCGCTGTCAGGCAGGTAATGGATGACGCCGAAGCAGTAAAGCACCGAGGTCAGGGCCGCAAGCAGCAGCACATGCAGGGCCACCACCCCCAGAATCGGATAACGCCGGATAAAAAGGGACGGCGAAGAAAATGAAATCACAGCGTTCGAATTAGAAAGTAGCAGACAAGGTTAGCGCCAGGCTTCCAGCGTCAGGTCGTCGAAGTATTTGGAATCGCCCCGCTCAGGGCACCACACCGATACCCAAACTTCATCGGTCGGTTCGAGGTCGGACGGCAGCAAAATCGTTTTGGTGATGGGCTCCCACTGCTGGTAGCGGCGCACTACCTGGTCGATGGCCAGCGCCCGCCAGATGTTCGGCCGCCGGTCGTGGCAGCGCACTTCCACCACCACGTTGGTGGCCCGGATGAGGCCGCTGGATAGATAGGTCCAGCCCCGGAGCTGCAGCCGCGACGGGATAAAGCCACAGCGCTCCAGGGTGGTGTGGTAGGTGCCCGCGAATTCGGCCCCGGCCCCCACAAAATAGGAATAGCGGCCGGAGTGGGCTTTTGCTTCTGACAGGAAAGGGGGCAGCGTGGGCACCCAGCCGTCGAACTGCTCGAAGTCGGAGTTCATCAGCACGCACACGTTGCTCTCGTCCTTGGCGCAGCCTGCCATGAGCAGCCCAAATAGTAATAAAGAACTCAAAACCCGCAGCTTGTACCGAAAAGTATAGTCAGTCATTCGCATAAATTGATTAAAAAACAGGTGTTCAGGGGTAGAAGGGCCGTGCCGGAAGGCTTATGCCACCAGCGGCCGGAACGGCGCGGCTGTCAGCCCCAGCCAGTCCAGGGCGTTCTGGCCCAGCATTTGAGCCTTGACATCGGCCGAAAACGGCATGGAGTTGATGAGCTGGCCCGGCTCCAGCTCGCCCAGCGGAAAGGGGTAGTCGGTGCCGAGCGTGATTTTATCGGCCCCCAGCGTTTTCACCAGGTAGTCCAGCATCAGCGGGTCGTGCACCAGCGAATCGACCCAGAACTTGCCCAGGTACTTGCGGGGGTTGTGGGGGTTGTCGATGGCGCAAAGGTCCGGCCGCACCTGCCAGCCGTGCTCGATGCGCCCAATGGTGCTGGCAAACGAGCCCCCGCCGTGGGCCACGGCCACGCGCAGGTTGGGCAGGCGCTCCAGCACTCCGCCAAATATGAGCGAGCAGAGCGCCAGCGTGCTTTCGGCGGGCATACCCACCAGCCAGGGCAGCCAGTATTTGGGCATTTTGCCTTGGGCCATCATGTCCCAGGGATGCACGAACACGCAGGCTCCCAGCTCCTCGGCAGCGGCGAAGATTTCGAATAATTCCGGCGCGTCGAGGTTCCAGTCGTTGACGTGCGAGCCAATCTGCACGCCGGCCAGGCCGATTTTCATGCAGCGCTCCAACTCCCGAATGGCCAGGTCGGGGGCCTGCATCGGGATGGTGCCCAGGCCCACAAAGCGGGTGGGGTAGCGCCGCACCACGTCGGCAATGTGGTCGTTGAGCAACTGGCTCAAATCCAGGCAATCCAGCGGCTGCGCCCAGTAGCTGAACATCACGGGCACCGTGCTCAGCACCTGCACCTGCACGCCAAACTGGTCGTACTCGCGCATCCGCACCTGCGGGTCCCAGCAGTTGTCCTGCACTTCGCGGAAGAACTTGTCGTCCTGCATCATGCGGGCGCAGCAGGGCTTGTGATGGTCGAGCCGGATGAAGCCCCCGTAGCCGTACCGTTCGCGCAGGTCGGGCCAGCGCTCGGGCAGAATGTGGGTGTGGATATCGATGCTGAGAGGATGGGGCAACACGGCGGGGTGGGTGGGGGTTGGGGCAGCGGGGCGAGGCAAAATAATCTGTCATCCTGAGCAGAGCGGAGGACCTTATCATGGCTGCTGCTCTAAGTGGATGGCGGCAAGCTGTTCAGCAGTGATAAGGCCCTTCGCAAGCTCAGGATGACAGGTGTTAAGCAACCGGCGCGGGTGCTTCCATATAAGTGCCGCAGTTTTTGCAGGTGCGCAGGTCATCATTGGCCCAAAAGGCATTCATGATGGGCGGTAGCTGAGCCACGATGTCGGTAATGAGCGCAAACTCCTCGTGCAGCTTGTGGCCGCAGTTTTCGCAGTACCACTGGAAGCCGTCGAGCTCATCGGTGGTGCGGTAGCGCTCCAGCACCATGCCCACGGTGCCGGCCGGGCGGCGCGGCGAGTGGGGCACGTGGGGCGGCAGCAGAAACATCTCGCCGGGGCCGATGGTGATGTCGACCGGCTTGCCGTCCTCGATGATTTTGACGGTCATCGTGCCTTCGATTTGCCAGAATAGCTCCTCGCCGGCATCTACGTGGTAGTCTTTGCGGGCGTTGGGGCCGCCCACCACCATCACGATGAAATCCTGGTTGTCTTTGAAAACCTGCTGGTTGCCCACCGGGGGCTTCAGCAAATGGCGGTGCTCATCAATCCACTTCTGGAAATTAAACGGACGGGCTATCATGGGCGGAGGGGGTTGGTTGGGAATGCTAATCTACTGCCGGGCACCCGGCCCGCGCGCGGTATCGGTGCCGCCCTGGCCCCGGCGCTCGAACAAAGGCGGCACGGCCGATACCGGCAGCGGGCGCACGCGCTGCAACACCAGCAGTGCCCCAGGGGCCGATACCACCCGCCAGCGGCCGCTGGCCTGGTAGGCTTGCAACTGGGCCGTCAGCTCAGGCGCGCTCAGCGGGTAGATGGAGGCCGGCGGCAGGGCGGCGATGTAGTCGGCATCGGCCACGTAAGGAAACTGGTAGATGGAGCGCCGGGCTGCCAGGTGCGGCACCAGGGCCGTGGTGGCGCTCACCCGCGCTTCGGCCGGAATCACGGCCAGGCCGCGATGCACGGAGCCGGCATCAAAATCGACGTGGTAATGCTTGCCGCTGAAGAATTTCGTCGCGCTTTTATCATAATAAGGCGACACCCGCACCTGCATGGACACCACCGTGGCCACCAGCGCCAGCACCGCCGCACCAATGCCCCAGCGCCGGGCCCGCTGCGGCTCTACATTCGCCAGCCACTGGCTGACGGCCGCATGCAGCACCGGCACAAACTCGATGGAATACTGGTAGTTGATGCCCCAGTGGGCCACGTTGGCCGAGAGCAGTTTTTGCCCATAAATGGGAGCTAACATCAACAGGTAAGCGGGCCGGCGCACGAGGGCGAGGCCGCCCGACAGCAGCACCATGGCGTGCAGCTCCAGCTTGGCGTAGTCGCCATCGGCCGAGGGCAGGTTGTTGCGAAACAGCAGGCCGATGACGTAGAACGGCCGGGTGAGCAGCGTGTGCAGCATTTCGCCGGTGGTGCGGCCCAGCGCCGCGTACTGCTGCTGATACACATAGGCATCGCCCGAGCCCAAGGCCGGGATGATGAGCTTGACGACAATTAGAAAGTAGATGGCCGCGCCGGCCGCCACGGCCAGCGCCCAGCGCCGCCGTGCGGGCTCGCGCCAGTGCAGCCACGCCAGCCCCAGGGCAATGAAAACCAGCCACAAGGCCATGTTTTCCTTGCTCAGGGCCATGAGCAGGGCGACCACGGCGGCCCGGCCGCGCCGGTCGGCCTCCAGCCAGTACAGCATCCAGGGCAAAAGCATGGCTGCCAGCACGTTGTCGTGGTAATCAAAGGCCAGCGCCGAGTAGATGCCCCAGGTGCTCAGAAACATCACCATGAGGGCCAGCGAAGTGCCGGGCTGCGTGCCGTTGGTGCGCAGCTGGTGCAGGCGGTAGGCCCCGTAGCCGCCCAGCAGCATGAGCCCGATTTGCACCAGTAGCAGCGTGTAAGAGCCAAACAGCCAGAATAATGGCCCGTAAAGCGGCTGCACCAGCGTGAGGTGGTCGCTGAGCAGGTTGTTGTAGCGCATCACCGAATTGGCGTTCAGCCGCAGGTGCCCGTAGTCCCACACGGCCTGATTGTAGATGCCCAGGTCGAAGGCGTAGGTGCGGAACAGGTAATGATTGACCAGGGCCAGCAGCCCGTAGGCCACCCCAAACGCGGCCAGCACCCCGAAGATGGTCAGGCGTTGAGGAGAAGTGCGGGCGGGTAATATTTGCGGCATCGGGAGGGGTAGAACAACAAAAAACGAGTTGGCGAAGGGACTGGAAGGTGCCGCCCGGAAAAAAGCAGCCAGCAGCCCACAGGTTTCAACGGTACAAAGCAACGCAACAATCCCTTGGCCCGCCGTCCTGATTTGCCCGTGCGGCAAAATAGCCGTGGCCTTCGCCGGTATTTCCCGGGCCGTGCTCCGCCAACCGGCGGCGCTACCTTTGCCATCTTATTCAGTGTCGAGGGTTCAATAATTGCTCATGGAGGTGAAAAACCGGCTGCTCTGGCCGTGGCTGCTGCTGGTGTACGGGGCGGTTTTTATCGGTTTCACCTGGCCGCTGGCGGCGCATTTCAGCACCTCCTTCGTGGCGGTGCCCGGCCCTGATACTTCCCAGTTTTTCTGGAATGCCTGGCATTTCCGCGAAGCGGTGCTCAGCGGCCACAACCCGTTTTTCACCGATTGGCTGTTTTATCCCAAGGGCTCAAGCCTGCTGATGCACGCCTACACGCCCCTGATTGGTGTGCTCAGCCTGGTGCTCGGCAACGAGATGCTGGCCATCAACACGGCTTTACTGTTGAGCTATGCGCTATCGGGCACCGGAGCTTGCCTGCTGGCGCGCCGCTGGGTGCAAAGCCCGCTGCTGGCCCTGCTGGCCGGCTTTGTGTTCGCCTACTCGCCCTACAAGCTGCAACGCCTGCCCGAGCATTACAACCTGGTGCTCACGGCCACGGTGCCGTTTTACGTCCTGCTGTTTCTGCGGGCCTTCACGTTTCGGGAAGGACAATTTCTGCCGCTGGTGCGCAGCTGGCGCGCCGTGGCGGGGTGCGTGGTGCTGGGCATCGTCACGCTGCTCAGCGACTATTACGTGCTGTTCGGCCTTATTTATTTTTCGCTGGCCTATGCCGCGTGGTTCTGGTTTCGGCTGGGGCGCATCCGGTGGCGGCGGTGGCCGGCCTGGGCCGGGCTGGTGGGCATTCTGGCGGCCAGCCATGTGCTCATCCGGCTGCTGCACCTGGCCGGGCTCAAGGACAACGGCATCTGGTGGGGCGGCGATTTGGTATCGTACCTATTGCCGCCGCCCACCAGCCGGCTGGTGTATTGGGACTGGGCCGCGCGGCTGGCTCACAACCCCAAGGTATTCAACCTGCCCGGCTCCATCGAAAACACCCTGTTCATCGGCTATGCCCTGCCGCTGCTGGCGCTGGTATTGGGGCTGATGCGCCTGGCCCGCCGCCGCCCGGCTTCGGCCCGCGCCCTCGATGCGCCGGGCCGCCCGCTGGCTTGGGTGCTGGTGGTGTTTCTGCTCCTGACGGTGCCTGCGCTCCGCATCCTGGGCCACGAGCGGCTGAACCTGCCCACGGCCCTGCTGCACTTCGTGCCTTTTTTCAACAACATCCGCTGCCCCACCCGCTGGATTATGATGGTGGGCCTGCTGCTGCCCATCGTGTCGTTCAGCGCGCTGGAAGCGGCGTGGCAGGGCCGGCTGCGCCCGGCTGGTCAGGTAGTTATAAGCGGCCTGCTGGCAGGCATTATCCTGGTCGAATTCTGGCCCCGGCCCTACCAGCGCCAGTCCGCCGCGAGCATTCCGGCCGTGTATGCCGAGGTGGCGAAGCTGCCGGGCACCACGCTCATCCCCATTCCCCTGGGCATTCTGGATGGCAACCGGCAGGTGGGCCACCTGGAAGCGGGCGAGATGCTTTACCAAACCCGCCACCGCAAAAAACTGCCCGTCGGCTATTTATCCCGCGTCAAGCCTGCGTTATTTGCACTGCTCGACCAGGATGCGGTGCTGCGCCCGCTGCTGCGCCGGCAAACCAACCCCGACACCGTGCAGCCCGCGCCGCCCACCGCCCGCCAGCTCCAGGCATTTTTCCACCAGTACGACCCCGCCGCTTTCGTTATCAGCCCGGCCTATCGCAACCAGCCCATCCACGCTTACCTGCGCCAGCTGCTCCAGCCCTACGGCTACCGCGAGCGGCTGGTGGGCGGCTACGTGCTGCTGACTCCGCCCACCCGGTAAAAAGCCGGGTTTTCTTCTGTAATTTTCTGCTAGTCTTGCCTATATAATTTGTTTATGAGCCTTCCATTGACTTCCCGCCGTGCCCTCGTGAGCGGCTCTACCCAGGGCATTGGCCGGGCCGTGGCCGAGCTGCTAGCCGAGCAGGGCTGCGCCGTGACGCTGCTGGCCCGCAACGAAGAGCGGCTGCGCGAAGTAGCCGCTGCCCTGCCCACGCCCACCGAGGCCCGGCACAACTATTTGGTAGCTGATTTTGACGACCCCAGTCAGCTCGAAACCGTCGTGCAGGGCTACCTGGCCCACCACCCCGAGGGCTTCCACATTCTGGTGAACAACACCGGGGGCCCGGCCGGCGGCCCATTGCTGGATGCTCCGGTCGAGGCGCTGCGCATTGCTTTTAACCAGCACATCATCTGCAACCACCTGCTGGCGCAGGCCGTGGTGCCGGGCATGCGGGCGGCCGGTTTCGGGCGCATCATCAACATTATCAGTACTTCGGTAAAGATTCCGCTGGCGGGCCTGGGCGTGAGCAACACCATTCGCGGGGCGGTGGCGAGCTGGGCCAAAACCCTGGCCAACGAGCTGGGGCCGGACGGCATCACCGTCAACAACGTGCTGCCGGGGGCCACGCTCACCCAGCGCCACACCTCCCTCATCGAGAAGAAAATGGCCCAAACCGGCCTGTCCGCCGATGCCATCGAAGCCGACATGCTGAAAACCATTCCGGCCCGCCGCTTCGGCCATGCCGAGGAAGTGGCCGCCGCCGTGGTTTTCCTGGCCTCGCCCGCCGCCGGCTACATCAACGGCACCAGCGTGCCCGTGGACGGTGGCCGCACGGGTAGTATATAATTATTGATTTTTAGCGCATTGCGCGCAACGCACGGCTTGCCTGCCCCACCCGCTTTGGTAAAATTCGACACCCTTTCCATCGTCATTCCGGTTTACAACGAGGCCCGCACCATCCATCAGGTGCTGGACTTACTGCGGGAACTGAAGCTGGTGAACAACATCGGCAAGGAAATTATCCTCGTCAACGACTGCTCCACCGACGCCTCGGCCGAAACCATCCGCGCCTACGCCGCCCGCCACCCCGAAATGGGCCTGCGCCTGCTGGAGCACCCCGTGAACCAGGGCAAAGGCGCGGCGCTGCACACCGGCATCCGCGAGGCCACCGGCGACTATATTATCGTGCAGGATGCCGACCTGGAATACGACCCCGAAGAGTATAACCTGCTGATAAAGCCCATTCTGAAGGGCTTTGCCGACGTGGTATTTGGCTCGCGCTTCATGGGCGGCCACCCGCACCGGGTGCTGTTCTTCTGGCACAGCATCGGCAACAACCTGCTCACTTTCCTCTCGAATATGGTGACCGACCTGAACCTGACCGACATGGAAACCTGCTACAAGCTGTTCCGGCGCGACATCGTGCAGGGCCTGAGGCTGGAAGAAAACCGCTTCGGCTTCGAGCCCGAAGTGACCGCCAAAGTAGCCCGCGTGCCGGGCGTGCGCATCTACGAAGTCGGCATCAGCTACTACGGCCGCACCTACGCTGAGGGCAAGAAAATAGGGTGGCGCGACGGTTTCCGGGCCATCTACTGCATCCTCAAATACGGCCTGCTGGGGCGCTGATAGCGGGCGTTAGCCGCCTACACGCCAGCAGTGGCCAATTCCTTCCCGGCCTCTGCCGCCGGCCGCAGCCCTGCGGTGATGAGCACCAGAAACACCGACGTAAAGAGGCCCAGCGTAGCTAGGTAAGGATACGGCACTTGCAGAAAAGCGTAAAACGTAGCCAGGTACAGCTTCAGGATGGTCACGACGTATACCCGATAGTCGATGCGGCGCGTGCGTTGGCGGACGTAAACCACGGCCGCGGCGGCAACCACCGTCAGCAGCAGGCCCACATGCACGGTCTTTAGCAAGCTGATTTTGTCGTAGAGCGAACCGGGCGCGTATTTATAAAAGAACGACGCAAAGCCCAGACCATTATAGGGGTGTATCGGCAGGCCGTCAACGCCCAGGTGCTTCCACTCGAAAACGGCCGCGCCGGTGTACGAGCGCTGCACTTCCATAAACAGGCCCCAGTTGTGCGACAGGTAAGGCACGATGTATAAGGCCACTACGCCCAGCAGCACCGTGCCGGCAATCAGCAAAGCATTCTTCTTCGAATCGTAGAAAAACATCAGGCCCAGGTACAGCGGCACCCAGAAAATCAATGAATACCGCGACAGCACGCACAGCAGCAGCGCCAACGCCTGCAAGGGCCAGAAACGCAGCAGGATACCCACCACCAGTAGCGTGTAATACCCCAGTATCATGTATTCGACGGTGATGCCCACGTAGGCCCATTGCGTGGTGACGAGGGCATAGAAAACCACGAATGGCAACGCGGCCAACGCCAGCGTTTGGGGCCAGGGCTGGTGCAGGCGCCACACCAGGTACTCGTACAGCAACACCCCCAGCAAAAAGATGCCCCAGGCCACAAAGCGGTAGTCGAACCCCAGCCGCTCGGCCAGGATGAAGGGAAACCACATGGCCGGCAGATAGGTGGGCAGCTCAAAGTAGCCCAGTTCCCAGGTCAGGGGCGTGTAAATCTCGGAGCCGTTCAGCCAGCGTCGGGCGTAGGCCTGCAGGGCCGGAATAATATCGGCGAATTCGAGGATGGGGCGGTAGCTCCAGATTTCGCGCTTCACCAGGTTGGTGTTGTACCAGCCGCCTGCCAGGGCCCCGGCGGCCACGGCCAGCAGGCGCTGCCACGCCGCCAGCCCCCACGCCGCAATGGGCCAGCGGGGCAGCGGAGGAGCCAACTCCCACCGGCGGCCCCGCGCAAACCCCAGGGTGCTTAACACCAGGCAAATGGCCAGTAGGTACAGAATGGCCGGACTGGCATAAGGCCCGAAATAATTGCGCTGCCAGTTAAAAAGCACGAGTTCTGCCACAAACAGGGCATAAACGACGTACCGGAGGCCGTTCCGGGATGCACTCGGGGGGGAGGAGCTAATCATTACACATGGCTGCGGAAGCCCGGGAGGCCCAACGGCTCCCTGGGCCGGTTGGGAACCAGAAACTAGGTAAGGCAAAACGCAGAACACCGGGCCATTCTCTGGAATAAAGCGGCTGGCTGGCCGCTACTCGCTAAAAATGGCCCGGTGTTGCGCGGGTATGGGACTAGGGGCGCAGAATCTGCAGGTCGTCGAGGTAGGCCACGCTTTGCGACCCGCCGCTCCAGAGGTACACGTACAGCTTGAAATTGGGGCCGGCGTTGGCGGGCAGGGTCAGCGTCTTCTCTACTTCCACCCACTCGTTGCGCTTTTTCACGGCCTTGTCCAGGGGCAGCGACTCCCACAGGGCCGGCTTGCCATCGGTAGCAGCGGGGTCGGTGAGGTTGGTCACGATGCCAGCCGTCACGGTGCCCGTGGGCAGGTACACCCAGCCTTTCACCTTTATCTGGGTGAGGCGGGTAGGGCTGAGTTTGCCCAGGGTGCCGATGAAGCCATTGCTGTATTCAATGCCCGGGCCTACATGCACGGAATAGGCCCCCGAATGGGCTTTATCCTTGGTCAGGGACGGCTGCGGCATGTCGCCGGTCCAGCCTTCCAGTTGGTCAAAATCATTACCGGTTAGGAAATTTGCCGGATGAGTGGAGCCGTTTTTGTCGCCGCAACCAGCCAGAGTAGCTGCTGTTAGCAGAAGCAAAGTATATTTTTTCATATAAAAAAAATTGAAAACAAACGCTTTTTTAGCACTGCAAAGGTATGGCGGAATGCGGGATAGCCGAATGATTTGGCCGGCTGAATAATGGTTGGATTGTACTTTAGGGGCCAGTTTAATTTTTTTCCTGTTCCGTGTCGACTTCCTCTTCCACAGATACTGCTCCTATCACGGCCGCTCCGGCGGCGGCGGTGCCCTATTTCCAGCCCCTCGATATTGTCCGTTTTGTGGCGGCGCTGCTCATTCTCATCACCCACAGCTACGAGCACTGGACCGACGTGCCCCAGGTAGCGGCCACCATGGTCGACTGGGGCGGGCAGCCCGCGTGGTGGGCCACCAAGCTCAAGCTGTTCGTGGGCAGCTTCAACATCGGGGTCGATATTTTTTTCCTGATGAGCGGGTTCCTCATTACCTACCTGCTGCTGGCCGAAAAGCAGCGCTACGCCCGCATCGACATCAAGAGCTTCTACATGCGCCGGGTGCTGCGCATCTGGCCGCTCTACTACTTCTGCGTAGCCATGGCCCCGGTGCTCTCGCACTACGCCGGCGAGCCGGCGGCCAACATGCCGGCCCACCTGCTCTTTCTGGGCAACTTCGATTTGATAAAGCACGGCTGGGGCTCCACGGCCGTCAATCACCTCTGGTCCATCTGCATTGAAGAGCATTTCTACCTGGTGTGGCCGCTGCTTATCGCCTTTGTGCCCCGGCACAAGCTCACCACCGCTTTCGGGGCCGTTATTCTCCTCAGCTTTCTGACGCGGCTGTACTTCTTCTACTTCGTGCCGGATTCATACATGGCCCTGTACCTGAATACCTTGTGCCGCTGGGATGCGCTGGCCATCGGGGCTTTGTTCGCTTATGCATATTTCTACGGCTACCAGCTGCCGCGCGTGCCGGCCGCCATGCGCTGGATGCTCTACGGCGCGACGCTGCTGGTTTTTGCCAGCGACTCGTATGGCAACTGGGACAACGTTTTCCTGCTCTCGTTCAAAAAATACGTGTTTCTGGGTGTCATTGCCTTCTTTATCGGCAACGTGCTGTTCA
>JAQBNT010000284.1 GCA_028288445.1 Hymenobacter sp. | reverse complement strand
GAGCGCAGCGAAGGACCTTATCACGATTGGAAATCCGTTGAGAGAATCCCGTTCAGCCTTGATAAGGTCCTTCGCTGCGCTCAGGATGACAGACGTTTTTAAATCACTAAAAATCTCAGCGCTAGCCGAGAAAAAGCCAACCTAGTTCTGGCCGCCGTGTTGGGGCTCCAGCATTTCCTCCACAATCTTCTTGTTGAAGGCCGGGATATCCTCCGGCTTGCGGCTGGTGATGAGGCCGTGGTCGCACACCACTTCGGAGTCTTCCCAGTGGGCACCGGCGTTTTTGAGGTCGGTGTGCACGCTGGGCCAGCTCGTCACGCGCTTGCCGCGCACCACGTCGGCCTCCACCAGCAGCCAGGGGCCGTGGCAAATGGCGGCCAGCACCTTGCCCGAGCCGGCAAACTCCTTCACGAAGGCCACCACGTCCTTGTTCACGCGCAGAATGTCGGGGTTCATCTGGCCGCCGGGCAGCACCAGGGCGTCGTAGTCGGCTGGCTTCACGTCGGTGATGACTTTATCCACGTCGACTTTATCGCCCCAGTCCTTATTGGGGCCGTCCCAGCCCTTGATGGAGCCGCTTTTGAGGGAGATGACGTGGGTTTCGGCCCCCTCGCCTTCGAGGTATTTCTTGGGCTCGTCGAGCTCGGCCTGCTCGAAGCC
Source organism: Hymenobacter sp. (assembly GCA_028288445.1). Taxonomy (GTDB): domain Bacteria; phylum Bacteroidota; class Bacteroidia; order Cytophagales; family Hymenobacteraceae; genus Hymenobacter. The sequence continues at coordinate 29,535 of JAQBNT010000284.1, read as the reverse complement.
GTCGGTGGCAATGATGGCAATTTTCTTGCCCTTGAGTTTGTCGCTGCTGAAGATGCTCATCTGGTTTTGGGAAGTAAGAAGTACGGGGCCGGCAGGATGCCCGGCCACCAGCGTTTACGCCCAAAAAAGCCCCAGGTTTAGCAAAATTCGGGCTTTCTAAACCGCAGTTGCCAACGGAACGACCCCTTCCCCTCACTGCACCGCCACGTCCCGCAGCCTGGCCGGCGGGGCCAGGCACATCCCGCCCCTACCGCACCGGCACCGACTTCGTTTGCAGCGTAAACGTCGTATCGGCGGAGTCCGTGTACCGAATCAGGACGTAGCCTTTTCGACTGGGGTCTTTTTCAATCGGTATCACGCCATCTTCCCACTGATTGCAGTACGTGCTGAAGGGCTCCACCAGCGGCTGCCACCGGCCGGCCCGGTACGTGTACACATAGTAGCCCACCCAGCAGCCCATGAACCGGTGCGGCAGCAGCCCGATTTCGTCGCCCCCGTCCTCGTTCAAATCGCCCAGGTTGTCGGGCGTGCCCTCGATGCAGTTTTCCTGCTCAATGGCGGGCAACGCCGCGTTCGAAAACCGCAGGTAGCTGTTGCAGCCGCCTTGGCATTCCAGGTTTTCCAACACCTCGGGCGGCACCAGCCACACGTATTCGGGGCGGCCGTCGCCGTCGAAATCGCCCGCCACGGCCTCCTTCGGCACGTTGGCCGGCGGGGCGGGGGGCTGCGCCACCGCCGGCCGGGCCGGGCGGGCGGCGGGCGCTTCGGCGGGTTTGGCGGGGTGCTCGCAGCCGGCCCACAGGCCGGCGCTCAGCACGAGGGCCGGCAGGAAATATCCTTTTTTAGTCACAGTCGAATCGGTTCAGCAGGTTGGGCCCGGCGCTCCCGCCCCCGCCCGTGCCACACGGCACGAAACGGGCCCCTTCCGGGCTGCAAAAGACGGTGATTAAACGCCGGGATGCCCTATCCCGGGCCTTTTTACTACCCCACCCCACCACGGACGCGGCTCCAGACCCGGCGGCGGCCTGTGCTTTTGCCTTGTTACAGAATTTCAATTCAATAAAAAGAGCTATTAATTGCTAGTTGTCATTTTTTATTATCAAGCTGCATAAAGCTTGTAATTAGCTGATTATGTATAATGTATAGTTACTTAGTTTTATTATTTAGTTGTTTAAGTTTATTAGTTAGTTATCATTTTCCATTAGTGGAAAATGATAACTAAGTTGTGTTAAGAAGCAACTTTATAATAGAAAGGAGTAGCTACAAGATTAAAATTTATAGCTATTTGATAGAAAGACATAGAAAGGCAATAAGTACTGAGAATAAATGCGTTACTTAGAGCATTAACTTTCCTTCTTTCCCTTTTGCTATGGCGGTTTCAGACAACACGGCGCGGCGGGGCTACATCGTGGCCGATGCCACGATGCGCCAGGACCAGCGCACCATGCACGCGCACTACCTCAACCACGAGGCGGCGTTTCGGGCCTTCAACCCGGAGTTCGACGCGGGCTTTGGGGGGCGGTGGCTGGCGGCCATCGAGGCGGCCGAGCACGCCCCCGGCCACACCGAGCGCACCGGCGCGCTCATGGAGCTCACCACCGGGCAAACGGCCGCCATGGACCAGGCCCGGCAGGCCCTCCAGCGGCTGTTTTACTTCGTGGGGCAGGCGTTTCCGGGCATTGTGGGGCACCTCGACCAGTATGGCCGGCGGGGCTACCTGGCCGCCCGCAAGCAGACCGACAAAATGGGCGGGCTGCTGCAAATCGCCTTCGCGGCGGCTACGCGCGACGCGGATGCGCTGGCCGCCAAGGGCTTTTCGGCCGCGCTGCTGGCCGAGCTGGGGGCGCTGGCCACGGCCCTGCCGGCGGCAGCCACGGCCAAGGCCATCCAAAAAGGCACCAACGCCGAGGACCACGCCCGCTACGTGGCGGCCCAAAACGCGGCCTACGCCTACGGGCAGGCCGCCAGCGCGGCGGCCAAAATCTGCTTCACCGAGCGGGCCACCATCGCCCTGTTCCGGCTGGGCAGCCCTGCCGGGCACGGCCCCGCCGCCACCCCGCCCGAGCGCCACGCCATCACGGCCCCGGCGGGCGGCACCAAGGCCGTGGCCTTTGCCACCGCGCTGCTCCCCGATACCCCGCTGCGCCTGCGCCTGCCCGCCCCCAAAAAGGGCCAAACGGCGACGGTGTACCGGGTTTCGGCCCCCGATGAGCCGCTGGTGGGCGGCGTGAAACTGGCCGCCGGCCAGCGCCGCCTCGACGTGACGGCCGCCGCGCTGGGCGGGGCCGGCCAGCTGCTGGTGGTGTGCAGCGGCGGGGCCTACCCGGTGCGCGTGGCGCTGGCGGTGCGGGAGATGTAGATATCATCTAGTCAACGTGGCAAGCGTCTGTCATCCTGAGCGCAGCGAAGGACCTTATCACGCCTTTGCCGATTGATTTACTGCCAACTGTTCTTCGGTGATAAGGTCCTTCGCTGCGCTCAGGATGACAGGGCGTGCGCTACTAGCTCAGCTGCAAGCCCTCGGCGGTGAAGCGGCGGTAGATGCCGGACAGAATCTCGCTTTTGGTGAGCTGCTCCTGGCGGATGTTGGTAATCCAGAACAGGACTTTGAGCTCGTACACCTGGCCGTTGATGCTGCTGAGCAGGATTTCGGGCGGCAGATTGTGCATGGTGTAGGGGCTGGTTTTGATTTCCTCCTGGATGAGCTCGCGGGCTTTCTGGAGGTTGGTTTGGAGGTCGCCGGTGCCGGGGGTCATCTTCAATACCAAATCCACGCGGATGTGGTCGTTGGTGCGCGTCCAGTTGATGACGTGGTTGGAGAGCAGGTCGCCGTTGGGCACGATGATTTCGGAGCCGGTGACGGAGGTGAGCTTGCTGGAGCGGATGCCGATGTCCTGCACCCGGCCCGATTTGCCGGCCACTTCGATGAAATCGCCGACGTGAAACGGCCGCTCGAAAATCAGGATAATGCCCGACACCAGGTTATTCACAATGCTCTGCAAGCCCAGGCCAATGCCCACGCTGAGCGCCCCGAACACGATGGCGATTTTGCTGAGCGGCAGGCCCGTGGCGGCGGTGGCCAGCGCGAAACCCACCAGCACCAGCAGCAGCCGCAGCGCCACCAGCCACGAGCCGCGCTTGCGGGCATCGGAGTTATCGTCGCCCACCTCCCCGAAGAAGTAGCCGATGTAGCGTTGGAGCAGGGCCGAAATGTAGAGAATGAGGAAGAAGAGCAGGATGTTGCCGAACGTGAATTCGGTGCTGCCGAAGGTGTGCGGGGCCGTGAGGGCGTGGTCGAACAGGCCGTAGATGAAGTTGTAGACGTTGAGGTTGGAGGTGAACACCACCCCCCAGAGCACGCCCGAGAGCACCGTGAGCAGGCGCATGAGCTGGGGCTCGATTTTGTCATAGTCGAAGGCGGCCGTGCCGCCCTCGCTGCCCCGGCTGCACAGCATTTGCAGGTGGAAGGCTTCCGTGAACGTCTCAATGAATACCGCCAGCCCAATGCCCTGCGTGAGGCCGAAAATGGCCGCCGTGCTGAACATCTTGGCCAGGCTCAACCTACCCACCACGTTGCAGATAATGGCGAGGCCATTGAGCCCAATGAACAGCCAGGTTATGGGGATGAGGAAGCGCATCTGGGCCAGCGTGTCGCGCAGCTTCCACAGCAGCAGCGCGCCCACGGCCACGGCCAGCGCATTCAGGCCCAACAGGCCCCAGCGCGCGCCCAGGCCAGTGGTGGCGTTGGCATTGGTGATGGACAGCCACACGAAAAACGCCACCATTCCCAGCCAGTACAGGAACAGCCGGCGCGGCCAGCTCCGCGCAAATACCGCCGTCAGGGCCACCAGCAGCAACAATTGCAGCACCGCCAGGTACACGGGCGGCGGGTGCAGCTCCAGGGCCGGGGCCAGGCTGAACATGACCACCAGCGTGGCCGCAATGGGGCCGGGCCGCAGGTAGTGGAAGGGCTCGGTGAGGACTAAATCCTGCTTTTTGGCCCGGCGGTAGTTGAAGGACACCCAGCCGTAGAACACCAGTCCGATGAGGGCCATGTAGGCCCAGTTGTCCCAGTTGTTGGCGAAGTAGAAGTTGATGATTTCGCGGCGGTACTGGCCGGCTTTGCGGGATTTGGGGTCGGCGGGGAGCTTGGGGATGGATTGGGCTTCCCACAGGGGCGGGTAGTTGAGCTTGGCGGTGGTGCGGCTGTAGCGGCGCAGCTGGTCGCCCACCTCGTCCTGCAATTCCATGCCCTGGATGTAGCTGGCGGCCACCTGCGTCTGGAGCTGCTTCACCTTGAGAAAGCGCTTGGCCAGCAAGCCGCCAATGCGCTGCTGCCGGGCCAGCAGGGCCGAATCGGAGCGTTCCAGGGCCAGGGTGGTGGCGTCGAGGGCGGCGGTGCGCGGGGGCGGCGGGGCAATGGTTTTGAGGCGGGCCTGCATGGCGGCCAGCTGCGTGTGGGCCTCGGCGAGGCTGGTGCGCCAGTCAGCCAACTGCTCCTGGAGCGTCACGAGCATGAGCTGGCACATTTGCAGCTGCTTGATGTCGACGACTTCGCCCTTCTGCTTGAGGGTGTACTGAATGGCTTTGAGGTTTTCGACGATATCGGGCAGCTCCTCGCCCAGCGGGCGGGTGTCGAACACTTGGCGCACCTGCCCCGAAATGCTGCTGAGCGTGGTGTAGCCCACTTCGAGGCGGTAGGAATCGTCGCGGGCTACGGTGGTGTCCACGGCCATGCTGTCTTCTTTCACGACGGTGCTTTGGGCGTGGGCCGGGGCCAGCATTAGCAGCCACAGCAGCAATGAGAGGAATGGCTTTGTGAGGGCCGGCAAGGGATTTGGAACGGGCATACAGGAGCTTTAGACTGGAAAAGTACGCGCTGAAGGGTGGCTTTATCTAGGCAAAAGATGTGGCCGGGGGTTGTGCCGTTGAATGGGGGCATTGCATCGACGGGGCCGCACCAGCAAAAGCCTGTGTGACATCTTTGCAACGCTCATCCCCTATTCCCGTCTGTCCTTGCTATGATTCGAACCCTGCTTACCCTGCTCCTCTTCGCCGGCCTGGCCGATACGGCCGCCGCGCAGTCCCTGTACCAGCCGCGCGACATCAAGGCCGCCTTCGCCAAAGGCACCCGCAGCCCCGACGGCCGCCCCGGCCCGAAATACTGGCAAAACCGCGCCCGCTACGACATCACCGTGCAGGCCGCGCCGCCCGCCCGCGACATCCGGGGCCGCGAAACCATTACCTACTTCAACAACAGCCCCGACACGCTGCGGCAGGTGGTGCTGCGCATTATCCAGAACATTCACAAGCCCGGGGCCTCCCGCGACGGCGACGTTGGGGCCGATTACCTCACCAGCGGGGTGGTGATTGACACCTTCCGGGTGGCCGGCCAGCTTAAGGCCATGCCCACCAACCTGGGCACCGCGCCGGGCGTGCGCCTGCCCCGCCCGCTGGCCCCGCACGATTCGGTGAAATTCGCCGTGGCTTGGCACTTCCCCATCTCGGTGGAAAGCAACCGCGAGGGCATGATTGACCCCACCACTTACTTCCTGGCCTACTTCTACCCGCGCATCGCCGTGTACGACGACTACGCCGGCTGGGACCGCCTGCCCTTCGTGGACAGCAAGGAGTTCTACAACGATTTCAACGACTACACCCTGCGCGTGCAAGCGCCGGCCAACTACATCGTGTGGGCCACCGGCACGCTGCAAAACCCCAAGCAGGTGCTGCAACCGGCCGCCGCCAAGCGCCTCCAGCAGTCGATGACCAGCGACGCGGTGCTGCACATTGCCACGGCGGCCGATTTGGCCAAGAAGAACATCACCACCCAGCAATCCACGAACACCTGGGTCTGGACGGCGAAGGACATTTCCGACGTGACTTTCGGCCTGAGCGACCATTACGTGTGGGACGCCGCCAGCGTGATTGTGGATGCCAAAGCCAAGCGCCGCGCCAGCGTGCAGGCCGCCTACGCCGATTCGACGGTGGATTTCCGGCAGTCGGTGAAGAACGCGCAGTACGCGCTGGGCTGGTTCTCGAACCCCACTAACTGGCCCGGCGTGGCCTACCCCTTCCCCAAAATGACGGCCTTCCAGGGCTTTGCCGACATGGAATACCCGATGATGGTGAACGACAGCCCGCAGAAGGACCCCAAATTCGCGCAGTTTGTGCAGGACCACGAAATCGCGCATACCTACTTCCCCTTCTACATGGGCATCAACGAAAGCCGCTACGCCTACATGGACGAGGGCTGGGCCACCACGTTCGAGCTGCTCATCGGCCGCACCGAAAACGGCGTGGCCGAAGCCGACAAGCTCTACAAGCAGTTCCGGGTAGACCGCTGGATTAACGACCGCGCCACCGCTGAGGACCTGCCCATCATCACGCCCAGCAGCGAGCTGCGCGCCGGTTACGGCAACAACGCCTACGGCAAGCCCTCCCTCAGTTACTTTGCTTTGAAAGACATGCTCGGCGATGCCCTCTTCAAGAAAGCCCTGCACGAGTACATGGACCGCTGGCACGGCAAACACCCCATTCCGTGGGACTACTTCAACTCGATGAGCAGCGCCAGCGGCCAGGATTTGAGCTGGTTTTTCAACAACTGGTTCTTCACCAATAACTACATCGACCTAGCCGTGACGGCCAGCGGCAGCACCGTCACGGTGCAAAACATCGGCGGCTTCGCCGTGCCGTTTGATATGAATGTGGAGTACGCCGACGGCACCAAGGAAACGTTGCACCAGTCGCCCGCCGTATGGCAGGCCAACCAGAAGCAAGCCACCATCACCGTGCCCAAAGCCGTGAAATCGGTGAAGCTGGACGGCGGCATCTTCATGGATGCCAACGAGAAGGATAACTCGTTTGGGGGGTAAGGCCGCGCCGCCCTGTCATTGCGAGTGGAGCGCAGCGGAACGCGGCAATCCGTCCTGTACAATGTGACCCGTCATGAGATGTGAAAAGCCCCGGCTCTTGAGAGAGTCGGGGCTTTTCGCTTTCAAAAAGGCGGCATCACATCTCAGGGCTGGTCGCGTTGAGAGGACGGATTGCTATGGCCTGCGGCCTCGCAATGACAGACGGCCCAGACCACTCCACTTACGCCTCGCGGCGCAGCTTCTTCAGTTGCTGGCGCACCTCTTTCACGCGCTCGTCGAAGCCGTCGGGGTCATATTCCACGGTATCTACGTCGAGCTGGTCGAGCAGGTCCATCATGGCGTTGCCGTGGTCGGTGCGGGTGCCGGCGGGCATGGTCACGTAGGTCATTTCCGACCAGAGCAGGGCCAGTAGGCGGGTGCCATCCTCGCTGCGCATCTGCATTTCGAGTACCAGATTGGAGTTATCGAAGTGAATCAGTTGGCTCAGGATGCGGACCTGCACACTTTGTTTGGCTGGCTTGAGGTAGCTGATGTGGTGCTTGGTGATGACCCAGGCCGCCTTTTGCTCGCGGGCCAGCTCGCCCATGTTCAGCGAATAATGCGCGGTGGTGTGGTCTTCGCGGGCGTTGAGAAAGTAGTCGAGGTAGCGGGCGTTGTTGAGGTGGCCCAGCATGTCGCAGTCCTGAAAGTAGATGCGGTGCGTGGTTTCGGGCGTTTGGATGAGCTTGGACATGGGGAGCAGTGGCGTTTGGGGAAGGCAAAGGTCGCCGTCAGAACGTCATGCTGAGCGCAGTCGAAGCATCTCTACCGCAGCAGTAACTCCCTTAAGTGGATTAGCTACGCAGTAGAGATGCTTCGACTGCGCTCAGCATAACGGGCTTTTTTGCTATCACAGTGCCCTTTCACCCCAAAAACTACTCGGCACGCCTAACACATTACGGAAAAGTCCTTACCTTTTACCACCCAAAATTCCCGCCGCATGTTTTCGCTTACGCCCGCCCGCTCTGCCGTCCTCCAGGCCTTGGCCGACACCTTCATTCCCGCCCTGCCCGACGGCAGCCCCGCCGGCTCTACCGGCCTTAATCTGGACAAATTGCAGGAAGCCATCCGCGAGCAGCCCGAAGGCGCGCAGAACGAATTCAGCCAGCTCCTCGATTTGCTGGAGAAGCCGCTGCTGGGCCTCACCTGGTTCGGGCCGCTGAAACCCTTTCGTAAGCTGGAACCCACTCAACGCGAGCAGCTGCTGCAAAGCTGGGCCGCCAGCAACGTGCCGCAACTGCGCAAGGGCTTCAACGCGCTGCGCAAGCTGTGCACGCTGCTGTACTACGGCGGCAGCATGGCCGAAGTGCCGGCCGCCTGGGGCCGCCTCGGCTACCCCGGCCCCGACGAAAAGCCGGTGGATTCGCCCAAACCCATCCGCACCCTGCATCCTACCGAAGACACCGTGTACGAGTGCGATGTACTGGTGATTGGCAGCGGCGCGGGCGGCGGCGTGGTGGCCGGCGAGCTGGCCGAAGCCGGGCACGATGTGCTGGTCATCGAAAAAGGCCCCTACTGCCACGGCTGCGACTTCACCCAGCGCGAAGTGGATATGCTGGGTAAGCTCTACGATGCCAAAGGCACCCTCAGCACCCAGGACGGCAGCATCGGCATCCTGGCCGGCTCCTGCCTGGGCGGTGGCACCACCGTGAACTGGGCCGGAGCCTTCCGCACACCCGATTACGTATTGCAGGAATGGGCCAGGGAGCACGCCGCGCCCCATTTCACTACCCTCGAATTCAAGGAAAGCCTCAACGCCGTGGCCCGCACCATCGGCGTGAACACCAACTACACCCGCCACAACGGCCAGAACCAGGCCCTCTGGGACGGCTCAACCAAGCTGGGCCAGGAGGTGAAGCTAATTCCGCGCAACGAAAAAGGACTTACCGATTCCGACAGCCACTTTCGCAGCCTCGGCTACACCACGCTGGGCGACGCCCACGGCATCAAGCAGGGCACGTTGAATACCTACCTGCTCACAGCGTTTGAGCACGGGGCCCGTATTCTGGCCGATACCAAAGTCGACCGCGTGACCATCAGCCAGGGCCGCGCCACCGGCGCGGCGGCCGTGCACACCACTGCCGACGGCCGTACCATTCACATCAGCGTAAAAGCGAATCGCGTGGTAGTGGCCGGCGGGGCCATCCAGACGCCTGCGCTGCTGCTGCGCTCCGGCCTGAAGCACCCGCACCTGGGCCGTCACCTGCACCTGCACCCCACGGTGGTGGTGGGCGCCCGCTATCCCCACGCCATGAACTCCTGGCACGGCCCCAGCATGAGCGTGGTCAATGACACCTACACCATGCTACACGGCACCAATTTCGGCGCGAAGCTCGAAACGCCTCCCACCCACCCCGGCCTGCTGAGCATGGTGCTGCCCTGGCTATCCGGCAAGCAGCACCACGAACTGCTGCGCGATGCCGACCACCTCGGCTCGTTTATCGTGCTCACCCGCGACCGCGACGGCGGCCGCGTCAGCATCGACAAAAACGGCATGCCGCTGATTGATTACACCCTCTCGGATTTCGACCGCGCCAACATGCTGGAAGGCGTGCGCGCCGCCGCCCAAATCCACGTCGCGGCCGGGGCCGAAAAAGTGTATCTGCCCCACAGCACCCTGCCCACGCTGCTTACGAAAGACGGCGTGCTCCAGAACCCCGAAGTGCTCGACAAGCTGCCGCACCTGAGCTGGAAACCCAATCAGTTCGGCCTCTACAGCGCCCACCAGATGAGCACCTGCCGCATGGGCGGCGACGCGGCCACCCACCCGCTCAAGCTCAACGGCGAAACCGTGGAGGTGCAAAACCTCTTCGTGGCCGACGGCTCGGCCTTCCCCGCGTGCAGCGGTGTCAACCCCATGCTCACCATCATGGCGCTGGCCCATTTCACGGCCCAGGGCCTGAAAGCCGGCCGGGCCATAGAAGCGCAAGCCGTGGCTTTGGCCTGATGCACCCCGCCGGGGGCTACCTTTGGGGTCGATTTCAGGGACTTCATGGGTAAGCTTGACAATACCAAACGGCGGATTGCAACCGGCCTCTTCTTCGGGATTTTGTTGCTGCTCGGCCCGCTGCTGGTGCGTGACTACGGCATGGGCTGGGACGAACGCGCCGACCGCATGGTGGGCTACATGAGCCTGCGCTACGTGGCCCAGCTGCTGGCCCCGCAGGTGCTGGCCGCCGGCCACTTCGCCGGCATCCACGACCTGGCCACCCACGGCGATGCCGACCACGGCCCGGTGTTCCAGATGCTGCTGGCCGGGCTCGAAATCGCCTTTTTCCGCCACGACCCGCGCGGGGCTGGCTGGATGCGGCACCTGCTCACCTTCGGCGTGTTTGTGGGCGGCGTGTGGGCGGTGTACCGGCTGGGGCGGGCGCGGTTTTCCAGCTGGCGCTGGGGCCTGGTGGGGGCGGCGCTGCTGGTGCTCTCGCCGCGCATCTTCGCCGAAGCATTTTACAACTATAAGGACATCGTGTTCCTGAGCCTGTTTGCGCTGGCCATCCTCACGCTCACGCGGCTGCTGCACCGGCCCACGGTGCGCGGTGCACTGCTGCACGCGCTGGTCTGCGCCCTGGCCACGGATGTCCGCACGATGGGCATTCTGCTGCCGGGCCTCACTGTAGCCTTCGGGGCGCTGGAAATGTGGGCCCGACCGGCGCGGCGGGCGGCACTCTGGCGGGCGCTGGGGTGGTACTTGGGGGCGTTGGCCCCGCTGGTGGTGCTGCTCTGGCCGTTTTTGTGGGAAGCGCCGGCAGCCCGGTTCTGGGCGTGTTTCGGCAGTTTCCGGCGCTACCGGCAGACCATGAAGGTATTTTATCTGGGCGAATTAATCTCGTGCCAGCGGCTGCCGTGGCACTACCTGTCGGTGTGGCTGTTGGTCACCACGCCGGTAGTCTACACGGCACTGGCCATGGGCGGGGCCTGGGCGGTGCTGCGCGGGCTGCTGGCCCGGCCCACCGCTTGGCTGCAGCACACCACCAACCGGCAGGACCTGCTGTTCGGAGCCTGGCTGCTGGGGCCGCTGGTGGTGATAGTAGCCATTCAATCAGTGGTCTATGATGGCTGGCGGCACGTCTATTTTATCTATCCAGCCTTCGTGATGCTGGCCGTGCGCGGGCTGCGGGCGGGAGTGCGAGCTTGGCAAGCGGCTCCCGTGGCCTTGGCGGGCCGGCGCGTGGGTTGGCTGGCGGGTGGGCTGCTGGCAGTGGGCGGGGCGCACACGGTTTTTCGGCAGGTGCACGACCATCCGTACCAGTATGGCTACTTCAGTTTCCTGCCCGGGCCGGTAGCACAGCGCCTGTTCGAGCGCGACTACTGGGGCGTGTCGGGCCGCGACGGGCTGGCCTGGGTGCTGGCCCACGACCCCAGCGCCACCGTGGCCATCAGCGACACGCTGCCCCAGAAAATCACCCTGCTCAACAATTCGCTGCTACTGCCAGCCGCGCAGCGTGCGCGACTACGCTTCGTACCCCACGCGCAGGCCCGGTATTTCCTGGGAATCTACCGCTGGCACCCCGGGTCATATGAGCCGCAGTTTGGTAAGCCGGTGCACAGCATCCGGGTTGATGGCATGACGATTCTGACGGTGTTTCGGCGATAGATTGACTACCTTCTCCCTGTCTATTACTCACTGCTCATGAAACGCCCGGCGCTCCCCTACCTGTTGCTGCTGCCGCTGCTGGCGGTGCTGCTGTTTGGCAACTGTGGCGGCGGGGTGCGGGAAGTGGTGAATACCATGGACCAGGAACGCCACGACCGGTTCCGGGCTATTTTCGCGCAGCGCCAGGCCCAGCGCGCCCTTGCCCGGCAGCGCCTGCACGGCCGCGCCCAACGGGCTGCGTTGCAGCGTCTCGATTCCGTCCGCACGGCCCGCATCGACAGCTTGTTTCGGTTCGATTCCTTTGCCAAAGAGAAATTTGAGCACCGCCGCCGCAAGATGACGCGCCAGCTGCTTTCGCCGGACAACCGCGCGCTGATACCGGCCATCCGCATTCCCATCGATACCCGCTGAAGCCGCCTCCTTAGCCACCGCCGCGTTTTCTGCGTATTGATAGCAGTACCGCTATTAATGCCCTTGCATGCGCTTCTCCCGCTTTTTTACCCTGCTGACTTTTAGCTTGGCCACGGCCAGCTGCTCCATCTTCCATCACCGCGACAAGCCCGCGCCCGTGGTCGAAACCGTGCGCACCGCCGACTCGCCCACGCCGCCCACCGCCGCCCGCGACCTCGCTGACGTGATGGCCACCGACCTCCAACTCACGCCTGAGCAAACCGGCCGGGTCCGCAGTATTCTCAGCAATACCGTGGCGCAGGCCAACGCCGCCAAGGAGAAATTCCCGCCCAAGTCTCCCCAGCTGCTAGCAGAGCAAAAGCGCATCAACGCCACCTCTCAGCGCGAATTGCAGCAGACCCTGGGTCCCGTCAAGTTCAAGCAGTTCCTGGCCAACCAGCGCAAAATGGCTGCCGAGATGCAGCAGCGCCAGAAGTAGCCACTGGATACTTATTGCTGCTCCGGCAGCGGCAGCAGCGGGGCCACGTCGGTGTCGTCGTACACATCAGCCAACGGCAGGCGCAGGTTCAAATCCGGGATTTCCAGCATGTCGGTGGGGTCGCTGAGCACGGTGTAAATCCATTGCCCCAGTTCATCGCGCCGGAACCACTCCAGCACCCAGGCCGTCTGCGAAATAAGGGTATAATGGCGCAGCGAGGCCATTTTCTTGTATTGGTTGAATTTCTGGGGGCGGTCATATTCGGCCGTGGAAGGCGACAGCGCTTCTACGATGAGCACGGGCTGACGTACTAGGTATGGGTCGCGCCGGTCGGTCAGGTCGCAACTCACCATCACATCGGGGTAAGTGTAATGAAAACCATCCTGCACGGCCAACCGCACGTCTTCCAGAAACACCTGGCAGCCTTTGCCGCGCAACGCCCCACGTAGGCTAAGCGCGATGTTTTGCGTAATGTAGGTTATGCGACTTGGTGCCACCCGCTATTGCGAACACCTCTCCATCAAAAAACTCATGCCGCAGCTCGCTCTGCTCTTCTAAAGCAAAGTATTCGGCGGGAGTGTAATGACGCTGGATTTCAGACTGGCCCATAGCTGACTTGGCTAGTAGTTGTCCTCAAAGGTAAAACCAGCGATGCCTGTTCCTCACCGCCGCCGCCGATACTCCTCTTCTGTTTCCCACAGCCCGGCGTAGCGCCCCACGCGGCGGGTTTGCGCCCCCGGTGCGGGCGTGAGCTGAAAGGAAGTAAGCGCCCCATTCTGACGATGGTAACGCACCGCGGTCGGTTCCAGAGCCAGCAGGCGCAAAGTGTCTTTGCCAAAAGTTTGCCAGCTAACGCGCCAGCCGTCAATTTCCAGACGCTCTACCCTCCACTTGTCATCGGAATCGGTGGGAATATTCAAATAGTAGCGGCCCTGAAAGCGGCGAAGCTTGCCCGCCTGCGGGCCGGCAAGCGTGAAAATGGTATCGGTCCAGAGCCAGCTGTCGCGCACCGAATCACGCCCAATGAGGCGCAGAGAGTGCAGGTGTCCATCCTGCTCATAGGCAGAATCGGCCCGGAGGCGGCGGTGATTAGCCAATTCGAATTGCTGCCGACTGAGCAGTTGGGTCTCCAATTCCTGTCGCCAAACCGCCGTGCGGCCAATGCACAGCGACTTGCTCGAATCCGTGGCCGTGTACACGGCACGGTTACGGGCCGGAAAAACCGTCATATCGGTTCCCTGGGCCGGAAACGGTTGCGCAAAGCGCACCTCCAGCCCATCGTCGCATGCGGTCAAAAGCAGGCCGGCCCCAACCAGCCAGCTGCCTTGCAAAAATTGGGGAAACGTCATACCCGTTCATCCCTAACCAGCGAAAAAGTAACCTGCTGCCTTCGCGCTTGTCCCGCAACAAGCCGTCGCTACAAGTACTTCACCAGCAGTGCCACCAGCTTCTGCACGCGGCCAGTATACGGCGGGTACATGGACTTGATGCCCGTGAAGCCCACGCGCTGCCGCATCACCCCCTTCTCGTTGCTGAACGCCAGGAAGCCGGCGTGGCCGTGCGCCTTGCCGAGGCCGGAGTTGCCCACGCCGCCGGTGGGCAGCTCGGGGTGGGCAAAGTGCAGCACCGTCTCGTTCACGCCCGCCCCGCCGGCCGAGACGTTATCGAGCAAATAGCGGCGGTTTTCGGCGCTGGTGGTGAACACGTACTGCGCCAGCGGCTTGAGGCGAGTGTTGATATACTCCGTCGTTTCGCTCAGGTTTTTGAAGGTGAGCACAGGTAGTAACGGGCCGAAAATCTCTTCTTCCAGCACGCGAGCCGTGGCCGGCACGTTGGTCAGAATGGTGGGCTCGATATAGTTCTGGGCTTCGTCCACGGTGCCGCCGGTGGCCACGGTGGCCCCTTTGGTCTGGGCGTCCTCCAACAGCCCGGCGAGGCGGGCGAAGTGTTGCGCGTTCACGATACGCGCCAGCGAATCGGACTGCTCGATGCCGGCCCCAGTCGGGTTGTAGGCCCGCTGAATGGCGGCCGTGAGCTCCGTCAGCAGCGCGGGCTGCACGCTTTCCTGCACCAGCAGGTAGTCGGGGGCCACGCAGGTCTGGCCGTTGTTGAGAAACTTGCCCCACACAATTTTCTCGGCCGCGTCGCGCAGGTCGGCGGTGGCGTCCACCACGGCGGGGTTTTTGCCGCCCAACTCCAGCGTGAGGCCCGACAGATGCTCGGCGGCGGCGCGCATCACAATCTTGCCCACCGCCGGGCTGCCGGTAAAGAAAATATGGTCCCAGGGCAGCTTCAGCAACTCAGTAGCCGTTTCCTTGTCGCCTTCCAGCAGCAGCACTTCGTCGGGCCGAAACAGGTCTTCGCACAGCTGGCGCAGCAGCGCCGAGGTGGCCGGCGTTTGCTCAGCAGGCTTGATGACCACGGCGTTGCCAGCCGCGATGGCCGAAATCAGCGGCCCCACGGCCAGGTAAAACGGGTAGTTCCAGGGCGCGATGATGAGCACCACGCCCTTGGGCTCCACCTGCACCCAGGAGCGGGTGCCCAGCAGCGCCATGCTCACGCCCACTTTGCGGGGGGCCATCCATTTTTTGAGGTGGCTGCTGGTGTGCTTGAGCTCAACCAATGAGGTCCAGATTTCCGTCAAATCGGTTTCGGTCGCGGGCTTGCGAAAATCGGAGTAGAGCGCTTGCTGAATCTCGGTCCGGTGCGCGTGCAGCCAGTTGCTGAGCTTTTGCAAGCGGGCACGGCGGGCCGCCACGTCCTCACTGCGCAAGGCGGACGTACGCTGCCGCAGCGCATCGAACTGCGCCTGAAACTGATTGCCCGGCTTCGCGGTAGCGGCTTGCATTCCGACGGCATCATTCACTAAAACAGCAGGTTGCATAATAAGCGCTATTAGCTTTACCGGCCTTCGCGGCCAGCCTCGCAGAAAGATACGCGACGGCCACAACATTTCCCGGTGCTGTGCGTCTGCTCGGTTGTCTTTGCTTCGTAGGCACATCCAACGTTAAGTAGGTGTTACCTTTGCAGCTTGCTATTTGGGCTCCGGTCCGCGTTTTTTCATCCTATACCACCCGCCCCGCCGGCGCTAAATCGGCTCGGCCCGCTGATATTACTGGTACTTTTTTCCGTGATTTCTCTTTATTCCCGTCGCACTTCGCGGCTGTTTGTTGCCCTTCTGGTTCCCCTGCTTGCTACTTCCACCGGCCTTACGCAGGCCCGGGAGCGGCGCGCCACGAACCCTGACTCGCTCATTGCCGACACGCTGCCCGCCGACACGCTGTCCGCAGAGGCTCAGAAGCCCAAGCCGACCCGCCTGACGCCCCTGCCGATGGACTCGCTGCCGCACATCCACCCGCGCGACGCCAACGGCCGCATCACCGACTACACCGTGGCCCCGGGCGTGACCTGGCACTACGACAAGCCTAAGCCCTTCGAGTGGGCCTACCACATTCCGCGCGATTTGGTCCAGTTTCCCGGCTACGCGTTCCGCAAGGAAAACAAGGAAACGCTTATCGAGCTGGCGGCCGGCTCGGTGGCGCTGTGGGTGGCCGACCAGTACATCATCGACTGGAGCCAGGACATCGGCAAATCCATGGGCCTGAAAGCCGCCAGCACCCAGAAAACGCTGATACGCATTCCGTTCAGCATCGGCTCGGCCAACCTGCCTTTCGAGTTCAACGTGCCCGATAACCTCAACAGCACGTTCTACTTCCTCGGCGATGGCTGGACGCACCTCACCGTGGCCAGCAGCTTCTGGATTTACGGCGGCATCAAGAAGGACAACCGCGCCCTGCGCACGTCCAGCCAGCTCGGCGAAGCTATTTTCAGTACCGGCCTGGTGGTGCAAACCATGAAGCGCCTCACCGGCCGCCAAAGCCCCTACGTGGCCACCAAGGACCGGGGCGAATGGAACCTGTTCCCGTCGTACAACACCTACCAGAATTTCGTCCCGAACTACGACGCCTACCCCACCGGCCACCTGGCCACGGCCATGGCCACGGTCACGGTCATCGCCGAAAACTACCCCGAATACCACTTCATTCGCCCCGTGGGCTACGGCCTGATGGGCCTGCTGGGCTACTCCATGCTCAACAACGGCGTGCATTGGGCCAGCGACTACCCGGTGGGCATCGCGCTGGGCTACGCCTTCGCCAAAATTGCGGTGCGCAACGGCCGCACCCGCGTCGAGCAGCCCGAGGCCGCCGACCCGGCCGTGCACGGCACTGGCTTCCAGTTGCTGCCGCATCCCAAGCCCTGGTACCGCCGGGGCCTGTTTTCGCCCTACACCTACGGGCCGTTCACGGGGGCCAGCTGGTCGTTGCGCCTCTGAGCCGCGCAATCCTAACCCACGGCTTTTATCGTTGATTAAAGACCCGGCGCGGGCTTGCGTTCTCTCAATCCGCTATTCTATGCCTGACTTACTCTCCGATTTCCCTAACCCGGACCTGACCACCTGCCAGTCCGAATTGACCCGGCAGCTGGCCTTGCTGGGTCAGCATTGGCCCACATTTTCGGAGGCCGAGCTGGCCGAGCTGCCCGGCCCCGGCCGCTGGAGCCGCAAGGAAATTCTGGGGCACCTTATCGACTCGGCCACCAATAATTACCGGCGCTTCCTGCTGGCGCAGATAGCCCCTCCCCCGCTACGCCTCCAGCCCTACGACCAGGAAGCCTGGGTCCGCATCGGGGCCTACCAGCACCGCCCCGCCGCCGAGCTGCTCACGCTCTGGACCAGCCTCAACCAGCAGATTCTGCACCTGCTGGCCCGCCTGCCCGAAGCTCTGCTCGACCACGAGTGCCTCTCGCTCAACGCCAACCCCGTCACCCTGCACTGGCTCATCGCCGACTACGTGCTGCACCTGGAACACCACGTCCGGCAGATTATTCATCATTGATTAGACACAAAAAAGCCCGCTCCAAATCAGGAGCGAGCTTTCTTTACGGGTTGTCGTTCCGACAAAAAGCGCTTATTTGAACAAGCCTTTTTTCACGGTGCGGTTGCCGTTTTCGTCGATTTTAATCTTCGTACCGTCGGCGCGCTTGATTTTCACCGAGCCGTCGTCGTCACGCTTGATTTTTGCGCCGTTTTCGTACTTCACTTTGTGGTCGCCGTCGTTTTCGCGCTCCATTTTCTTCACGCCCGAGCCCTGGCCCACGCTGCCGCCGGTGCGGCGGGTGGTGGTAGAAGTCGTGGTAGTTACCGTGCCGGGAGCCAGCGAGTAAGGGCCGTCGCCGTAGTTGGCGCGGTTGGCGGAGTAAGTGTTGTAATACTCCGGGCTGTTCAGGTCGGTACGAATGGCGTTATCAGCCTCATCGTTGGCCTGGCGGATGGCGGCGTAGCGGCCGGTGGTGTCCGTAGCGTACTGGGTTTGCAGCGCGTTGATTTTGCGGCCCCGGGTGTAGTAGGTCCGCTCAATGCGGCGTACTACCACGGTGTCGGTCAGCTTGAGGTCTTCGGCGACGCGGGCAGCCATGCGGCGGGCATCATCGTAGGCGGCCATCGTATCGACGGTGGTTGTGGTCGTCGTAGTTGTGGCTTCCGGCGTGGTCGTGGTCGTAGTTTCAACTTTTTTATCCTGCGTGCAGGAAGCGGTGGCCAGCGCGGCGGCGGCCATCAGGCCAAGCAATTTGAAGTTCATGGAATGCAGAAATTTAAAGAATTAAAAACGGCCATTTAGCCATTTTTAGGGGCTGATACGGTGGCGCTTGCCGGGAAGTTGTGCAGCACCAGGCAGCGGGGGGCACTTTTGACGGACGCAGGGTCCCGTTTTTCAGCGGCGTACCTTTGTCGGGGCGCTCGTGCGCCGTGTTTATTCTTTTTGATTTTTTGCCCATGCCTGCTGCCTCGTACACGCGCCTCAATAAATTTATCAGCGAAAGCGGCCTGTGCTCGCGCCGCGAGGCCGACCGCTACATTGCCGAAGGTGCCGTGCTGCTCAACGGCAAGCCCGCCCAGATTGGCGACCAGGTGGGCCCGCGCGACCGCGTGAGCGTGAATGGCCACAAGCTGGAGCCCAAGCAGGCCGAAGACGCCGTATACCTGGCCTTTAATAAGCCGGTAGGCGTAACGAGTACCTCGGAGCCGGGCGTGCGCGGCAACATTGTGGACTACGTGAACCACGCCGCCCGCGTGTTCCCCATCGGACGGCTGGACAAGGACTCGTCGGGCCTGATTTTCCTGACCAGCGACGGCGACATCGTGAACAAGATTCTGCGCGCCGGCAACCAGCACGAAAAGGAGTACGTGGTGACCGTCGACCGCATTCTGACCGACCGCATGCTGGACGAAATGGCCCACGGCATCCCCATGCTGGGCGTGGTCACCAAGCGCTGCGTCATCGTGAAAGAAACGCCCTACATCTTCCGCATCACGCTGGTGCAAGGGCTGAACCGTCAGATTCGGCGCATGGTGGAGCATTTCGGCTACGAAGTGACCAAGCTGGAGCGCGTCCGCATCATGAACATCAGCCTCAAAGGCCTGCCCGTGGGCGACTGGCGCGAGCTGACCCCGGAGGAAGTTTCCGACATCATGAAGATGGTGGCCAAATCGAGCGGCACCGAAGAAGCCTCTGGTGGCCGCCGCAGCTCCAAAACGACGAAAGCCGCGCCACAGGGCCAGCCTACGGGCGAGGGCAAACCCGCCCCGCGCCCCCGCAAGCCCGGCCCGCCGACGATGTACAACCCTTCGGGCACCGGCTGGTGGGGCCCGCGCCCCGAAAAGCCCGGCGCAGCCGGCACCAAGCCCGGCCTGGGCGGCACCAAACGCCCGGCCAAAGCCGGCCCGGGCGGTGGTGGCGGTTCACGCCCCAAAAGCGGTGGTGCAAGCGGCCCGGCCCGGCCCAAAACCGGCAACCTGGGCACGCGCCCGGCCGCCAGCGGCAAGGGCAAATCCGGCGGGGGTCGCAAAGGCCCGGCCCGGCCGCGCTAGCGCAGTAGCGGAATTATCACTCCCCGGTTTGCCGTTAGCCTCCGGATGAAGCACTTTTTCCTGCTACTCTGCCTCTGGCTGCCCGGCATGGCCGCGTGGGCCGGCCCCGCGCCTCTGCTTCCGCCGCTCGTCATTGCCGAGCAGTTTGTGGCCCCCACCGGCTGGCCCGCCATGAAAAGCTACCTCTGCTGCGAAGTGGCCGCCCAGGCCAAGCGCCAGACCCTGGGCCAGCAGATTCCGCCCCGCGTGCAGCGTGCCTGCCAACTGGTGCGGCAAGACTCGGCCACCGCCGTGGTGGCCGTGGAGCTGCGCGATTCAACAAGTCGCCGCGACTTCTACCTGCATTTCCACCGCGAGGCTGAGGGCTGGAAGCTGAGCGCCATCCGCAACCTGGCTATGACGCACCTGGGGCCGCCCATGGTGGCGCTGCTGGCCGCCATGCCGCCCGCCGAAGTGGCCGACTACGACCGCAAGCACCCCGACGCCAGCCACGACTTCACGCTGGGCAACCTGCGCCTCTGGACCAGCGCCGATGCCGACATTGCCGCGCATTTCTACCAGCACCGGGCCGCCTTCCAGGAAGTGCTGAGCCGGGTGCAGACCGGGCAGTTTTTCGACCCCATACTTGATGCCGACGAAGCCACCGATGAGCAGGCCGCCAACGCCGACCCGGCCGTACACGCCCTGCTCCGGCAGCTGTACCTGGGCCGCGTCACGCGGCGCGCCACCGCCTGCGGCAGTTGCCTGGAGTTCGTCATCGGCGGCAAAATCGACAGCACGGTGGGCCTACTTTATCAGCCCGAAGCCGCGCTATTGCCCGCCATGCAGCCCGATGGCCTCATCGTGCTCCGGCCGCTGGGCGACGGCTGGTATCTCTACAAAACGACATAATTACCTAATTAATGAAGCCCGACGCTACGCCTCCCCTCGCCGAAAAAGACCAGCTGCACCCGCGCAACCCGCACCGCGCGCCCTACGATTTTCCGCTGCTCAGCAAGGTCAGCCCGGAGTTGGCGGCCTTCGTGCGCCCCAACCAATACGGCAGCCTGTCGATTGACTTCGCCAACCCCGCCGCCGTGAAAGCCCTGAACCGCGCCCTGCTGCGGCATTTCTACGGCGTCGAGCACTGGGATATTCCGAAGGGTTACCTCTGCCCGCCCATTCCCGGCCGGGCCGACTACGTGCATTACCTGGCCGACTTGCTGGCCGAAAGTAACGGCGGCGTGCTGCCGCCCGGTGAAGAAATCACGGTGCTCGACGTGGGTGTGGGGGCCAACTGCATCTACCCCATCATCGGCCGACGCGAGTACGGCTGGCACTTCGTGGGCTCCGACATCGACGGCGTGGCCGTGCGCGCCGCCCAACAGATTGAGGCCGCCAACCCCGCCCTGGCCGGGGCCATCGAAGCCCGCCTGCAACCGGCCCGCACCCGCATTTTCGACGGCCTCATTCAGGCCGGCGAACTATTCGACATGACGATGTGCAACCCGCCGTTTCACGCTTCGGCAGCGGCGGCGGCGGCGGGTTCGCAGCGCAAAACCGCCGGGCTGGGCACCGGGCGCGGCCCGCGCCCGGCCCTCAATTTCGGCGGCCAGAACAACGAGCTGTGGTGCGAGGGCGGCGAGGCTGGCTTTATCCGGCGCATGGTGCAGGAAAGCGGCCGACGGCCCCGCGCTGCTTACTGGTTCACCTCGCTCGTCTCCAAAAAAGAAACCCTGCCCGGCGTGTACCGCGCTTTACAAACGGCCGGCGCTACTGATGTGCGGACCATCGAAATGGCCCAGGGTCAGAAGAAAAGTCGCCTCGTGGCCTGGACTTTCCTCTCGCCCGCGCAGCAGGAGGCCTGGCGAAAAACCCGGTGGGCAGATTCGCAATAAGCCAACCCAGCAGGTGGCCATTCGCAACCCAGCAGTAATTCGAACATCAGCTAATATCCCAGGTAATAGCGTTTATTTGCCAACAGGCGGCCTGCATTATTCCAGTGGTTCTGGCTCTGCTCAACAGTTCCCAATTCCCTTTACAACTGCTTGCCGCTGCTTTATGAAATTCCAAAACGAGTACTTGTCGTTCCTGTATTGCAAGCTGTGGTACCTGCGCAAACGCCAAACCCTCAAGTCTTTGAAGATTATTGACAAAGGGCGGTTTTTCATTTACGACTTAGGGAATATCCACATTGCTAGCGAGTCGTTCAGCTGGTACCTAACCCGGGCATACCGGGAAAAAGAGGTGCAACGGATAAGCGCCCATTACTATACCCCCCAGCCGGGCGATACCGTGGTGGACGTGGGCGCGGGCTTGGGCGAGGAAACCAGCATTTATACCAGCTTGGTGGGGCCATCGGGCCAGGTGTACGCCATCGAAGCCAACCCGGCCGTGTATAAGGTGTTAAAGCAGCTTGTCGAAGACAGCCAGTTGCGCAACGTACAGCTGTTCAACATTGCCATCAACGACACGCCGGGCACCGTCGTCATCGATGATACCCCCGTCAGTTACCTGTCCTCTTCGCTCAACAGCCAAAGCGCCGGCACGGCTTACGACGTGCCGGGGATGCCGTTTGAGGATTTTTGCGCCGCCCAGGGCATCCGTCGGATTGACTTGCTGAAAGTCAACATTGAAGGCGCCGAACGGTTCTTCAGCACTGCGTTTGCCCGGCCCGGGCTGGACATCCCCAATGTGGCCATTTCTTGCCACGATTTCCGGTTTGAGGTCGAAGGCAATGAGTTTTTTCGGACCAAACAGCTCGTGACCGACTACCTGCAGGCCAACGGCTACGACACCTGGTCGCAGGAAACCGGCACCCGCTACATCGACGATTGGGTGTACGGCCGGAAGGTTTCGGCCTAAGTATGGCTCCGGTTCAGGCCGAATCTTGAATACCCTCTAGTTATTTCGTATCTTCGTCGTAATCCACTCCTCCGCTTGCCTTCCCCACCGGATTTGCGCCAGCGGATACAATGATTTAGCAGCACAGCACTATGGGTAGGTCTCAAGAGACATTTGGTAAAAAAGACAACGAGAAAAAGCGCGCAAAGAAGAAAACCGAGAAGGAGGAGCGCAAAGTTGAGCGTCAGGCCAACGCCAAAAGCGGAGCGGCCCTGGAAGAAATGTTTGCCTACGTGGACGAAAACGGCAACATCACCTCCACTCCGCCCGACCCCACCAAGAAGCGCGTCATCAAGGACGAGGACATCCGCATCAGCATTGCCAAGCAGGAAGACCGCGAGCCGGAAGACGCCGTCCGTACGGGTTCGGTTACGTTCTTCAACGACTCGAAGGGCTACGGCTTCATCAAGGATTCGGTGACGCAGGAAAGCATTTTCGTGCACGCCAACGGCTTGGCCGGCGGCCCCATCTCGGAAGGCGATAAAGTGAACTTTGAAGTGGAAATGGGTGCCAAAGGCCCCAACGCCGTGCGCGTGAAAAAGGCCAGCGCCACGCCCCCCCCGGCCGCTGCCGCACCAGCTGCCGAGTAGCGTTTCGACTTCTACAGATACAGAACAGCCCCGTTTCCGAAGCTGCATTGGCTTCGGAAACGGGGCTGTTCTGCGGGCAATTGGTTTTAAGCGTTGCCGTCCAGTGCGGCCAGGTTGTCCTCGGCAGCGGCGGTATCCGGGCTGGTGGCTTTGCCGTTGCGCTTCGCCAACATGCTCAGGCCCACAGCGGCGAGGGCCGCGCCGGCCAATAACTTTTGGGTGGTGGTGAGCTTGCTTTTGCGTAGCTTTTTGAGCGATTTGGCGGCTCCGCCGAGCAGGGTTTGCTTTTTGGCGGGCTTGTTTTTGGCGGCTTTGTCCTTGGTCTTTTTCATAGCGCGGATTGATTGAAGGTGACGTGGGACCGGGCGGGCACTTGCCGCCGGCTATTCTTCGGAAAAATGCTTGGGGGCTTTGCGGTGGCGGCTGGGCACGGCAGGCGCTTCCGCTTCATCGGGCAAGGCTTTGGCAGCATGCCCGGCGGCTACATCGTCGGTTTCGCGGGTGGCCAGGTAGACTAGGCCGGCGGCGGCCAGGGCTAGGCCGCCCACCAGCTTCTGGCCGGTGCTGAGCCTGGAAATTTCCTTCGTCACCTTCCGAAACTTCTTGAGCGACTGGGCTACGGTGTCCAGAATATCCTCCGAGTCTTTGTCCTTTTTCGAGTGCTTCTTTTTGTCCTTGCCCATGAGAAGTTGCGGTAAGACGGTTTCTAATAGGAATTGAAGAGGGAAAGCCATGGCAATAAACAGCAAGCACAGAACCAGATGAGCACAACGGCGCGGCTAGCTTAGGGTATTCGCAAGGGGCGGCCGGAAGGTTGCCGTTTTGTTGGGGCGAATGCTCAGAGGGTCACAGTAACAGCACGTCAATCTTGTGCGCGTGCACCTGCTGCAAGTCGTCGGACCACGCGAAGACCGTAAAAAACCCATCGACGGATGCCACCAGGGCAATTGCATCGTGCTGGTCGTGCACGAACTGGGCGGCGGCCAGGTGGCGGGTGCCGCCGTTCTGGGCCGGGTGCAGGTGGCGAGGCTCACTGCCTACCACGGGCTCGGTGAGCACCATTGTTTCGACAGGCGTGCTGGTTTTGGCCCGCGCCACCTTCGCCCCGAAGGCCAGCAGATGATATTCCCGGGTGATGACGGTGGCCCCGTCCACGGCCGTGAAGCCGCCCACGATGCCGATGTTGCGCCGCAGCGCAGCCTGCCACTTGCGCTTCGACTGCCCCGGCCGCTGCACCGCCCGAATGCCGGTGTAGGCCGGGGCCACGGGGTAGTTCAGGGGCTGCACAATGGATTTTTGCCACTGCTCGGAGCCGGGCGGCACCACCAGCACCAGGCCGCCCCGGCCGTGGGCGCGCATGGCGGCGGCCAACTCCAGCAGCACGTTGTCAGTTTCGCCGGTTTCGGGCGATGGGAGGCTACGGCCGGGCAGGAAGGCGCGCAGGGCCGCGCAGTCATTCAGGCCGCCGTGCTCTTCGTCGATTAGCTGGAGGTGGTCGCCGCGCAGCACGGCCACGTTCACAAACTTGCCGAAGCCGCCGGCGCGGCGGTGCTTCACCACCAGCAGGCCGGGCTCCACCACCTCCAGCACGAAGCACAGCGGCGGCACCCGCGTGGCCGTGCCCCACACGTAGAGGCCGTCGGCATCGTGCCACACGCCGAGGTGCAGGCCGGGCTGCTCCACGGCGGGGGCCAGCTTGAGCAGGTTGGCAGGCGTGAGGCGGCGGCGCTGGCCGAACACCAGCGGCTGCCGGGCCTGCTCCAGCGGCAGCAGCGCCAGCGAAATGCGGGGCGGGTGTCCCTCCTCTCGCCGCAGACTAGCCCAGAAGGCCGCGTCAATCACGGCCTCCACCCACTGCGCTTCGGGCGGCGAGGCGAGGCGAGCTTCGTCCTCCACGGTGGCCGCCCGGTGCCGCGCAAAGTGGGCTTCAATCATGGGGGCGGCCATGCGGGCCGTGAGGTAGGTGGGTTCGGAAAGCATAGCGGCAAAGATGGGGACGGACGGCGGGAAGCTATAACCCAAAAAAAGGCCGAAGCGCTTTACAGCTTCGGCCTTTTCTTAAATTTCTGTAGCCGTGTGTTCAGCCACGAAGCTGTTCAGCAGACGTCTCAAAACACCTCTGCACAGGCCAAAAGGAATGATAAAACGGCTTCCGTCGATAACCAAAGCCTCCTCTGGCAGTAGCGGCTATAGCAGAAAAAGCGCCATTCTACAGTAATGCGGGGGTATTTAATCTGATACCCCGGCTTTGATGGACCGGCGGGCCAAGCGGCGCGCACGAATCTGTTTGAGGCCGAAAGCAACTCCACCAGCGAGCAGTATCGACGCGCCACCGTCGATAGGCGTTTCGGTAGGGGGTTCAACGGGGTCGGCACCCGGCGCGGGGCCGCCCGAGTTGGGCTGGGCCAATGCGGGCAAGCTGGTTAGCGCACAAAAGACCAGCAGGCGCGCGGCGGAAAAGAGAATGGATTTCATGAGTGGGAAGGCATTAAGGTTGATACCGGGCCGGCCTTCGTGCCGGCCCGAATAAATTATTGAATCACTACGCGCTTGGCCAGCGTGGCCGCGCCAACCTGCAGGCGCAGGGTGTAGACGCCAGCGGCCAGGCCATTGGCATCCACGGCCAGGCTAGCGCCGGTGGGCGCGAGCATGGCATTTTGGCGGCGCACTACCTGGCCCAGCGTGTTGAGCAGGTCGGCGTGCAGCTGCGCAGCACCGGCCACGGCCGGCACGAACACCGTGAAGGCATTGTGGGCCGGGTTGGGGTAGAGCGTCACCTCGGCGGCCGTAAGCGCCGACGCAGTGGCTAGGGCTGTGCGGGCAGCAAAGTGCAGCGTGAAGCGACCCGACATCGCGGCGGCGGCCTGCGCGCTGGTCACGCTAAACGAATAGGCCGGCTGCAAGCGCAGGTTCACGGTCTGGCCAGTGGTGGCATCGGTGAGCAGGGCGTCGAGGCTGGTCGGCAGGTTGCTGAGGGCAGCGGCGGCCAGCGTGTAGGTGCCGGCGGCGGGCACGCCCACGGTCAGCGGCAGCACGGTGGCCGTGGTGAAGGTAGGGCGTCCGTCGATGGCCAGGGCTTCGCTGGTGGTGGCCACGCTGGCCAGGTTCAGGCCCGAGGGATTGGGCAATTTCTGGGCATCGTACCGGGTATCGAAGCCGGCGGTGGCGCTGGTTTCGGCATAGGCGGAGAGCAGGTCGGCGGTGCCGTTGGCGGCGCGCAGCTCCAGCTGCACCATGGGCCGGATATCGGCCGTGGCGCGCTGGAAGGGGGTATTATTGGGCGTAGTCAGGCGCTGGCTGTTGCGGAAGGTGAGCGCGCCGGTGGTCTGGCCGCTGCTCACGCGGGCAAAGAAACCCTGCGCCAAAGGCAGCACCGGGTTGCCGATGCCGGGAGTTGCGCCAACGGGGGGCAGGTAGGCGCGGTACTGGCCGGTGTAAGGGCCGTCGCTGGCGTACACGTAAATGGCGGCGTCGAGGCCGGTGCGGTCGGCGGGGGCCACCAGGCTGTAGTCGAGGGGCGCAGGATAGGGGTTGCCCACCAGCTGCCAACCGGCATCGGCGGTATTGGCCGAAGCGGCGGCGTTGCGGCTCAGGCTCAGCGCCTGGGTGCCCGTGGTGAGCGTACCCACGAAATCGACCAGCGCCGTGCCGTTGATGTTGACCGTGTAGCCGCGGCCCACGGCCAGCGGCGTGGCCAGGCTGGCGGGCACCACAAAGCCTTTGTCGAAAGCCGGCAGATTGTTCGTAGTCGTCACCAGACGGGTTTGGTCGTAGCCAAACACGGTGGGGAAAGGCGTGGTGGCGGCCGGCGAGGCCGACGTATTGTACACGTTGCCCTGGCTGATTTCGGGGGTGAAACCCACCGTGGCCAGGTCGGCCACCGTGCTGCCCGTAACCGGCGCGCTGTAGTGGCGGTAGCCCCGGCCCAGGTTGCTAGAGGCGATGTAGCGCTGCACAGTAGCCGCGCCGTTCACCGCGCCGGTGCCGCTATTGTCGACCAATGCCGTGCCGGCAGCATCCGATAGCAGCGTCAGCGTGCGGCCGTTGGTGGTGAGGTTGCCGCTGGCGGGGGACAGCACGCCGTGGATACTCAACGGGCCGCTCTGGAGCGCGCCGGAAGCGTTAGCAATGGTGAGGCCCCAGAACTGGGTGCTGCCGCTGCCGCCGAGGAGCTGCGTGGTGGTGCCGCTGAGGCTGGTGGTGCCCGCCGTGGCGCTGATGGTACCGCTGTTGCTCAGAGTAGCTTTCACGTCCAACGTGCCGCCGTTCATGGTCAGGCTGGCATTGGTGCCGATGGTGAGGCCGTTGGCCAGGGCGTTGCCGGTGGCAATGATGGGGAAAGGCGAGCGGCCCGTGCCCACGATGGCATCGACCGTGCTCGTGGGCACGCCCGCCGACCAGTTCGTCGGGTTGAACCAGTTGGTGTCGACGCCACCCAAAGCGGTGCCCAGCCACGAGGTGGCGCTGATGACCGGCACCACCGCCGCGTTGGGCAGGCTGGCGGTGTTGCTATCAATGCTAATGGAGCCGCCGCGCGAAAGGCCACGGCCAATCAGCGAAGCGCCCTGAATCATGTTGATGGCCCCATCCACCAGCAGCGTGCCCCGCATCACGGAGTTCTGGCCCATCGTGACCAGGCCGCCAATCTGCCAATACACGTTGGCCGGCGTAGCACCGTTTTGGGTAAGCACTACCGAGTTGGCACCCGTGGTCAGAGCGCCCGATACCCGGAGGAAGAACTTGGCGTTGGGGTCGCCGCCACCGTCCAGAATCAGGGTACCGGCCAGGGTGGTGGCTCCGCCCACGCAGTACGAGCCGGGAGCCAGCGTCACGGCCGGCGTACCGCCGTATACGGCCAGCGGCGTCACGCACGGAATGGTCGACATGTAGCCGTAGGCCGTTTGCACGTCCGTGGCGGCCTGCGTCGAATACGTGTCGGCTACGTGGATGCTGCCGTTCACGACCACGCCTAGCGGAAAGCCGTTGAACGCGCCGGCATTGGTGCCGATGTCGCCGTTGATGATGGTGGGGCCGTTGTTATCGACGGCCCCAACGGCCGTGAACAGGGCAAAACTGGCGGCGGCCCCCAAAGCCGGGGCTACCTGCGCGGCACCGGCTTGCGGGAAAGCCAAAACCGCCACCGATGTCAAAATAAATAGGAAATGTTGTTTCATATGGGGTGGACATTGCGTGTGAATCAGTTCACATTGCAAAGCTCACGCGCCGCACTTCCAGGGCATTTACACGATTACAGAAAACATTTACATCATTCACACTTTCAGGCTCTATAGTGAGCCTGCCGTCGAGTAGCTTGAACAAGGAAGGCGTCAGTCCTGTCACTTTCTTGAATTGGTTGGACAAGTGCGCGACGCTGCTGTAGTTGAGCTGATAGGATATCTGGGTGAGGTTGAGCTCGCCCGCCAGGAGCAGTTCTTTTACCCGGTTAATCTTAAACTCGATGATGTACTGCGCGATGGTGCTGCCCGTGCTTTCCGAAAACAGGTTGGCGAGGTAGGTGTAGTCGTACTCCAGCCGACGGCTGAGGTAGTCGGAGTTTTTCGTTCTGGTGGTTTGGCCGGCCACCAGCACGAGGTCGGCCACGGCTTGTTTGATGCTGCTAATCAGCTGGGCCTTTTTGCGCTCCCGATGGCTGAGGCCATCCGTGGCCCGGTTGCTCATGGGCTGGGCGAAGGGGTGCGACGCGGAGCCCGCGTCGCTTCTGTTTCCGGCGGCTGCTGCGGCTTCGTATTGAAGCGGGTGGGCAGTGCCTGTTGTTGAACCTGTCATGTTACGGCAATTGCTTGCCAGTGCTACGGTATCAACCCAACAATTGCGCGTCGTTGTCCGACGGTTCCGGAAAGAAAGTAGTTCTAACGATTTAGAACAATTACAATATATTCTATCAGCAATCTGAATCTAATATCCCAAACGGGATTCACATGGCAGGGTTAGTAAATTCCCAAAATGAGAAAGCAGTCGCCCCGATTTATTCAGCCATTTTCCTGCAAACCAATTATCAGTGGGCTTCATTCTCTAAATTAGAATCATAAACGCTCCTACAGCGCAGCTCCTGTTCGAGTCGGTTGCCGCCACTCCCCTACTCTCGGTCGAAATTCGCCCGCTTGCCCAGGGCCGCCATTCGCACGGCTTCGGCCACGCGGCGGGCGCGGGTTTCGGGCTGTTTGGCGGCCAGCACCCAGGTCAGAATCCCCTTGCGGGCCGAGAGGGAGAAGGCCGCGAAGTGCCGGGCCGCCGCCGCATCCGCAGCCAGGGCAGCGGCTAAATCCTCGGGCACGAGGCCGGCTTCGGCGGCGTCGAGGCTTTCCCAGGCCCCGTTTTGCCGGGCGCGGGCGATGGCGGCTCGGCCGGCGGGCATGAGCTGGCCGGCGGTTTCGAGGCGCTCCAGCCGCTCCTTGTTCACCTTGCTCCAGCCGCTGCGGGGCTTGCGGGGCGTGAAGAGCAGCTGCGTGCGCTCGGCGTCGAGCTTGCGGGGGTGCGAGTCAATCCAGCCGAAGCACAGGGCTTCTTCCACCGCTTCGGGGTAGGTCACGCTGGGCTGGCCGCTGGCTTTTTTGAAGTACACCAGCCACACGCCGGGGCTGCTGGCGTGGTGCGTGGCCAGCCACTGCCGCCATTCGGCGCGGCTGGCGGGCTGGGCCTGGATATAGGTATCGGTACGGGCCATAAGGGCCGTAAAGTACGCGAAGGTTTGTGGTGCGGAGGGAAGGTTTGTA
>JAQBNT010000267.1 GCA_028288445.1 Hymenobacter sp. | reverse complement strand
TTTTGACTACTACAACCACGAGCGCCTGCACTCCAGCATCGACTATCAGATACCGTATTACGCTCATCAACAGCTTCTTCAAACTAACGCCCTAAACTGTCCAGCATAGTTGGACCACCTCATCGTTCACCAGACCAACTTATAAATACTTTCATGTAGAGTGGAGTAAAATCAAGGCAACTAAGGTACACAAAGAAGCCCCAGCGTCGGCTGGGGCTTTTTCGTGGGCGGGGTGTGAAGACGAGAACTATGGTGCAACGTACTTGGCGACCGTGCTCGGGGAGATACTCAGCGTGCGGGCGATGTAGCCGTTCGACTTGCCTTCCCCTTTCAAGGCCAGCGCCTGCTCTACCACCGCCGCACTTTTCATCGGCGGCCCCAGCTTAATGCCGGCGGCCTGCTTCTTGGCCAGTGCGGCCTTGGTGTTCTCCGAAATCTTAATCAGGTCCTGTGCGGCGATGGTGGCCAGCATCGAGACTATCACGTCGCCGAACGGCCCGAGGGAGTCGAGGTACTGCTCGGTGAGCGACTTGTAGCCCACGCCCCAGCGTTCGAGCTGGTTCAGGTACTGGAGCGTCGGCAATGCCCCCTCGCGGCTGAAGCGGTCGAGGCTCCAGAACAGCACCAGGTCGAAGCGCCGCCGATGGGCATCGGCAAACGGCGCCTTGAACTGCGAGCGCTCCCCGGTGCCAGCAGATTCCTCCTCCACGTACTCCCTCCTTATAGATGAAGTAGCCGAGCGCGGCGGCGAAGCGGCGCAGGTCGGGCAGCTGGTTCTCGGTGCTCTGGCCCTTGTCTTTGGTGGAGACGCGGGCGTGGATGGCGACTTTCATTCCCAAAGGTGCTCATTCGCAGCTGAACATTATTTCGCTGTGAACAGAAAAGCCCCGGAAAGCTGTATTACCTGATTGTGGAGCCCGCTGCCCCCGCTGCTTGGCCGCAGATTGGTCAAGCCCAACCCGTAACCGACCTGCACCTGCAACTGGGCAACTCGGTAGCCCACGCCTCCATTGACCCCCGCATCCAGCCGCCGGAAGTCCGTTCCGTAATCCAGCGGGAAATTTCCTTTGTTGGCCCAATCCGTTGTATACCATTGCCACCCACTAATCCCAATACCGAGGTACGGGCCCGCGAATACCTGGAAGCCTTTGTCCCCGCCGGTCGTGTAGACCGCATTTAACGGCACCTCCAGGTAATTCAGCCGCAAATTGTACTGCTGATACCCGCTCGTGCCCGGTTGGCCTGTTTCGTATTTGTACCCTTTTCGGCTGTAGAGCAGATGCGGCTGGAAGGAAAGCTTCCCCCAACGAATATCCGCCATGAGGCCAGCTTGCGGGCCCACCACAAATTCAGGACGAACCTCGGCATCGTAGAAGACCCGGGTGCCTTGAAGCACCGTCGCCGCGTTGCCGCCAAGGCACGGCCCCCAACTGATGTGCGTTTGGGCCAGCATGGTTTTGGGCCACAATACCCCCGCCAGTAACCAGCTGTAGTTTATTAAGCGCTTCATTGCTAAACGGAAAGGAGTTAGGAAAGCAGTCCAGTTACCCCACGGCGTAACAGATGCCCCAATATACGGCGGCCGCCTTGTTTGGGCAAAAGAAGCGGCAGTACGGGCCTTCCAATAAAGGACCGGTTTACGGACAGCAAAACGACCCGCTGTTCTATGCACTCAGAAAGTGTGGAATGGAAAGCTTGATATGCCCCACCTTTCGCCGGCCCCGCCCAGCCACCGAACAACACCTCATTCACTAAAGCACGAAAACCGCTCCAACTGACCGAAATTTGCCCTCCCATTAAAGCCCATCCCCTAAGAACTGCCAGTGATAAACGCAACGGAACGAGAAGAGAGAGAATACCTGGAAGAAATCAAGGAGAAGCTGACGCTGGCCATCCGGCGGGTGGATGGCTCCGTGAAGCAGTTTTCCGATGAGCTCCGGGAGAAGAAGCAGTACATCCACGAGCACCAGTCCGGCATGGACGATGCCGACATGGTGGCCGCCGGCCAATCCATTAACCGCATGGCGTTTACGGGCGATGCGGCCGTAGCTCGTAAACGCAAGCTCCTCAAGCTGGGCCAGTCGCCGTACTTCGGCCGCATCGATTTTGTGCCGCAGGGAAAGGCCACCTTGCCGGTGTACATCGGCATTTATTCCTTCATCGACGAGCAACAGCGCCAGAGCCTGATTTACGATTGGCGGGCTCCAGTCTCGTCCATGTTCTACGATTTCGAGCTGGGCGACGCCTTCTTCGCCACCCCGGGCGGCGTGGTGCAGGGCAATATCGAGCTGAAGCGGCAGTACAAAATCCGGGACGGCCGCCTGGAGTTCATGATTGAAAACGACGTCAACATTCACGACGACGTGCTGCAGCGCGAGCTGGCCAAGTCTTCCGACGACAAGCTGAAGAACATCGTGGCCACCATTCAGCGCGACCAGAACGCGGTGATTCGCAACGAGACGGCGCAGGTGATGGTCATTCAGGGGGTGGCCGGCTCGGGCAAAACTTCGATTGCTCTGCACCGGATTGCGTTCCTGCTCTACCGCTACCGCGAAACCATCGGGGCCAAAGACGTGCTCATTATTTCGCCCAATAAAGTCTTCGCCGACTACATCTCGAACGTGCTGCCCGAACTGGGCGAAGAGCATATTCCCGAGCTGGGCATGGAGGAGCTGGCCGCCGATTTGCTCGACCACCAGTACTCGTTCCAGACCTTTTTCGACCAGGTAGCCGCGCTGCTGGATACGCACGATGCCGCGTTCATCGAGCGCATCCGGTTCAAGTCGTCGTTTGAATTCCTGAGCCAGTTGAACCAGTACCTTATTTACGTGGAAAACAACTACTTCACCGTGAAGGAGCTGCGGGTTGGCCAAACCATTGTGCCCCTGCCGTTTCTGCTGGCGAAGTTCAAGACCTTCCACCGGGTGCCGCTCCTGAAACGGTTTGCGCTGGTGGCCGAGGAGGTGCGGAACTACGTGCGCGACGCCACCAAGCGGAAGCTCACCAACCACGAGAAAGCCACGATTGGAGAGGCCATTCCGCGCATGTTCCGCTTTCACCAGGTACTGGACCTGTACCGGGATTTTTACCGCTGGCTGGGCAAGCCCGAGCTGCTGAAGCTGGACCACAGCCGGCCGCTGGAATACGCGGACGTATTCCCCCTGATTTACCTGCGTTTGCGCCTGGAAGGCATCAGCACCTACGACCACGTGAAACACCTGCTGGTGGACGAGATGCAGGACTACACGCCCGTGCAATACGCCGTGCTGTCGCGCCTGTTTCTGTGCCGCAAGACCATTCTCGGCGATGTCAGCCAGACCGTTAACCCGTACAGCTCGTCCTCGGCCGAAACCATCGAGCGCGTTTTCCCGCAGGCCGAGGTGGTGAAGCTGTTCCGCAGCTACCGCTCCACCGTTGAGATTACGGCCTTCGCGCAGCGCATCACGCCGAATCCGAACATCATCCCGCTGGAACGGCACGGGCCCGAGCCGGCGGTGGTCCGTTTCGGCAATGTGGATGAGGAATTGCAGTCCATCAACCAGATGCTCAGCACCTTCCAAAGCTCCGGCAATCATTCGCTGGGCATCATCTGCAAAACCCTGCGGCAGGCTGAACAGGCGCATCAGGCGCTGGAAGCCCCCGGCATTTATTTACTCACCGACGAGTCCACGACTTTCAAGGAAGGCATTATCATCACCACGGCCCACTTAGCGAAGGGGCTGGAATTCGATGCGGTCATCGTGCCCTTTGCCTCCGCCCGCACTTACAAAACGGAGGTTGACAAAAGCATGCTCTACGTGGCATGCACCCGGGCCATGCACCAACTCACGCTCACCTATTCGGGTGAGGTTGCCCCGTTTTTGTCAGTCTAGAGCAGTTTGGATGTCAGTAGCTGTAGGGACGGGGGCAAGCCCTACCGGGTACGCCACCGTCCTTACAGCTAGTGCTACCGCTTCTCCCACCTTACCGCGAACTCCTGCTTGCTGCAATACATGTACTGGCGGGAAACCGGGTTGATGATGACAATTTCGGCCGGGCGCTCCTCGTCGGCGGGGCTCAGGCCCAACTCCAGCTCGTATTCCTGGCCGCTACGGAAACCGGCGTAGCCATCCATGCCGCGAAACGCGTACTTTTTTTTCTGAAACTCCATGCAGCAAAGGTAGCGCGACGGGGCACGGCGGTACCAATGGGTGGTGGCCATTTCGGCTTCCGTTTTGGCGCGGTCAGCCTTGCTCGCCGGGCACGGTAACGGGCAGCGGGGCGAATTCATTTTCGGCCGGTGTGTAGCTCATCTGGAACAGGCGGTCCTGGCAAACGTGCTGGTCGCCGGTGGGCTCGGTGATGACCCAGTCGCCCGCGAACACGGTGAGGCGGCCCTTGCGGCTGGTGAGGTAGGCGTGCGGCGGCACGGGCAGCAGGCTGTCGCTGCCCGCAAAGCCCGGAGCCTCGTCGGCCACGCCGGCCACTTGCTGCCCCGGAAACCACTGGTGGGCTTCAATCAGGTTGGTATCGGTGGGGAGGCGCGTGAAAAAAGGCATGGCGGGGTGCTGGGCAACGAACTGATAAGCAGCGGGCAAAAAGCGGTGGCGGGAATTTGTTCAGCGGTGCTTTTTCTACAAGATTAAGGTGCGTCAGGTGAATGTTTTATGAGGCGTGACGGCCGAAGCATTGGGCTGCGAGCCGTAGCACAGGACATATTACGCCCGGCCATACTTCGCCGGTTTGCGTTGTTGAGGCAAGTTTTTTGTGGTCGGGCCACTGGGCGCGGCAGGTTTTGTGCATTTTTGCACCTTCTCTTTTGACTTTCCTATGACTGGTTTTCCTGTATATCGCGGCCGGATTCGTTTCCTGGGCGGGGTGGGTCTGCTTTCCATCACGCTGTTGGCGGGCTGTGCGCGGCCGGCCGGCAGCAGCACTGCCACCCCCAAAGACTACTGGCTGTACGTGGGCACCAACGTGGGCAACGAGCAGGAAAACACCATCTTCCTATATCGCGTGGATGCCGCTACCGGCGCTTTCACCCGGGTGAGCGCGCAGCACGGCGGGGCCAGTCCCACCTACCTCACCCTCTCGGCCAACCACCATTTTCTCTACGCCGTGAGCGAAACCCAGACGTTCCGGGGTGCGCCGGGCGGCGGCGTCAGCGCCTTTGCCGTGGCCCCGCGCACCGGCGACTTGAAACTGCTCAACCAGCAGCCCTCCAACGGGGCCTCGCCCTGCTACGTCAGCCTAGACCATACCGGCAAAACGGCTCTGGTAGCCAACTACGTGGGCGGCAACGTGAGTGCGCTGCCCGTGGCGTCCGATGGTCAGCTGGGCGCGCCCATCACCGACCAACACACCGGCAGCGGCCCGCACAAGAACCAAACCGCCTCGCACGCCCACTGCCTCCTCCCCGACCCCACCAACAAGTTTGCCTTCGCTGTGAACCTGGGCACCGACCGCGTGTACGCCTACCGTCTCGACCCCACCAAAAGCCAACTCACCCGCGAGGCCGAGCCGGCTTTCGTGGCTAAGCCCGGCGCGGGGCCGCGCCACCTGGTTTTTCATCCCGATGGCAAGCACGCCTACCTCATCAACGAGCTGAATTCGACCGTTACGGCGCTGGCATACGACGTGGCCGCCGGGCGCTTCCGCGAGCTCCAGACGCTGTCGGCGCTGCCGGCCGGGTACACGGGCGAGAATTCCTGCGCCGACATCCATGTTTCGCGTAACGGGCTGTTTCTCTACGCGTCCAACCGGGGCCACAACAGCATCGCGGTATTTGCCATTGATACCAGCAGTGGTACGCTGGTGCCCATTCAGGACGTGGACACGCAGGGCAAAACGCCCCGCAATTTCACCCTCGACCCCAGCGGCCGCCTGCTGCTGGTGGCCAACCAGAACTCCAACAACGTGGTCAGCTACCGCGTCGACCCGCAATCGGGCCTGCTCACGCCCACCGGACAAAGCGCAGAGGTGCCCTCGCCCATGTTTTTGCAGGTGACGGAGGACTTTGGGCGGTAGGGTAATGCAGCCAGTGAGCCAAAAGGCTGTCATGCAGAGCGCAGCGAAGCACCTTTACCGAGAAAGTAGTCGATTTTACTATTGCGGTAAAAATGCTTCGCTGCACTCTGCATGACGGGAGGAACAAGCCTACATTCCACCTTATGCCATTCAAGGCCCTTACCATTCACTGGCCGAGGATTTCCAGCCACCCGCCGAAACCCGGCAACGTGGCGGGCAGGGGCACGTAAGGTGGCGCACCGGCCGGCATTTCGCCCAAACCGACCTTTTTTTTGCAATTTCGATGTCCGACCCTTACGACTCCGAACCCCGCGAACTCCAGTTTCCGCTCTACGTGAAAGCCCCGCTGATACTGCTGGGCTTGGCGCTGCTGGTGTTCACGCTGCACATTGCCAGCGACATCATTTTCCCGCTGTTTTTCGCGGCCATTTTCGCCATCATGCTGCACCCCGTGGAGCAGTGGCTCATCCGCAAGCGGGTGCCGCCAATACTGGCCATTCTGCTCACGGTAGTGCTGGGCGTGGCGGCGGTGCTGGGCGTGGTCTATTTCATCAGCATGGAGGCGGCCCAGCTGTCGGACCAGATGCCGATGTTCAAAAAGAAATTCACGGAAACCGCCGCTCAGGTACACGAGTGGCTGCAAGGGCGCTTCGGCCTGAGCGACCAGAAGCTGCAAGGCTGGATGAGCGAGGCCGGCACCAAGGCCCAGGGCCTGCTGGGCGGCACGCTCTCAGCTGTCTCAGGCCTACTCGTATCGTTCACGCTGATACCGGTTTACATCTTCCTGCTGTTTCTGTACCAGAAGCGGCTGGTCGATTTTCTGGTGCAGGCCTTTTCAGGCCGCCGCCGCGATACCGGCGTGAGCGAGGTATTGCGCGAAAGCAAAACCGCCATCCAGAGCTACATGGTGGGCCTGCTGATTGAGGGCAGCATCGTGGCCGCGCTCAACGTCACGGTGCTGCTCATCATCGGGGTGCCCTACGCCCTGCTGCTGGGCGTGATGGGCGCGCTGCTCAACTTCATTCCCTACATCGGCGGGCTTATTGCCATTGCCCTGCCCATGCTCATGGCCTTCGTGGCCGACCCCGGCTATACCCACGCCCTGGCGGTGCTGGGGGCCTACATGCTCATTCAGTTCATCGACAACCACTACCTGATTCCGCGCATTGTGGCATCCAAAATCCAGGTAAATGCGCTGGTGGCCATTGTGGGCGTGCTGGTGGGCAATGCCATTGGCGGCGTGGCGGGCATGTTTCTGGCCCTGCCGGTTATTGCGATTTTGAAGATTGTGTTCGACCGCATCGAGTCGCTCAAGCCCTGGGGCATGGTGCTGGGCGACGAGGAAACCCCGCGCGGCCGCAAAATCAACCCCGCCAAAAAGAGCGTCGTGGCCGCCGAAAAGGGCCAGTCCGTGCCCGAAGCCGATGCGGCTTAGCTGCTGATTCCGCTTATAACCGAACGTCATGCTGAGCGCAGTCGA
This sequence comes from Hymenobacter sp., assembly GCA_028288445.1. GTDB lineage: Bacteria > Bacteroidota > Bacteroidia > Cytophagales > Hymenobacteraceae > Hymenobacter. Next base: position 42,696 of record JAQBNT010000267.1, on the reverse strand, counting down.
AGCATCTCTACCGCGAGAGTAACTGATTACTTCCTCGGCAGAGATGCTTCGACTGCGCTCAGCATGACCGTTTTTAATAGCTATTGCTGCGTGGCAACGTTGTTTTTAGCGACTCAAAACCGCCCCATGCAGCCATTCCTCAGCCTCCTCCATCGTCGAGAAGCGCTGAAAAACCAGGCCCGCCGGGGCCGCGCTCACCACCGACTGCGTAGAGAGCCGGTGCATGGGGTCGGCCCCTTCCACGATGGCGCAATACTGCGCCCGCGCCTGGTTGATGGCCCGCGGAATCCAGTGCCCCGTGAGCCACGTCTGGGCCGTGCCGGATAGAGGCGCGCGCTGGCCGTGGTCGGAGAGAATCTTACGGGTGGCCGTGCTCAGCATCAGGCTCAGCACTTGCTCGTAGAAGGCCTGAATGGCTTCGAGCGCCGCCCGCTCGGGGGCCCACACCAGCCGCACAAAACCTGCGGGCTGGTAAAAAACCTTGCCGGCGGCATTTTGAAAGAACAGCGTTTCCTGAACGCGGGACGGCAATGGCATAGATTGAAGGGGCAGCCGAAGACCGCGGCGGTAGTGCGCGGTCCCGGAAGCAAACAAAATTACGCCCGGGCTGGCCTCTCCGAGCCTTTCGGCCAACAAATTCTGTAGGGCATCGTAAGCAGACCCGGTCATCTATTATTACAGGCTGAACATTTGATTCGCTTTCTAGCTCTATCTCATTGCATTAGTTAATTATAGTATGCGTTTATATTTTGAGAATCCGGTTGGGCGCTTGCTTGAGCATCCCGACGGCTACGCCTTGGTGCAATACACCGAAGCGCCCCGGAATTTTGCTGTTTTCCAGGCTTTCCTGACCCACACCCATCACCTGCTGCGCCGCCACGGCTGGCACAAAATGCTGGCCGACCAACGCCACATGGCCCCGTTCACCGACGAGGAGCGGCAGTGGATTGGCCAGGACTGGCTGGCCCGGAGCGCCAGCGACGGCTACCCACTGTTCGGGGCCATCATCATCCCAACTGATGTGTATGCCCGCCTGGCCCTGGATTCGGTGGTAAGCACGATTCAGCAGAATTCAGCCCTCACCTACCGCCTCTTCGCCACCGAACAGGAAGCGACCGAGTGGCTGCTCCAGTTGCCCGAACCGCCTGAGTCAAACTAATTCAGCCGCAGGTGGGCCGTGGCAGCGGTGCTGCCGCCCGCGTCGTCATCGGTCACGAGCAGGAGCTCAAACTGGCCATCGGCCAGCTGCTGGCGCACGGCCAGCCCTTCCACCTTGCCGTAGTATGGCCGGCCATCGGCCCAGGCCAGCCGGGCAAAAGTCGCGGTGTGCGCCGCCACATCCACCACGCCCACGAACGAGCCCAGCACCGCGCCATCAAGCACGGCATCGGCGGTATTCTCTACTGAGGCCGCCACGAACAAACGCCCATCCACGAACGTGGCCCCGGAAAAGCCGGCCGGGCATCCCTCAATCAGCGGCAACTCAAACACCAATTGGTGCGCGGTGGGCGGGTTTGTGCCCGTTTTACTCGTGAGGAAAGCCAGCGTTTCGGCCAGCGGCAGCACATAGAGCAGCGCCGCATCGGCCCGGCCCACGGTGCGCTGAAACAGCAGCAGCTCGGTATCGGTGGTAGCAGCGGCTTCGAGGTTGAGGACCACGCCGGCGGGCAGGTGGGCGGCGAGGGCGGCGTAGAGGGCCGTCAGGTCCACCGCTTCGGGCAGTTGCGGCCCTGCGGCGGGCACAAACCAGCCGCGCGCCCGGTTGGGCCGGCTGCCCGAGCCAAGCAGCAGCAGGCCGGCACGGCCGTCGGGCCAGGTCAGGGCCACCATGCACTCCAGGTCGGGCTTTACCGGCTTGGCAATGCGGCCGGAAGCGAAGTCGGCAGCCGCCTCGAACAGGGCAATGCGGCCGGTGAGGGCCAGCGTGGCCGCGTCGAGCTGATAGAGATAGGGCGAATCATCGCCAATGACGTAGGCCACTGGCCCGATGATTTCGACGCCGGAGGCCGAAGGCAGGCCGGGGATTTGGTTTTCGGAAATAATGGTGGCCGTCATGGCGATGGAGAGTGACAGGGCGTTTTGTAATAGATTGGTCGGGTCCGGCGATTCAGCCGGCAAGCTTCGGCCAAATATCAACCCGTTCCGCTCCCTATCTTGCCGCCGCGCTTGCCCCGCGCTCCTTTCCATGCCTGATTATACGCCCGGCCTGCACATTCTGGCCACCTTCGCGGCTCCGGCCCCGGCCCTGCGCGATGCCAAGGCTTGCCGCACCTTCTTCGATGCCCAGGTACTGGCCTTCGGGCTGGAAAAGGTAGGCGAAGCCTACCACAGCTTCCCGGCCGACGAAACCGGCCCGGGAGGATTCACCGCCGTGCTGGCCCTCACCGAGTCGCACCTGAGCATCCACACCTGGCCCGAGCACGGGCTGGCTACCTTCGACGTGTTTCTCTCCAACTTCCGGCGCGATAATGCGGCCACGGTGCGCGGCATCTACGCGGCCACGCTGGCGTTTTTCGGCGGCACCGAGCTCACCAAAACCGAAGTCCGCCGATGAGCGAAACCGCTGCGCCCCGGCCCGAATCGGCCCAACTGGACTGCCCCGAGTGCCACGCCAGCATCACGTACTATGACGTGGCAGGCAGCGAATACTACGCCTGCCCGCACTGCCACGCGTATTTCAAGTATTCGGGTGAGCAAAACCCCAAGGTATTTGGCAATTATAACAAACAGCCTTCCGGCAACATCAGCCTGTTGCCGGTCGGTACGTCCGGGACACTTGATGGCCAGCCCTGCCGGGTAATCGGCATCGTGGAGCGTGCCGAGCTGGCCCGCAATGGCAAGCTGCAATACAACTGGTTGGAATATCAGGTTTATCAACCTATTACCAATGACTACGCGCAATTATCTCTATTCAACGGCCACTGGATGGTCATTCGGCCCGCCAAGCGCGCCTACCGGGTAGATGGTGCCAGAGGCCGGCGCGCCAGTGTCAGCCAGCCCGATGCTACCTATCGGCTTTACAACCGCTACCAGTCGCGGGTGGTGTATGCCGTGGGTGAGTTTGACTGGAACATTGAGGGCGACGACCAACTGAGTATTTCAGAGTTTATCAGCCCGCCGGTGATGCTGGTGCAGGAACGAAACAAGGGCAAAGACACTTGGTATCGCGCCGAGCATATCGAACCCCACGACGTGGCCAAAGCTTTCAGTCTGGATGCCAGTAAAATGCCGCCCCGGGATGGCGTGGGGGCCGTGCAGCCCGACCCCGTGAAAGCCAGCTGGCCGGCGCTGTCGCTGCTCACGACGCTGGCGTTTGGGCTGCTGCTGCTGCTTCAGATTGGGCAGCACGTCCGCCACCCCGACACGACGCTGCTTCAGGCCAGCCTGCAAGTGGAGGCTGACACCGCTGCCAAATCGGCCCCCGGCACGGGCAAAGTCATCGTGTCGCCCTCGTTCACACTTGACCACCCGGCGGCTTTGCAGGTCGACCTCACCACGTCGCTCAACAACCAGTGGCTGGAGCTGCCCGTGAGCCTCGTGAACGAGCAAACCGGCCAGGGCTTCGAGTTCACCAAAAACATTGAGTTTTACAGCGGCGTGGAAGGGGGCGAAAGCTGGCGCGAAGGCAGCCGCGATGCCGATGCCGTGCTCTCGCGGGTGCCCGCCGGGCGCTACCACCTCAACTTCTACCCCTTCACCGAAGCCGGCCCCGCCGCGCCCCAAATCGACGTGCGCGTGACAGCCGACCCGCCGCTGTGGTCCAACTTTTTCATCGTGCTGTTCCTGCTGCTGATTTACCCCACTTGGCAGTACATCCGCCGTGCCAGCCACGAAACGGCCCGCTGGAGCCAAAGCGACTACGGCCCCACCGACAGCTAACCCGCCCCATAATGCTCGAACGCCTCCTCATTTCCCTACGCCCGGTAGGCCTCTACGCGCTGCTGCTGCTCCTGCCGCTGGCCTGGTTTGCCTGGGGCACCGCCACCGGCACCCGCCTGCTCGGCGACGACAACGAGAGCACCGAAACCCTGAACGCGCCCGGCGCGCGCGGCAGCCACGGCCACGCCGGGCGCGGCCTGTATTTTCACAAGTAATCCATTACGCCCAGCCCCTCCCCCATGGAATACCTCAACGCCAAAGCCTTCGCGGCTTCCATCATCTATTCGCTGCTCGGCATCGTTATTCTGGTCGTCAGCTTTTACTTGTTCAATAAGCTGACGCCGGGCACGTTGCGCAAGGAAATAATGGAGGAGCACAACACCGCCCTGGCCATTCTCGGCGCGGCCTTTATGCTGGCCGTGGCCCTCATCATCAGCGCCGCCATTCATGGCTGAGTTGCTGGAAGCGCCCGCCGCTGAAGCGCCAAATGTCGCATCCGCCACGGCCGGCCCCGAGGCGCGGCTGCCGGGCCTGCTGCTGGCGGCAGTGGCCGTCATCGCCACCTGCGGGCTGATTTATGAGCTGATTGCCGGCACCCTGGCCTCCTACCTGCTGGGCGACTCCGTCACGCAGTTTTCGACCATCATCGGGGCGTATCTGTTTGCAATGGGTATCGGCTCATGGCTCTCTAAGTTTCTGGAGGGCTCGCTGCTGCGCTGGTTTATCCGGCTCGAAATTCTGGTGGGCATCGTGGGCGGGTGCATGGCCCCGCTGCTGTTCGTATCGTTCGAGTACGTGGCCTCGTTCCGGCTGCTGCTCTACACGCTGGTGGGCCTCACGGGCATATTGGTGGGGCTGGAAATCCCGCTGCTGATGCGGATTCTAGAGCACCGCTACCCGTTCAAGGATTTGGTGGCGCGGGTGTTCACCTTCGATTACGTGGGGGCGCTACTTGCATCGCTGATATTTCCACTGGTGCTGGTGCCGCAGCTGGGGCTAATTCGTACTTCGCTGGTTTTCGGGGCCTTGAACCTGGCCGTGGCCGCCGTGGTGCTGGCCCGCTTCCCCGAAACGCGGCCCTACCGGCGGCGCTTCGGCGTGGGCATAGCGGCGGCGCTGCTGGGGCTTGCGGTGCTGTTCGGCTTCGCCAACAAGCTGCTGGCCTATACCGAAACGCTGGCGTTTCAGGACCAGGTTATCTACTCGAAATCAACGCCCTACCAGCGCATCGTGCTCACCCGCAACCCGCGCGAACTGCGCCTGTTCCTCAACGGCAACCTGCAGTTCAGCTCCGCCGATGAGTACCGCTACCACGAGGCCCTGGTGCACCCGCTCATGCAGGCCCTGCCCCAGGCCCGCCGGGTGCTGGTGATGGGCGGCGGCGACGGCCTGGCCGTGCGCGAGCTGCTGAAATACCCGCGCCTCACCAGCATCAAATTGGTCGACCTCGACGCGGGCATGACCGAATTATTCCAACACAACGAGCTGCTGCTGGCCCTCAACAAGGGCTCCCTGAACGACCCCAAAGTGCAGGTCATCAACGCCGATGCCTACCAATGGATTCGGCAGGACACCACGCGCTACGATGCCATCATCGTCGACTTCCCCGACCCCGGCAACTACTCCATCGGCAAGCTGTATTCGGCAGCGTTCTACACGGCGCTGGTGAAGCGGCTGGCCCCCGGTGGCCGGCTGGTGGTGCAAAGCACCTCGCCGTTTCTGGCCCGGCAGTCGTTCTGGTGCGTGGCGCACACGCTGGCGGCGGTGGGGCTGCACACCATTCCCTACCACCTCTACGTGCCTTCCTTCGGCGAATGGGGCTTCGTGCTGGCCGGCCCCGACACGCACTGGCGTGGCGACATAAGCCCGCTGCCGACGGGCTTGCGCTACATCACGCCCGCCACCATTCACGACATGCTGCGCTTCCCGCCCGATATGAGCGAAGTACCCACGGAGGTTAACCAGCTGAACAACCAGGTGCTGGTGCGGTATTTCGAGGAGGACTGGGGGCCGTACGTGCATTGATGCAGGGCATTTTTATAAGCCTGTCATGCAGAGCGCAGCGAAGCATCTTTACCGTGAAAGCATATCATTTACTATTGCGGTAAAGATGCTTCGCTGCGCTCTGCATGACGTTTTATTTCCTCTCTTCCGTCCCTAACGCCATGCCCACCCGTCGCTCCTTCCTGGCCCAAAGCGGCGCGGCCCTCACCGGGGCGCTGCTGCTGCCGGCCCTCCCCGGCTGCGCGCCTACCAATCCGCTGGCCCACATCACAGGCCGGCTGCTGGGCCAGGATGCCGTCACCGGCCACCTGCTGCGCGACCCAAGCCGGATTCCCGCGCCCACCCAAACCATTGAAAACGAGGTGCTCATCATCGGCGGCGGGGTGGCGGGGCTGTCGGCGCGGCGCTGGCTGCACCGGCACGGGCAAACCGATACGCTGCTGGTGGAGCTGGCCCCCGCAACCGGCGGCAACGCCAGCGCCGGCCGTAACGCCGCCTCGGCCTACCCCTGGGGCGCGCACTACCTGCCCGTGCCCGACGTGCGCAACACGGAGCTACTGGAGTTTCTGCAGGCCGCCGGCACCCTCACCGGTTACGCCCCTGATGGCCGGCCCATTTATAATGACTACCACCTCTGCCACGACCCCGAGGAGCGCCTCAACATTGAAGGCCACTGGCAGGAAGGGCTGGTGCCCAGCCTGGGTTTGAGCGCCGCTGACCAGGCCCAGGTGGCCCGGTTCTTTAAGCTGGCGGAGACGCTGAAAACCGCCGTGGGGCGCGATGGCCGCGACGTTTTTCGCATTCCCCTCGACCAGTCTTCGGCCGATGAAGAATACCGGCGGCTCGATGAAATTCCCTTCGCCGCCTACCTCGACCGCGAGGGCTTCACCGCGCCGGCCCTGCGCTGGTACCTGGACTACGCCTGTCGCGACGACTACGGCGCGACCGCCACGCAGGTATCGGCCTGGGCGGGGCTGCACTACTTCGCCAGCCGCAAGGGCCAGGCCCACAACGCCACCAGCTCCGACGTGCTGACCTGGCCCGAGGGCAACCACTTTCTGGTGGAGAACCTGCGCCGCCAGGCCAGCGCGCCCATCCTCACCCAAACCCTGGCCTACGACCTGCGCGAAACCGCCACCGGCATTGAGGCCTTGGTTTACAGCGTGGCTACGCGCCAGAGCACCCGCGTGCGGGCCCGGCAGGTGCTGCTGGCCACGCCGCAGCACATTGCCCACCGCCTGCTGGCCAACATTCCCAACCACCGCTTGCCGCCGCCCGGCAGCCTGCACCACGCGCCCTGGCTCATTGCCAACCTCACCGTGGCCGGCCTGCCGCAAGGCCCCGGCCGCCCCCTGAGCTGGGACAATGTGCGCTACGGCAGCGCCTCGCTGGGCTACATCAATGCCACGCAGCAGTCGCTGAAACAGGATGATGGCAGTTCCAAGGTCATCACCCTCTACTGGCCCCTCACCGACGAAGCGCCCGGCCCCGCCCGCCGCCGCGCCTACCAAACCAGCTACGCCGAGTGGCTGCCCCGCGTGGTGGCCGAGCTCGAAACCTACCACCCCGGCGTGACGCCCTACCTCCAGCAGGCCGACCTTTGGGTGTGGGGCCACGGCATGGTGGCCCCCACGCCGGACCTGCTCTGGGGGGCGGGGCGGGCGGCGGCCATGCAGCCGGTGCGGGGGCGGATGTTTTTCGCGCACACGGATTTTAGCGGGATTTCGATTTTTGAGGAAGGGTTTTATCAGGGGATTCGGGCGGCGCGGGAGATGCTGGGTGACGAGCGAAACCCGTTGTCATCCTGAGCGCAGTGAAGGACCTTATCACGCTTGCGCCGGTTGATTAATGCAAACAGTGCAGTCATGATAAGGTCCTTCGCTGCGCTCAGGATGACAAACTTCCCAGCTATTCTAGCCATATCGCCCTAATCCCATGCCCCAACCCTGGATTCGCTCCCCGCGCTACGATGGCCTGCTCATCCTCGCGCCGCCGTTTCTGGCGCTGCTGGTGGTGGTGCTGTTGCCCGCGCCCTATCGGCACACGGCCGCCATGCCGCTGCTGGCCTGGGTGGCGCTGGTGGTGCTCATCGACGTGGCCCACGTTTACGGCACGCTGTTCCAGACGTACTTTGACCCGGTGCGGCGGCAGCAGCGGCGGGGGCTGCTGTGGGCAGTGCCGGTGGCCTGCTACGCGGCGGGCGTGGCCCTGCACAGCCTGGGCGGGCTGGTGTTCTGGCGGGCGCTGGCGTACCTGGCGGTGTTCCACTTCATTCGGCAGCAGTACGGGTTTCTGCGGATTTATAGCCGGCACGATGCGCCCGCGCCCGGCCGCTGGCTGGCCCCGACGCTGATTTACTATGCCACCATCTACCCGCTGCTCTACTGGCACTTCTCGCCGGGGCGCAACTTCAACTGGTTTGTGGAGGGCGACTTCGTGCAGTTCGACTGGCCCGCCGGCCGCGCCATTGCCACGGTGCTCTATGGGGGGGTGATGGTGGCTTACGCGGCCCGCGAAAGCTGGCTTTGGTGGCGCACCCGCACCGTGAATGTGCCCCGCAACCTGCTGCTGGGCGGCACGCTGGTGTCGTGGTACGTGGGCATTGTGCTCTTCAATGGCGACCTGGCTTTTACGCTGCTCAACGTGGTGTCGCACGGCATTCCGTACCTGGCGCTGGTGTGGGCGGGCGGCCCGAAACCGGCCCACATCCCGGCCCCCACGCGGCGCGGGGCCTGGGCCGGCCGCTACGGGCTGGCCGTTTTCCTGGGGGCGGTGGTGCTTTTCGCTTTTCTCGAAGAAGGCCTCTGGGACGGGCTGGTGTGGCGCGAGCACGGCGCGGTGTTCGGCTGGTTTCAGCAGCTGCCCACCGTGGCCAGCCCCGCGCTGCTGATGTGGCTGGTGCCGCTGCTGGCCCTGCCGCAGTCCACGCACTACGTGCTGGACGGGTTTATCTGGCGACGCGGCCGGCCGGCGGCGGAGCGGCCGTAGCAGCTGGCGACCTCGTGGCGCACTGTCCCGGAACCATGGCGCACTGTCCCGGAACCGTGGCGCACTGTCCCGGAACCGTGGCGGAACACCCCGGAGTCTTGGCGGAACACCCCGGAACCGTGGCGGAACACCCCGGAACCGTGGCGGAACACCTCAAACGCGTGGCGGAATGCCTCAGAACGATGGCGGCTTATGGACCGGATGCTCGCTGCGCTCGCGCCCGGACTCGCAGAGTCCAGGCTACTTTTTTACTTCACGATTACCAGCTCTACGCGGCGGTTGAGGCGGCGGGTTTCTTCGCGGTCGTTGCCGTATTTGGGTTTCGAGCCGCCGAAGCCGATGGTGGTGATGCGGCTTTCGGCCACGCCCCGGCCCACGAGGTAGCGCTTCACTTCGGCCACCCGGTCTTCGGAAAGCTGCTGGTTTTTGTCGGCCGGGCCCACGTTGTCGGTGTGGCCTTCGAGGCGCACTTCGGTGGCGGGGGCGGCTTGCAGGGCAATGGCGAGGCGGTTTAATTCGGTGTAGGCCGAGCCCAGCAGCGTGGCCTTGCCCTGGGTGAAGATGATGCTGGGCAGGTCTACCTTGGCCCCCACGGCGGCGGGCAGCAGCAGGATGTCGCGCCGGGGCGAGCCGGCGGCTACCAGCGTGTCGCCCATTGTGAGCAGGCCCGCGCCGTTGGCCGAGAGGTAGTAGCGGCCGGGCAGCAGCGACATCTGGTAGTTGCCCTGGTTGTCGGCGGTGCTGGTGGCCAGGAACTGCGGGCTGGTTTTGCTGGTGGCCAGCAGGTTGGCTTTCACAATGGCACCCGGCACGGGCTGCTTGGTGCGGGAATCCAGCACCCGCCCGCTCAGAAAGGCGCGGCCGGAATTCTCATTAGCCTCGGCCACCACGGCCGGCTTGGGCAAGGAGTCGGGCGGCACGGCGCGGCCCGTGCGCAGGATGTCCTTGGTGCCGTTGGGCGTGGCCGAGGACGAGTAGTAGGCCGTTTTGCCGTCGGGCGTGAGGCTCAGGTAGGCGTTGAAGCCGGGGCCGTTCAGGGCGGGGCCGAGGTTGCGGGGCTCGCTCCATTTGCTCCAGCTGTCATCGAGGCGCTGGCTCACGAACATATCGGCCGAGCCATAGCCCATGTGGCCGTAGGAGGCGAAATACAGCGTTTTGCCATCGGGCGTGAGCCAGGGCGCGAAGTCGAAGCCGGGCGAGTTCAGCACCGGCCCCAGGCTTTTGGGCTCGGTGTAGCCGCCGCTGCCGTCGGGCCGGCTCAGGTAAATGTCGTTGCCGCCCTCGGAGTCGCCGCGCTCCAGGGAGAGTAGCAGCGTCTGCCCATCGGCCGACATAAAGAAGCCCGTGCCCGTCACGGCCGAGTAGAAATTGGCAATGCGCAGGGCCTCGGGGCGGGTGGTTTTGGGGGTGGCCCCGGCGGCCACGGCGGCGGCCTGCGCCACGCGGCTCAGGCCCTCGTCGCGGAAGGTGCCGTCGCGCTCATACATGCCGCGCACAATCAATAGCTGGCCGCCGGTGCCGGTGGTGGCTTCCACGGCGTTGTTCTGGGGGGTGTTCAGGCCGTCGAGGCGGGTGGGCGGGCCCCAGGTTTTGCCCTGGTCGGGGCTCTGGCTGAGCCAGGCATCGCCGGAGTCGGTGTTGCCCTCGGTGTTGCCGGCAAACTTGGTGCGGGCGAAGTACAGCGTCTTGCCATCGGGGCTGAGCACGGGGTGCACCTCGTTGCCGGGCGAGTTCACGGCCCCGGCCAGCGGCTGCGGCGGGCCGAAGGGCGACGGCCCTTCCAGCACGTTCAGGCGCAGCCTGAACAGGTGCCACTGCTGGCTGGCGCGGCCGTTGTTCTTCTGGGCCACCACGGGCGTGCCGTTGAATTTGTCCGAAGCCGCCAGGGCGGCGCAGCGGGCTTCGCTGCGGTTTTCGAGCTGGAAGCTGCCCGCCGGGCCGGCCGGCACCAGCCGCCACTGCTGCTGCTCGCTGCCCTGGAAGGGGCGCTGCACTAGGCCCAGGTTTTCGCCGGGCTTGTCCACGGTGAGGCACTGGGCGCTGTGGCGGGCTTCGATGCGGTAGTACTCGCTGCCGGCCCGGATGGGCACGAAGCGCCACTGCTGGCTGTTGGCGTGCGTGAACTCCCACTGCACGGCCGCCGCGCCGCTGGCCGTGCTGGCGCTGGCAATGTCGAGGCAGCGCCCGCTGCCCCGGTCAATCAGCCCGTAGTAGGCCCGCTCATCGGGCACGAAGGACGTTTGGGCGGAGGCAAAAAAGGGCAGCAGGAGCAGCGACAGAAATCGAAACATCATGGGGGGCGCGCAGGAAGGCAGCGCGCATGGTTGAACTACGCAAAAGAACGGCGAAACGGCGGAGTATGGCGGCCCGCCGCCCGCGCCGTCGCCGCCGTGTCGGACCGGCAACGACGGAACACCATTCGCAGTACACGTACTTCGAACTCATTTCAGCGGCTGAATTCCCCCGCTTTCTTCTCGATTTTATGCGCAAAGGCACCCAAGTCTCCTGGAAATACGGCACCGGCACGGCCACCGGCAAGATTGAATCCGTTCACAAAGAGCCCATCAGCCGCACCATCAAGGGCTCCGAAATCCACCGCAACGGCTCGGCCGAGGACCCTGCCCTGGTCATCGTGCAGGAAAACGGCGACCGGGTGCTCAAGCTCAAAAGCGAAGTGAAAGCCGCCGGCTAGCGCCGCAATACGGCGGGGCGCTCGTTGTTGGCGTTGCCGTCCAGTACCACGGGTACGCCATTGAGCGTGAAGCGGCGGCGCACATTTTGGCCGCAGCTGCAGCAGTCTCCGGCATCGCCCGGCCCGGTTTGCAGGTCGATGTTGCCGAGGTCGTACATGCGGTTGAGGGCCGGCAGCACAAAGCGGTAATTGGACGCTGCCAAAGCCGCCGGGGAAGCACCGGGCGGCTTTGCGAGCCCGGCCAGCGTACGCAGGCTGATGAGGCCCCGGTAGAAATTAAGCCCGTCGCGCGTTTGCCGCACCGTATCGGTGGGGGCGTTGAAGCCGGGGGCGATGTAGCGCACCGCGTAGCCTCCGTCGATTTCGGCCTTGCGAAACCCACCCTGCAAGCTGTCGCGGTCAAAAACCACCACGATGTCATCCGTAAAGGAGTTGCACGGGGGGCAGTTCACGCCCTCGCACTTTTCGCCGCAGCCGCCCAAGGCAGCCAGCAGCGGAACGATACCGGTATAAGTGGCGAGACGAATGTTCATGGCAAAGCAAGCGTGGGGAGGTGTTGCGAAGGTGACCGCCAAACGGCTTGCGGGGTTGCCAAAGGTGCAAAAAAAAGTCCCGCCGATGCGCATCGGCGGGACTTTTCGTTAAATGCGCAAGCCGTTGGCCTACCAGTTTTTCTCGTCAGGCTTGATGAAGGCTTCCTCGTCCATCTCGGTGGGCACTACCACCACGCCTTTTTGCAGCATGGAATTGCTGCGGCCGTAGATGAAGTACACGATGAAGCCCAGCAGCATCCAGCCGATGGCCACTTTCAGGGTGAAGGTATCGAGGCCGATAATGAGCAGCGTGCACACGATGGCCCCCATGACGGGCACCAGCGGGAAGCTGGGCGAGGAGAGCGGCGAGCGGAACGGCCGGGGCTGGTCGGGGTCGGAGCGGCGCATAATCCACACGCCCAGGCTCACGAGCACGAAGGCCAGCAGCGTGCCGAACGAGGTCAAATCGCCGGCCAGCGAGCCGGGCACGAAGGCCGCGAACAAGCCCACGAACACCATCAGCATCAGGTTGGACTTGTAGGGCGTGTTGAATTTGGGGTGCAGCTCGGCGAAGGCTTTGGGCATGAGGCCGTCCTTGGCCATGGAGAAGAACACGCGGCTCTGGCCCATGAGCATCACGAGGATAACCGACGTGAAGCCCAGCAGAATGCCCACCGTGACGGCCGTGGCCAGCCAGCCGTAGCCGGGCATGTGCGCCCGGATGGCGTAGGCCACCGAAGCCTCGCCGCCCAGGGCCGGGTCGGCAAATTCGCGCCAGTTAGCCACGCCCGTCAGCACGTGGCCGAACAGGATGTAGAGCACCGTGCAAATGGCCAGCGAGCCCAGAATGCCGATGGGCATATCGCGCTTGGGGTTTTTGGCTTCCTGCGCCGCCGTGCTCACGGCATCGAACCCGATGAAGGCGAAGAATACGATGCCCGCGCCGCCAATGATACCGCCCAGGCCGTGCTTGTTCCAGTCCTGGTAGGTCCGCACTACTTCGCCCGCCGCGTTTTTCACCACAGCATCGGCCGGAATGAGGTAGGGCGTGTGGTTGGCCGGGTTGATGAACTGCCAACCCACGGCGATGAACACAATTACAATCAGGGTTTTGAGTACTACCACCACGGCGTTGAACAGGGCCGATTCCTGGGTGCCTTTCACCAGCAGCAGGCTCAGGGCCACGATGACGAACAGGGCCGGCAGGTTGATGAGGCCGTGCACCGCCACGCCGTTCACCACGGCGTGCTCGAAGGGCGAGTGGCTTAAATTATACGGAATACTGGTTCCGAACACCTCCAGCAGCTTGTTCAGGTACTCGCTCCAGGCAATGCTCACGGTGGCCGCGCCCAGCGCGTATTCCATAATCAGGGCCCAGCCGATAACCCAGGCCACAAACTCGCCCATGGTGGTGTAGGCGTAGGTGTAGGCCGAGCCGGCGATGGGAATCATGGCCGCGAACTCGGCGTAGCACAAGCCCGCGAACACGCAGCCGAACGCCGCCAGGATGAATGCCAGCGTGACGCCCGGCCCCGAGGCCTGCGCCGCCGCGTTGGCCGTGCGCACAAACAGGCCCGCCCCGATGATGGCGCCCACGCCCAGGGCCACAAGGTTGCCCGCGCCCAGCGTGCGCTTCAGCGCACCGTGCCCCGAGGAGTTGGCCTCGCCCAGGAGCACGGCCAGTGGTTTTTTGGCGAAAATACTTGCCATGTGTTAGGTGTGAAGAAAGAAGAGGTTTGAAATAAATGAAGGAATTAAACACCCCCGCCCGGCCCGTTGGGCAATGAAAACACTCCCGGGCGCTTGTGGCGGAGCCGAAATATAGGCAGCATTTTCCCACCGCATGGACACCGGCCCCGCACCGGCGCGGTTTGGCCAGCTGGCTCGGGCCCTAAATCCCGCCCTTAAACCTGACCCTGCCCCGCGCATCCAACTACTGGCACTACTTTCGCCTACCCGATTAGCAAACTATCCCTATCCCATGAAAAAGCTCCTTCTTATCCTCGCCGCCAGCATGGCCACCGCCGGCACCGCCTTTGCACAGGCTCCGGCCCCTGCTACTGCCCAAGCTCCCGCACAGGCCGGCACGGCCGCCGCCCCCGACCAACTGGCCCAGCGCCGCGCCCAGTACTTGGGCAAAGAGCTCGGCCTCACCGCCGACCAGCAAACCCGCCTGGCCCCCATCCTCATGGCCCAGCGCCAGCAGTTGCAGGTGCTGCGCGAGCAGCGCACCACCGGCGGCCGCAAGCTGGGCACCGCCCAGGACCTGAAAGCCAACGAAGCCCGCACCGACGAGCAGATTAAAAAGGTGCTCACCCCGGAGCAATTCACCAAATTCACGCAGATGCGTGATGAGCAGCGCGAGAAGATGCGCGAGCACCGCGCCGCCAACGCCACTGCCCCGGCCGGCCAGCCCGAATAAGGCGGCGCTTCGTCAATAAAAAGCAACCGTGCGGCGATGGACATGCCTTTGGGCGCCCGCCGGCGCACGGCTGCCATACGGCTTGTAATTACCCCGGCCGGCACCAAAGCCACCCGCGCAAGGGCCTGGCACTCCCCTCCTCCTGCCCTCCCGATTTTGCTTATCCCAACCATGAAAAAGCTCCTCTTGCTGCTTGCTACGGTAGCCGCCACCGCCGGCCCTGGCTTTGCCCAAGCCCCCGCCGCCCCAAAGATGCCCACCCACGCCGGTCTCCAGGAAACGCCGGCCCAGACGGCCAGGCGGGCCACCCAGTACCTCACCAGGGAGCTGAGCCTTTCGGCCAGCCAGCAGGCCCGGTTGGAGCCCATTATGCGGGACCAAAACCAGGCCCTGTTGGCCATGCGCTCTAAGGCGCAGACCGGCCGCCTCCGGCCCGATATGGGCCAGGACTTGAAAGCCACCCTCGCCAAGTACGACACCCAGATTAAGGGCGTCCTCACCCCCGGCCAGTATACCAAGTATACCCAGATGCAGGATGAGGAGCGCAACAAGATAATGAAGAAGCTCGCCAAACAGGGCGTGGCCATGCCCGCTGCCCGGTAAGTTCGGCCGGTTCCGTACACAAAAAGCGCCCGTTCATCGATGGATGCGGGGCCTTTTTTAGCGCCTGGCCGTTCGTGGCACACCGCTTGCAATCACCCTGGCAAGCCACTGTTGCGGCCTGCGCCGCCAATAGCTTTCCCCGCAACCACCCTCTTCATTCTTTACGCTAATCATGAAAAAGACCCTCGCTTTGCTCGCCGCCCTCGCTTTCGCTACCGCCGGCACCAGCTTCGCCCAAACGGCCGTGAAAACCACCGGCACCGATGCCAACCAGACCGCCCGCCACTACGCCAAAGGCAAGCAGGGCCCGAAAGACCCCGCCAAGATGGCCGACCACAAAGCCGGCAAAATGGCCAAAGAGCTCGGCCTCAACGCCGACCAGGAAACCAAAGTAGAGCAGCTGCTGCTGGCCCGTCAGCAGGAAATGACGGCCCTCAAAACCAAGTACGGCACCGATAAAAACGCCGGCCGCACCGAAATGAAAGCCGCCCACGACCGCTACGAAGCCCAGCTCAAAACCATTCTCACGCCGGAGCAATTCGCCAAGATGGACAAGATGAAAGCCGAGCACCACGGCGGTCATGGCGGCCACGGCAAAGACGGCGGCAAAATGAAAATGAAGACCAAAGCCTAATCCGGCACACGACGAAAAAGCCCCCATTCTCACCGAATGGGGGCTTTTTACTTGTTGACGGGCCAAAGCGCATTAATGCACGACTACCACCCGCTGCGACTGCGTCCCCGTTTTGCCGGCCATCACTACCTGGTACACGCCTGCGGGCAGGCTGCTCAGGTTGAAAGAGGTGGCCCCGCCCGGCAGCGGCAGCGTCAGCTGCAGCTGGCCCAGCGTGTTGTACACCGCCACGCGCTGCGCTTCGGCATTGGCCGGCACCTGCACCAGCCCGGTGGTGGGGTTGGGATAAGCGCTGAAAGCCTGCGCCGAAGGGCGGCCGGCCTGCGTGCTGAGCAGTGTACCAGCGTACCGAGCGATGGCGCTGGTCCCCGAATCATAGTTTCCACCGGCCCAGGCAGTTGTTGGGTTCAGAACAGCCAGCCCGGAGTGGATGTCCGTGTCTTCCAAAGTCCGCCAGCTGGCCCCATTGTCGGTGCTGATGGCCGTGCCAGCCGGGTCGGTAGGGCCAGCATAGTAACCGGGCCCCACGCTTAAGTAAGCGCCGGGCATCCCGGGAATGGCCTGGATAGCGTACCGGCGCATGGGTCCCGCCGGGGTGTTCAGCGACCAGGTCTGGCCCCCATCGGCCGTTACGGCCAGCTGGGTCGGCATGTAGTCGTACGCCACCCCGTGCAGGGCGTCGGTAAAGCTGGCGTTCCGCAGGCGCGTGAGGCCCGTGGGCCGCAGTCGCCACGTTTGCCCGGCATCGCTGCTGCTCAGCACGTTTCCTTGAACGGTGGTAATCCACAGATTATTTCCGAGTACGGCACAGTTGGTGGCCACGTCGCCCGTTGCGGCGGCGGGAGTGCCCGCAATGGGCTGCCAGGTGGTGCCCCCGTCCGTGGTCTGAAACAACGGCCAGGTTGAGCCAGTCCCCGCATCGGCCACCGCAATGCCGGAAGTAGCGCTAAAAAACCGCACCAACCGCAAGCCCGCCGGGGCCGCGCCCACCAGCTCGGCGGGCGCGGTGCCGCCGGTAGTGGTGCGCAGCAGCTTGCGGGCTCCCCCAACGTAGGCGCTGGTCACCACCCACGCGTGGGTAGCATCCACGGCCCACATGTCGAGAACATCGGCCCCGCCAGCGCCCGAGCCCCCGCCATTAGAGGTCGCAATTTGCTGGTATTGGATGTTTTGCCCGCCGTCACTGGAAGTATACAGCTGATAGGTGTAGACCTTATTACCAGGCCCACCCGGAAAGCTGTAGGAGCGCACTCCCCAAACCACCCCCGGACTTGGGGCCCGCAGTATCACTGCCTCCGTCGCATAAACAATCGTGGCCCACGACGTGGGCAGGTGCGTCCAGGCAGTTTGGGCCGGGGCCTGTACCGCGGAAAAAAGCAGCACGGCCCCGGCGGCGCATCGTAAGAGTCTTTTCATGGTAGTCTTCGTTATTTGTTGTGGTGTGAAAGGGATGGTGAATTTCTGCGGTGAAAGTACGTACGCCGACGGTACCATTTTGCTTATTTTTTAATCTATTTCGGTTTCTGCAACTAATCATTGATTTCAGCATGCCGCGCTGCTTACCCGTCAAAAAGAGACTTTATTATATAACATAGGACGGGTTGTTGTCAGCCCATGAAAACAGCCGGTATTTCATCAGCCATGCCCTTTTCTTATCTTCCCCAAAGCTGAACAAATCCCTGCATTCTGTGGCTTGCTTATATTTGGGCAAACCACCCGGTTTCACCACACGCAATTTCCCCATGCCTCCCCTCCCCAGTAGCACGGCCTCGGCCGTGCAAATCCAGCAGTTTTACGACAAGGGCCTGGCCCACGCCAGCTACGCCGTGCGTTGCGGCCGCCAAGTCGCCATCATCGACCCCGGCCGCGACCCGCAGCCTTACTACGACTTTGCCGACGAGCACGAGGCCCGCATCATCGCCGTGATTGAGACGCACCCGCACGCCGATTTCGTGTCTTCGCACCTCGAAATTGCCGAGGAAACCGAAGCGCCCATCTATTGCAGCAAGCTGGTGGGGGCCAAGTACCCGCACAAGACGTTCGACGACGGCGACCGCATCAAGCTGGGCGGCTACGAGCTGCACGCCATCAACACCCCCGGCCACTCGCCCGACAGCATCAGCATCCTGCTCATGGACGAGCTGGCCCAGAGCCGCGCCGTGTTTACCGGCGACACGCTGTTTGTGGGCGATGTGGGCCGGCCCGACCTGCGCGAGGAAGAGGCCGTGGGCGGCCACAAGCGCGAGGAGTTGGCCGCCCAGCTCTACCGCAGCACCCGCAACAAGCTCATGACCCTGCCCGGGAGCACCAAGGTGTACCCCGCCCACGGCCCCGGCTCGCTCTGCGGCAAAACCACCAGCCTGGACCTGGATTCCACCATCGCCAAGGAGCTGAAAACCAACTACGCCCTGCAACCCATGTCGCAGGATGAG
Source organism: Hymenobacter sp. (assembly GCA_028288445.1). GTDB lineage: Bacteria > Bacteroidota > Bacteroidia > Cytophagales > Hymenobacteraceae > Hymenobacter. The sequence continues at coordinate 24,509 of JAQBNT010000267.1, read as the reverse complement.
TTCATCAAGGTGCTGCTCGAAGACCAGCCCTTCGTGCCCAAGTATTTCGGCCACGACGTGGCCCTCAACAAGCAGGGCGCGCCCAGCTTCGAGGACAGCATCCGGGCGGTGCCGCACCCCGGCAGCGACGCGGCGCTGGAGCCCGGCGTGCTGCTCATCGACACGCGGCCAGCGGCCCAGTTCCGCGCCGGTCACCTGCCGGGGGCTATCAATCTGCAGGATGGCGGCAAGTTTGAAACCTGGCTGGGCTCGGTAGTTGGCCCCAAAGAGCCGTTCTACCTGCTGGCCGATTCCAAAATCGCGCTGGACACCGTTATCCGCAAAACGGCCAAAATTGGCTACGAGGGCAACATCAAAGGCGCGCTACTGGCCCCTACGGCCCTGCCCGCCACCTCCCCCGCCGTAGACGTGGCGGCCGTGCGCGAGCACCCCGAGGCCTTCACCATCGTGGACATCCGCAACCGGACCGAGGCCAAAACGCCGGTGTTCGACAACGCGCTCATCATCCCGCTGCCCGAGCTGCGCGAGCGCGCCCACGAGATTCCGACCGATAAGCCCGTCCTCATTCACTGCGCGGGCGGGTACCGCTCGGCGGCCGGGGCCAGCATTGTGCAGCAGGCCCTGCCCGGTGTAGAGGTGCTGGATTTAGGCGAGGCGATTACGGATTTCCAGAAGCAGGCGGCGCATTAGATACCGCTAACCTCGCATATTTAAAGAACGGTCATGCTGAGCGCAGCCGAAGCATCTCTACCGAAGCAGTAATCCAATCAACAGGATTTACTTGCGCGGTAGAGATGCTTCGACTCCGCTCAGCATGACGTTCTGCTTTTCACGAGGCTCACCCGACGCCCTCACTCCACAACCGCTTCCTTCGGCGCTGCCGCCACTGGCACGGCTTTCGGCTTCTGGCTCACCAGCCACACGCCCACGAAGATGAGCGCCGCCTGCCCGGCCTTGCCCAGCGTGAAATGGTCTTTGCCTAGGGCCACGGCGATGAGCACGGCCAGCACCGGCTGCAGGTAGATGTAGACGCCCAGCAGGGCCGGCGAGGCGTATTTCAGCGCCCAGTTGTTGAGTAGGTAGGCCAGGATGGTGAGAAATACCACCATGTAGCCGATTTCCAGCCAGATTTTGAGCGGAAAGCTGGCGTAGTTGGCCGTCAGCGCGTCGCGCCAGCCGAAGGGCACCGCGATGATGGCCCCCACCAGAAACACCCGTGCCAGCACCGTGAAGGCGTGGTATTTGCGCATGAGCGGCTGCACCAGCACCAGGTACAGGCCAAACACGGTGGCATTGGCCAGAATGAACAGGTTGCCCAGCGTGGTGTGCGGGTAGATGGCGGCCTGCGCGTTGCGGCTGAGGATGAGCGAGGCCGCCCCGGCCGCCCCCACCGCAATGCCCAGCACACGCGGCAGCGTAATCTTCTCGCTCAATAAAATAGCCGAGGCGATGACCACCACGATGGGCGCGATGGTTTGCAGCAGCGAGGCGCTGATGGGCGAGGTCAAATTCAGTCCCGAAAAAAACAGCAGCTGATTAACCCCAATCCCGCAAATGCCGCAGATAATGGACCGCCGGTTATCGGCCCAGCCGATGATTTTGTCCTGCGGGGCCACGAAGTATTTCACCAGCGCGAAAAAGCTCGACGCGCCCAGCACCCGCAGCGTCACGATGCCGAACGGGGTCATGTAGAGCGGCATCACGTCTTTGGACAGTGAATAGTTGGCCGCGTAGATGACCGCGACGAAGAAGAGGGCCGCGTGGACGCGGGATTGATTGGGCATAAGTTGAGAAGGTATCGCTCGCACTGGCCCGGCGCAACGGCGCAGCCCATTCGGGACTTTGCGCGGCGGCACATGGCCACAGCTGCCGGGCATCGCTCAGAAACGTGAGCCACAAAGGTCGCATTGCGCGGCGGCACATGGCCAGGGCTTTTCGTGTTTCCGGTAATGCAAGGCGTGTAACAACGGCCGGCCGGCTATTTACGGCCCACAATTTTAAGCAGTACGCAGGGGCCGGGCCCGGGCAGCGGCTGCGTGGTGTAATGCTGCCGCACGTAGCGTTGCATGGCCTCATCGCAAATCAGCAGCGGCTGGCCGGGGCGCAGGTCCTGCAATGCAGCCGCCGTGCCCGCGATGGCCGTGGGCTGGAAGCCTTGCTGGCGCAGGGCGGCCATGTAAAACGTGAGCGCCGCGTTGTACCGGTCTTCGCGCAGAATGGTGAACGGGCCGAGGCCCGGCCGGGTGGCCGGCAGCAGCGGGAGCTGGTAGCCATAGCGCAGCATGGGGTCGGTTTTTTCCGTGTTCCACCGGGTTTGTTCGTGGTGCAGCAGCACGCCGGCCGGCAGCACCGTGGCCAGCCCAAGCAGGCCCACCACCACGGGCCGGGGCCAGCGCCCGGCGTGCAGGGCCAGCCGCGTGAGGTGCTCCAACCCCAGGGCGCACAGCAGCGCGGCCAGGGGGTACACCGGCGCGCTGTACCACCCCAGCCGGGTGCGCGCGGCCGATAGTATCAGTAAAAACACCAGGATGTACAGGCCGGCAAATTGGGCGAAGCGGCGCTTGGGAGCCGGGGCCGCCGCGCCGGGCCGGGCCAGCCAGAGGCCAACGGGCAGCAGCAGGCTCCACGTCAGCAGGTCGGGGAAAAGCAGCCGCTGGAAATACACCCACCACGGATGGTCGAGGGTCACGATGTGCTGGCTCAGCCGGCCGTACCAGTCGTTGAACCACGCCGCGGCCAGGTAGCCGGGGGCCGCCGCCTCCCGCAGGCCGTAGAACAACAGCAGCGGCCCAAACGCCAGCCCGATGGCCGCATACGTGCGCCACTGCCCGAACACCCAGCGCCCCGCCGACGGCAGGGCCAGGCCAACGGCCACCGCCGGCAGCACCAGCAGCGCCGCCGCCGACTTGGTGAGCAGGGCCAGGGCAAACCAGCCCGCCCCCTGCCAGAGCCACCGCGCCTGCCGCTGCTGCGCGTGCCGGTACCAGCTCAGCGCGGCGGCCGTGAGGCCTAGGCACAGCAGGGCATCGTAATCGCCGAAGCGGGCCACATGGGTGCCGTTGAACCCTGGGCTGGTGGCCAGGATGAGGGCCGCAAAAGCACCCACGAAGCGGCTGCCCAGCACCTGGCACCCAAACCGGTAGAGCATCCAGGCGGTGGCCAGCGCGGCGAGCACCGAGGGCAGGCGAATGGCCCACATGCCGTAGCCCAGTCCGTACAGGCCGGCGGCCTGCAGCCAGATGAGCAGGGGCGGCTTGGTGTTCCACAGGTCGGGCCGCCCGTTGTAGCGGGTAATCAGCCAGTCGCCGCTGCGCAGCATTTCGGCGGCATTCACGGCCAGGCGCGATTCGTCCCAGAGGTGCAGCACCGGCGTGCCCACCCGCCATCCCAGCAGCACCAGCAACGCGGCCAGCAGCCCGGCCGACATTAATTTGAGATGATGCGCTGCGGCCAAACGCCGCCAAAAAGAGCCCATTGGGCAAAGGTAGGGGCACCGGCGGCGGGGGCTCGGCAATTTTCGTAACTGTTTGAAAAGCCCCCTGTCATCCCGAGCGGAGCGTTTGTCATCCTGAGCGCAGCGAAGGACCTTATCACGCCTGAACCTTTATTGCGCGGACGTGATAAGGTCCTTCGCTGCGCTCAGGATGACAGATAAGGATGACAAACGCGCTATAGAAATATCTTTCCAAACAGCTCCCTTAGCTGCCCGTAATCCCGTACTGCCCGAACTTTGCCCAAAACAACTCCCATGGCCTCCCTCTTCCCCGACGACGAACCCGCCGCCTTCACCCCCGCCGCCCCCGCCGATGCCGACGCCCCCCTGGCCGAGCGCCAGCGCCCCCGCCGCCTGGCCGACTACGCCGGCCAGCAGCACCTGGTGGGCGAAACCGGCGTCCTGCGCCGCTATTTGAACTCCGGCCGGCTGCCCAGCCTCATTCTGTGGGGGCCGCCCGGCGTGGGCAAAACCACCCTGGCCCACCTGCTGGCCTCGGAGCTGAAACACCCATTCTCGGCCCTCTCGGCCATTAATGCGGGGGTGAAGGACGTGCGCGACGTGATTGAAAAAGCCAAGCGCCAGCGCGGCACGGTGCTGTTTATTGATGAAATCCACCGCTTCAGCAAGGCGCAGCAGGATGCGCTGCTGGGCGCGGTGGAGCACGGCACCGTCACGCTGATTGGGGCGACGACGGAGAATCCGTCGTTTGAAGTCATCCCGGCGTTGCTCTCGCGCTGCCAGGTGTATGTGCTGGAGGCGCTGAGCGCGGACACCCTGCGCGGCCTCGTGCAAAAAGCCCTGACCGAAGACGAGGCGTTGAAGCAGAAAAAGGTGGTGCTGAAAGAAGACCACGCCCTGCTCGCCCTCTCAGGTGGCGACGCCCGCAAGCTGCTCAACCTGCTCGAAATCGTAGTGCAAAGCACGCCGCCCAACAAAAAGGGCGTCATTGAAATCACCGATGCGGTGGTGCAGACCGTGGCCCAGCGCCCCCTGGCGAAGTACGACAAGGGCGGCGAAATGCACTACGACGTCATTTCGGCCTTCATCAAATCCATGCGCGGCTCCGACCCCAACGCCGCCCTCTACTACCTGGCCGTGATGCTCGAAGGCGGCGAGGACGTGAAGTTCATCGCCCGCCGCATGCTCATCCTGGCTTCCGAAGACATCGGCAATGCCAACCCCAACGCCCTGATGCTGGCCACGAGCTGCTTCCAAGCCTGCACCGTCATCGGCCTGCCCGAGTCGGATTTGATACTGGCCCAAACCGTCATTTACCTCGCCACTTCGCCCAAAAGCAACGCCGCTTATATGGCCATCCGCGCCGCGCAGGCCGAGGTGAAGGCCAACGGCGTGTACCCCGTGCCGGTGCCCCTGCGCAACGCCCCCACCCGCCTGATGAAACAGCTCGGCTACGGCAAGGAATACGCCTACTCGCACAACGGCGAGGGCAATTTCGAGGAGCAGGAGTTTCTGCCCGACGCCCTGAGCGGCACCCGCTTCTACGCCCCCGGCCACAACGCCAGCGAGGCCAAAATCCAGGAGCGCCTGCGCGGCTGGTGGGGCGAGAAGTACGGCTACTAGCACTTTTTCCGCCGCTTCAAACACCTCCTCCGGCCCTTCAAACGCCCTTTCCGGCGCTTCAAACACCTGTGCCGGCCTTACGAACAGTCTGCCCGCCGCTTCGAACACCTTCCCCGCCGTTACGAACGGTTTTGCCGGCATTACGAACACTGTTGCCGCCGTTACGAACACCGTTGCCGGGCTTACGAACGGTCTTGCCGCCCTCGGCAACAGTGTTCGTAAGCCCGGCAACGGTGTTCGAAAGCCCGACGTCCCTTTCCGGGCCTGCGATGCGGCTTTCCGGGGGAGCAATGGTCCTTTCCGCCCCTTCGATGCCAGTTGCCGGGCACTCAATGCTGGTTTCCGGCCCTTCGATGCCGGTTTCCGGCGTTTCGACAACGATTTCCGCCGTTTCGATGGCTCTTTCCGCCGGCGGAAATCGTTGTCGAAACGCCGGAAACCGGCATCGAAAGGCCCGCCTTTACTTTTAGCCGGCCAAACGGCCCGCGCCGCCTACTTTTGCTTGCTCTCATACTTCTGCACCCATGCGCCAGTTTCTTAAATACGTCCTCGCCACCATTGTGGGCCTTGCGGCCTTTGCCTTCCTCGGGTTTGTCGTGTTCGCCATCGTCATCGGGGCGGCGGTGAGCAGCTCGCACGAGCCCAAGGAAACCGTCGCCAACTCGGTGCTGGAGCTTAAGCTGAACGAGCCGCTGAACGAGCGCGGGCGCGAAGGGCGCTTCGGTGGCTTTGGCGGGGGCGGCAGCACGGGGCTGGTCGAGCTGAAGGAAGCCATTCACCGGGCCAAGTCCGACGACGACATCAAGGGCATTTTGCTGAACCTGGGCATCGTGCAGGGCGGCATGGCCTCGCTGGAGGAAGTGCGCAACGCGCTGCTCGACTTCAAAAAGAGCGGCAAATTTGTGGTCGCCTACCACGAAATCGCCTCCGAAAAGAGCTTCTACCTCTCCTCGATGGCCAACGAAATCTACCTCAACCCGCAGGGCACGCTCGAATTCAACGGCCTGAGCGCGGAGGTGATGTTCTACAAGCGCCTGTTCGACAAGGCCGGCATTCAGCCCTACATTTTCCGGGTGGGCTCCTTCAAAAGCGCCGTGGAGCCGTTTTTCCGCGAGAACTTCTCCGATTCGGCCCGCTACCAGACGGTGTCGTTCCTGAACTCCATCAACGGCTACATGATTGGCGAGGTGGCCAAAACCCGCGGCATCGCCCCCGCCCGCCTCAAGGTCATTTCCGATTCGATGCTGGTGCACAACGCCCCCGACGCCCTGCGCCTGAAGCTGGTGACCAAGCTCGGCTACTTCGATGAGGTGCAGAACTACCTGCGCCGCAAGCTGGACCTCGCCAAAAACAAAACCCCCAACCTGGTGACCCTTTCCGACTACACCGACCACGACAACGGCGTGGACGAGCGCGAGGGCAAAACCAGCGGCCGCCGCATTGCCGTGATTTACGCCGAGGGCGACATCGTGACCGGCAAGGGCTCGGACGACAACATCGGCAGCACCAAGTTTGCCGAGGCCATCCGCAAGGCCCGGCTCGATGACCGGGTGAAGGCCGTGGTGCTGCGCATCAACTCGCCGGGCGGCTCCTCGCTGGCCTCCGACATCATCTACCGCGAAGTGGTATTGACCAAAAAAGTGAAGCCGATTATCGCCAGCATGAGCGACGTGGCGGCCTCGGGCGGCTACTACATTGCCATGGCCTGCGACACCATCGTGGCCCACCCGAACACCATCACGGGCTCCATCGGCGTGTTTGGCGTGCTGCCCAACATCCAGCCGCTGCTGGCCGACAAGCTCGGCATCACCGTGGACCGCGTGACGACGGGCAAGTTTTCGGACCTGCCCACCATCACCCGCCCGCTCACCGATTTTGAGAAGCGCACCCTGCAGGAAGAGGTAAACCGCATCTACGCCGACTTCACCAGCAAGGCCGCCAAGGGCCGCCACATGCCTGTGGAGCGCCTGCGCCGCCTGGCCTCGGGCCGCGTCTGGAGCGGCCTCGAAGCCAAAAACAACGGCCTCGTGGACGTGCTCGGCGACTACCAGGACGCGCTGAAAATTGCCGCCGCCCGTGCCCACCTCCAGCCCGACGACTACCGCGTGCAGCGCCTGCCCCGCCAGAAATCGGCGCTGGAAGGCTTTATCTCCACGTTCAGCGACGACGACGATGCCGCCAAAACCCGCGCCATCAAGGCCGAGCTGGGGCCGCTGTACCCCGCCTACGCCCAGTACCAGCAGCTGATGCAGATGCGCGGCGTGCAAGCCCGCCTGCCGTACACGCTGGATATCCAGTAGCGCGCCCCACTGCACGGCTACCCATCAAAAAAAGGCTTGCCCGTTGGGGCAAGCCTTTTTTCTTTCAGGCCTCAGCGCTGTACTACAGCTGCTTTTTGCCGTAGAACGTCCAGATGGCATCGGCCCGAACTACGCCGCCCGAATAGATGTAGCAGTAAATGCTGTCGCCGGGAGCCTCCAGCTGAAGCACGTTGCGAAAGTTGGTAAACATGACGTTTTTGCGTTGGGGGGCATGGCCCTGCCAGGTTCGGGGAGTGGTGTAGCTGCCCACGAGGTAGTCGAATTCGCTGTTGAACAGGCGTACCCGGCTCGTGTTAATAACCGTCGTCAGTGGCATGGTCGTGTCCCGAACCGTGGTGGTGAAGCTGCCGTCGGCGGAATACTTGTTCCGGTAGAGCCGGCCCCGGTAGTTGCCGACTGCCGACGACAAAACGCTGGCCGGGGCCCCGCCGGCGGTTACCTGCACCACCTGGCTGGTGGTGTCGGTGCCTTCGGCCGAGGACGCGGCCAGGCGCACCCGGATGTTGCCGTAGGTATCAAACGCGTGCGAGGGCGTCGCGCCCGTGGAGGTGGTGCCGTCGCCCCAGGTCCACAAAAAATCCGTCGCATCGGTCGATTGGTTGGTGACTTGCAGCGGGACATTCGCGCCGACCGAAGCCGGGGCGCTAAAGTGGGCCACGGGCTTGGCCGCTGTTGTGTCTTTTTTGCAGGCGCCGGCCAGCAACGCAAGCAGCAGTAAGCTGTACTTTATTTGTTTCATAGGAAAGGAGGTTGTTAGGTTCAAGGCAGTGAACGAGCACCGCTTCGAAAGTAGTATAGCTTCACCACTTATGAACGAATTTTGCTTTTCGTAACCACCCGGTATCTCCCATTATCCATCGCATGCACCACCTCCACGAAGCCGCCGCCTACATCAAATCCAACTCCCAGGCCTTTCAGCCCGAAACGGGCATCATCCTCGGCACCGGGCTGGGCGCGCTGGCCAATGAGGTCGACGTGGAGTACGAAATCAGCTACGCCGACATTCCGCACTTCCCCCTCAGCACCGTGGAAAGCCACGCCGGCCGGCTGCTGCTGGGCCGCATGGGCGGCCGGAAAGTAGCAGTGCTGCAAGGCCGCTTCCACTACTACGAGGGCTACACCATGCAGCAGGTGGCCATGCCCGTGCGCGTGCTCAAGCTGCTGGGCATTGCCCGCCTGCTGGTGAGCAACGCCGCCGGCGGCCTGAATCCCGATTTCAACCTCGCCGATTTGATGCTGATTGACGACCACATCAACCTGCAACCCACCAACCCGCTCATCGGGGCCAACCTGGACGACATGGGGCCGCGCTTCCCGGATATGTTTGCGCCCTACGACGCCGACCTGCTCCGCCGGGCCGAAGCCGCCGCCCAGGCGCTGGGCCAGGCCAGCACCACCCGGCGCGGGGTGTACGCCAGCGTGCCCGGCCCCATGCTCGAAACCCCGGCCGAGTACCGCTACCTGCGCACCATCGGGGCCGATGCCGTGGGCATGAGCACGGTGCCGGAGGTAATTGCGGCCCGCCACCTGGGCCTGCCGGTGCTGGCCGTGTCGGTCATCACCGACCTCTGCGCGCCCGGCCACCTCAAGCCCGTGGTGCTGGCCGATATTTTCGCCGCCGCCGGCGCGGCCGAACCCCGGCTCACGGCCTTGATAAAGGCCGTGGTGGCGGGGCTGTAGCCCTTTACTTCGCCAGAATCTTCTGGGCCGTGGTGCCGCTGAGCACGCCGAAAATGCCGATGCCGCCCTGCACGTTGCCGTAGATGGCGGAGGGCTGGGCGAAGGGGTTGCCGTTGGCCTGCCGCGCATCGCGCACCGACTGCCGGAAGCGGAACATGGCCCGCTCGGTGTGGTAGAGCGTGGCCGTGACGGTGTCGCCGGGGTAAAAGCGGTAGCTGGTGCCCAGCACGAATTCCTGGCCGTTGAGCAGCCGGTCCTCTATCGACATGTCCTGTTCCGGGTTTTTGAGGAGCGCACCCCTGGCGGGGCTGCCCTTATGGAGTTGCAGGCGGTAGCAGTCGTCGAGGGCGGGCGGGTCGCGGAAGCTGGTGAGGAAGATGGCCTTGCGCTCGGAGCCGGTTTTGTCGTTGAACTGGTAGCTCACCGAATCGATGGGAATGGGGGCCAGCATGGTGGTGGTGGCCGTGGCGTGGCGGCCTTTGGTGTCCACCACATCAAGCTTGAAGACATCGCCGGCCCGGGCCACCAGCGGGTCGCGGCCGATGTGGGAGTGGAATTTCACGCCCGTGGTGGTGTCAATCAGCGCCCGGTAATTGGGGCTGAAGGCCAGCGGCACCAGTGTGCCGTTGGGCATGGTGAGCGTGACGGTAACATCGGTGGGTACCTGCGGCAGCACGGAGCTGATGTAGGGCACCGACGTGGTGACGGCCAGCTCCGGCACCTGGCCCGGCCGGAGGTAGCATTCCACCACCAAATCGGAGGAGAAGGCGGGCAGCGGCACGTTGATGTCGTTTTGCAGCTTGCCGCAGCCAGCCAGCGCCAGCCCAACTATCGCCAGCGCCCCAAACGTGCTTCTGTTGAGTAAAATCGACATAAAACCCATGGTTTAGAAGCGGAAATTGTACGTCAGCGACGGGATGACCGGGAACAGCGACACCTGCTTGGCCTGGAAGCCGACGGTGCGGCCGCTGGCCTTGTCGCGCACGGTGTCGAAGAACACGAAGTAGGCGTTGCGGCGGTTGTAGGCGTTGTAGATGCTCAGGGTGAGGTCCTGGTCGCGCCGGGCCCCGATTTTGTACACCACGCCGAGGTCGAGGCGGTGGTACGGGATGAGGCGGTAGGAATTGCGGTCGGGGTACACGGGCACCGGGCGCGGGTCGATGCCCACGCTGGAGCCCGGAATATCCTGCACGCCAAACCGGCCCAGCGGCAGCGTGGTGAGGTTGCCCGAAGTGTAGATAAAGCTCGCCGTGAGATTGATGCGCTTGTTGAGCTGGTGCAGCACCACCACGGTCAGGTTGTGGCGGCGGTCGTAGTTGGGGTGGAAATCACGGCCGCCGTTCACGCCGTTGGTGCCGTTCTGGGGCTGGAAATTGCGCCAGCTCCAGGCCAGCGTGTAGCCAATCCAGCCGGTGGTTTTGCCGGTTTTCTTCTCCAGATAAAGCTCGTTGCCGTAGGCCCAGCTCTTGCCGAAGATGAATTCCTGGTCCAAATCAGGGTTCACAAACAGCTGCGCGCCGTCGCGGAAATCGACCTGATTGCGGCCCCATTTGTAGTACAGCTCGTTGGTGAGCAAGTATTTGCCCCCGCCCAACAGGAAGCTCGCCCCGCCGCTCACCTGCTGCGACTGTTGCGGCTTCACCGACAGCCGCGACGGATACCAGATATCGGTGGGCAACGACGCGCCCGAGTTCGTGACCAGGTGCACGTACTGGTACATCATGGCGTAGTTGAGCTTGAACGAGGTCTTGTCGTTCAGGGCGTAGCGGGCGGCGGCGCGGGGCTCCAGGCCGCCGTACTGGTCGGTGCCGCTGCGGAAGCCGGTCAGGCGCAGGCCGCCTTCGAGCTGGAGCTTGTCGGTGGCCTTGTAGTTGTCGGAGGCGTACACGGCCCCGTCGAGGCCGTAGTAATGCACGTCGGAGCCGATGTCGAGGCGGCCGTCGCCGGTGCTGGCGCTGAGGCGGCCCACGCCAAAACGGTGCTGCGTGAGCATGGCCCCGACCTTGATTTGGTGCCGGTCGTTGGGCGTGTACTCAAAATCGGTGCGCCCGGTGTAGTCCGTGATTTGCGAGCCTAGGTTGAAGCTGAACACGTTGGCCAGCTGGTTGGTCAGCGTGTATTTATAGTCCGATACCGACACGGTGGTATTGACGAACAGCTTGGGCGAAAACGTGTGGTTCCAGCGCAGCGAGCCGATGGTGTTGCCCCACTGGAAGCTGAAATTGAAGCCGTTGGGGCTGCTGAAACCGAAAATGTCGCGGCCCAAGTAGCCGGTCAGAAACACCTGGTCCTTCTCGCCGAGCGTGTAGTTGGCCTTGGCGTTGAAATCGTAGAAATAGTAATCGGGAATGGGACTGTAGTCCTCCTTGCCCTCGTTGGCCCGGTTGAGGGCCCGCGTGAAAATGTCGAAATACGTGCGCCGGCCGCTCACGATGAACGAGCCCTTGCCCTTGTTTATCGGCCCTTCGTAGGTGAGGCGCGACGAAATCAGGCCCACGCCGCCCGTGGCCACGTAGTGCTGGCGGTTGCCCTCGCGCAGCTTCACATCCACCACCGACGACAGCCGCCCGCCAAACTGCGCCGGAAAGCCTGACTTGTACAGGTCCACGCTCTGTACGGCATCGGAGTTGAATACCGAAAAAAGCCCAAACAAATGGTTGGGGTTGTACACCACCGTGTTGTCCAGCAGCACCAGGTTCTGGTCGGCCGAGCCGCCGCGCACAAACAGGCCGCTGGTGCCCTCGCCCCCGCTCTGCACGCCGGGCTTCAGCTGCAAGGTTTTCAGAATGTCGACTTCGCCGAACAGCGCCGGCAGCAGCTTGGCTTCCTTAATGCTGAGGTGCTCGACACCCATTTGAGTGGTTTTGAGCTTCTGCTCCAACGTCACGGAGCCTTCCACTATCACCTCGCCCAGTTCGTTGCCGCTTTCTTCGAGGTTGAGACTCAGGCGCTGGTTCTTATTCAGATTCACCTCGCGCACAATTTGCTGGTAGCCGATGAAGGCAATGACCAGCTGGTGACGCCCGGCCGGCAGGCTCAGCGAGTAGTGGCCGAGCGAGTCGGCCGCCGTGCCGGTACCGAGCGCGGGCACGGCCACGCTGGCACCGGGTAGGGTTTCGCCGTGCCCGCCACGCACCGTGCCGCTGATGGTGAACCGTGGCCCCGGCTGAGCCCAGCCGGCCTGCGGCCACCCCAGCCCCAATATCAACAACAACAAGTAGTAACGCCGGGCAGAACTAAAAATCATACGGTAGCAATCGAGGAAGACGCAAAGGTAGCGACCACCCCAACGCTGGCATCCACCGGATAGTTTAGCCCTCGCGTCCCGGCCGGCTATTTGCCCACATAGGACTGCAACACCTGCGCGATTTGGGCAGCCGGCACCACGCCCGCCTGCCGCCACACCGGCTGCCCCTGATGAAACAAAATCAGCGTAGGAATGCTCTGCACACGGTATTGCTGGGCCACGGCCTGGTTGCGGTCCACGTCGATTTTGACGACGCGCACCTTGCCGCCGTGCTGGGCCGCCACCTGTTCCAGAATGGGGGCCATGGTTTTGCAGGGGCCGCACCAGGTGGCGTAAAAATCGACCAGCACCGGCATTCCGGGGCTGTTGATGAGTTCGGGAAAAGACTTGCGAGGCATGGCGATGGGTAATTAAGCGAGAAGTCGAGGACTCTGAACCACGTATAACGCAAAAAGCCCGGCGCGTGGCCAGGCTTTCTGATTTTTGCGGCCGGAACCGGCTCTGCTACTTGTTAACAATCGTCACGTCGTTGCCCACTTCGGGAAACACGAACCGGCCGCCGACGGCTTTCACGCCCTTCACCCGGCACTCCCAGGTGTAGCGGCCGGGGCTGGCATTAGAAGCCTCACCGCTCTCCGTTTTGAAATACTCCGGGTCCGATGGGTCGGTGGGGAACAGCACGTCGATGCCGGTCTGGCCTTTGGCAAGTTCTTTCACCAGCAGATAGTCTTTCCCGGTTTTCTCACTGTGTACCACGAAAGTAGCCGTGTAAGGGCCGAGCTGGCCGTATTTATCCAGGATGCCCAGCTTGATTTGGGCGGTAGTGCTCACCATCCAGGTTTGCGCGCGGGCTTCGGGGGCCGAACCCAGCAGCAGCAACATCATCAGCGCCCCGGTCAGCCAGCCGGCCAGCGGCCACTGTTTGGGCCGTAAAAAGGAAGGTACAGGTATCATCACGGTTAAAATAAGGAGAAAAAGGGTGAAATGCAGCTAGCCTGAAAGAGCGGTAAAATGCGAAATCTCCGCACATTACTGGCCAAGATAGTACGTTGATAACAAATCCGCAACTTGCCGCAGGCGAACCCTGTTAAGGTTTCAGCCAAATTGTTCACGCCCTACTACTATTTGCGTAATGCCCAGGCAACGCCCGCGGTCCGTTTCATGGCCGTCCGCTAATTCAGCGCCGGCCGCTGGCCCCCGTTGCGGCCTCTGCGAGCGGGAGGTGCAGGCCACTTCGCGCCACCACCTCGTGCCGCGCGAAGAGGGCGGCAAACACGGCCCCACCGTGGACCTGTGCCAGCCCTGCCACAGCAGCGTGCACCGTTTCCTGAGCAACCGCGCCCTGGCCCGGCAATACGCTTCGGTGGAGGCCCTGCGGGACGCGGAAGAATTGCAGACCTACTTGGGCTGGATTCGGAAGCAGCGCGTGGAACGCATCAGTAACCGGCACCGGCGGCGGTAGACAGGGCTGCGCGGATAAGGCATTTTTGACGGAGCTTTGCCGGATGAACCGCTATTTCGTGCCTTTCGCGCAGCTTCGGCAGCAGCCTACTATTGTGGTGGACAGCGTGGGCCTCGGGGCCGTGCTCACGCTGGCGCACTGGCGCGGGGCGGCCACGCCCCTAGCCCTGCGCGACGACACCAGCGCCGGCTCGGCGCTGCGGGCGCTGCACCAGCCTACCACGCCGGGCCTGGACGCGGTGGCCGTCACGGCCAATCATTTTGATATCGACGGCTTTATCGGCGTGTGGTGTTTGCTGAATCCGGAACTGGCGTTGCAGCAGGAGGAACTGCTGCGCATGGTGGCGGTGCTGGGCGATTTCCGGGAAATCGACCTGAACCACCCGCTGGCCAATGCGGCGCTGCAATTGGTGTGCTGGCTGAATGCGGAGGAGAAAGCCCGGTTCTACGAGCCGTTCGGCGCGCCCAGCCGGCGGCGGCGCGAGGACGAGGCCTCGGCCGAAAAGTTTGACTGGTTCCTGCCGCGCTTCGCCGAAATGCTGCAAAATACGGAAGCCGGCCGCGCCGCCTGGCAGCCCGAATACGACGGGGTGCAACGGGCGGCGGCCATCATCCGAAGCGACAAAACCACGCGGCAGCACTACCCGGAAATTGGGCTGGCGGTGGTGAACACGCCCGCGCCGCTGCCGTATTACGCCATTTTCGGTCCCACGGCGGGCTCTGATATCGTGCTGAGCCAGTACGAAGGCAGCTGCTACGAACTCGAATACAAATACACGACCTGGATTGACCTCGCCAGCCGCCCTACCCTGCCGCGCCTGGCGCTGGCCCCGCTCGCAGCCCGCCTCAACGCACTGGAAACCAGCGGCCGCACCTGGGCCGCCGATGGCATCACCGACACTGGCCCGCTCCTGCGCCTGACCGGCAAAAAGCTAACCAAAGCCGAGCGCTACGCCGACCCCGACGGCCGGCCAATTTACCCATCGTCCATTGCGCCGGAGGATATGGAGCGGGAGGTGGTGGCGTTTTTCCGGGCCGGTTATGCGGGCATTGGGGCGAAGAAATACTGGACCTGGCCGGAAGTGAAGGCGGCGGGAGGAGCCAGCTAAGCCAATACTTCCTGCTGCACTTCGGGCAGCACGCGCAGGCGGCTACTGCCCTGCCCTACCCGCTCTACCACCACGCGCGTGTCGATGTAGTCCTTCAGCTTGTCGACATCGACGTGGGTGATGATGCCGATGGTTTTGCCGCGCTGGCGCAGGCTGCCCAGCGCGGCCAGGGCAATGTCAAGCGTATCCGCGTCGAGCGTGCCGAAGCCTTCGTCGATAAACAACGAATCGATGCGGGCGGAGTTGGAGGCCAATTCGGAGAGACCGAGCGCCAGCGCCAGGCTCACGAGGAAGGTTTCGCCGCCCGAAAGGGTGCCCACGTCGCGCACGCAGTCGTCGTAGCTGTCGGCCACGAGCAGGCCCAGCGACGTGGCATCGCGGCGGCGCAGGGTGTAGCGCTCGTTGAACAGGCGCAGGTGGTGGTTGGCGTGGCTCACGAGGCGGGCCAGGGTGAGGCCCTGCGCGAAGCGGCTGAACTTGCTTTTGTCGCGCGAGCCCAGCAGTTCGTACATGGCGGCCCAGCGCCGGGTTTCGGCTTTTTGGGCGGTTAGCTCCTGAGCCAGCTCGTGGTGCGTGGCGCGCTTGAGCTGGTCGTCAGCTAGTTCTTTTTTCAGACTGGCCAGATGGTCGCGTTGGGTTAGATAATGCTGCTGAGCGGCTTCAAAGGCAGTTTTCACGACTTCGGCCGGCTCGGGGGTAAGGGCCTGGGCCTGGGTTTTAGCCAGTTCGACGGCGCACCATTGCTGGTGGGCTTGGGCCTGGGCTACGTTGCCGCGCAGCTCGGTGGCAAGGCGACGCAGCAATGGCCGCTGCACTTCGGGCAACAGCAAGTCGAGAATGGCAGACGAAGCGGCCAGCCCAGCCAGCGGCAGCTGGTGACTGAGCTCCTCTAGGAGATGGTCGTGCTCAAACTGCGCCAGGTTGCGGTCCTTGGCCTTGTCTTTTTCCTGCGATTCCAGCTTAATGCACTGCTCGCTGCCGATGCGCTCGGTGGCTTGTGCCGCTTCCCAACTTTGGCGGGCCGTTTTTTCAGCAGTTTGCCAGTGGTTCAGGGCCGCTTGCGGAGATGGGTAGTCGGGGTGGGCGGCGGCAATGGCGGCGGCACATTTCTGGGCTTCACGGGCGGCGGCCTGCTGGCGCTCATCGAGTTTATCGACTTCCTGAACCAAGCCTTGCGCGGCTTTTTCCAACGCATTAAGCCGGGCGGTAGCACCGGCCATCTCTACTTCCAGCTTGTTGCGACGGATATTATTCCGGTCATACGTTGCGGCCCGCTCCTGAATCAGCACCTTTAGCGAAGCTGGCTGCTTACGGTCGAAAGGCAATTCCAACTGGGTAGCCAGCTCCTCCATTTCCTGCACGGCCAACCGCCCTTCGTCCTGGATGCGCGTCAACTGGCCTTCAATCCCAGCCAGCTGCTTGCTGAGCAATTCCTGCTTCTCCAGGGCATCGGCTTCGGCCTTTTTGGCCTGGCCGTATTCCTTGGTGTGCTTGGTCTGGCGTTCGGGGGCATTGTTCAGGTCACGCACCAACAACTGCGCCCCGCGCAGGGCGGCGGGCAAATCAAGCTGCCGGGCGGCGGCATCGGCCACCAGCGCCCGCGGAAATGGCTCCAGAATGGTCAGCAGCTTGTCATTATCCTGTTGCTGCCCCGTGAGCGTTTGCAGCTGCTGGTTGCTTGCGGCTACCTGTTTTTCTAGCGCCGCAATGGCTTCGGCCGACGCATCCACGCCCTCGCGCAGCACCGGGTGTTCCAGCGCTCCACACAGCGGACACGAATGGCCCGGCTGCAGGTTGTCCTTGTGCTGGGCAAACAGTTTCTTACCCAACAGCTGCTCAAAGTGCCGGCCGTGAGTTGAACGCACTGTCTCCAACTCAGTTACCAGCAATAATTTCCGGCCTTGCGCGGCCTCCTGCAAGCCCGCGTGCTGCTGGCGCCACAGGTCCCACTCCTCCGCCAGACCAGCGAGGGCTTCGCTGGCCAGCTCGGCGTTGTTGTGGAAGTTTTGCGCGGCCTCGCCGGCAGCATTCAGCTCGGTTAGCAGCGGCTGTTTTTGCTGCTTCACCAAGCTGTAGTCGCTGGCGGCTTTCTCGCGTTGGGCCAGCAGGCCGTCAAGGCGGGCGGCAGCGGTTTCCAGCTTTTCATCGGCGGCGTGGCTGGTTAGCCACTCGCTAAGCTGCCTGAATTCGGTGCGGTTGGTAGCAGCCTGCTGTTCGAAGTGCTGGAAATCACGCTGCGCCTGCTGTTGAGTAGCTTTTTTATCGTCCCACTCGTGGCGGGCAGCGGCGGCAGCTTTGGTTAGCGTGTCGAGATTAGGAATCTGGGCGAGGGCTTCGTCCAGCGCTGGTTTTTCGCGGGCTAAGTCCTCTTCGGCTTGCTGCCAGGCCGTGCGGGCACTCTCCACGGCGGCCCGGGCCTGCGTGTGGCACACGCGGGCGGTGGCCAAATCGCGGGCCAACAGCTGGCGGGCGGCTTCAGCCTGTTGCGCATCGCGGGCGGCGGCGTTCACCCGCACCCAGCGCTTCTCGAAGGGTTCGGCGCGCTCGTGGTCGGCCAGCCGGTCAAGGTCGGGCTGGCGGGCGGCCAGGGCGGTTTCGGCCTGCTCCACGGCGGCGGCAGCCTGGGTGGCTTGGGTGGTGAGCCCGGCCAGTTTCTGGTGCCAGTCGTGGTGCTGGCGCAGGGTATCGGCGGCCGTGGCGGCGGTGGCTACAGCATCAGTCAGCTGCTCGGCCTCAGTGGTTTTGGCGGCCAGCTCATCGGCCGAAAACCATTGTACCGCCCCAATACGGGCAGCCAGGTCCCGCTCCTTCACCTCCTCAACCCGAAACCGCTCGTGTGCCTGCCCCGACAGCGTGGTATAAATCTCAATGCCCGTGATGCGCTCCAGCAGCTTTTCCCGCTCGTCGTCCTTGGCCTTCAGAAACTCATCGAAGCCGCCCTGTGCCAGCAGCACCGAGCGGGTGAACTGCGTGTATTTCATGCCCGTCAGCACTTCGTTTTGGGCGATACTTTTCTCCGTTTTCTGGGTCAGGAGCTTGCCATCGGGCCACGAGCATACTTCCATGTACGCATCCTGCAAGGCCCCGCCCACCTTTTTGCGGGCCCGCTGAATGCTCCATTTGGCCAGAAAGCGTCCGGCGGCTACTTCGTATACCACTTCGGCCCAACTCTCCGTCGCGCCGTGGCTGATGAGAGAGCGGCCGTTGCCCTGGCGCGGCGTGCGGCCGTACAGGGCCAGCGTAATGGCGTCGAGCAGGGTGGTTTTGCCCGCGCCCGTTGGCCCCGTAATGGCAAACAGGCCGCAGTTTTCCAGCGGCGCGGTTTCAAAATCGAGTCGATGGACCTGCTTGCCCCGCAAGGAGTTAAGATTCTGGCAAGCAACGGAAATAATTTTCATAATTCGGTAGAACGTCAAACTAATCAGGCCGCAGCTGATTGACTAACCCGACGGTTGATTAAACAGATTGGCTGCCTCAAGTTACGCCACGGCATCGGCCCGCGGCAAGGCCAGCAGCTGGCCAAACGTATCGAGCAACTGTTGGCGCGCCTCGGGCTCCAGGACCTGCGTGTCCAGTAATTGCTCAAACACCAGCCGCGGCGACAGTTCCTCCAGGTGCGGGCCTTCAGGCGCTTCTTCGTGAACAGTCTCCGGCATTTCATTTTCCAGCGGGCGCAGGGGCCGGGGGCCAGCCACCACGCGCACGCGGCCCTCGGTAGCCTGCCAGGCTTCGCGGACGCGGTCCTGCACTTCCGACCACGGCAGGCCGGGTAGCACGGCCACGTCGGCCCAGGCTTCGTGCTGGTAGTCGGCGTTGTTGTACTGCTGCAGCTGCTCAATCACCTCATCCAGCGAGCCCCGAAAACGCACCAGTCGCCGCTCACAGGGCACATCCAGCGCCAGAATCTGCGGGCAGCCCGGCCCATCGAAGGTCAGCAGCAGCACCTGCTGCGGGTGGTCGGTTTCGGAAAACGACAGCGGAATGGGCGAGCCCGAGTAGCGAATGTGCGCCCGCTGGCCCACCACCTGCGGCCGGTGCAGGTGCCCCAGCGCCACGTAGTCGAAGTCGGCCGGAAAGGCATCGGCCGTAATCTGGCCCAGTGAGCCGATGCTAAGCGGGCGCTCGGTACTGGCGTCGTTATCGCCGCAGCCGGCCGCGAACAGGTGGCCCGTGGCCAGCACCGGTATGCCCTGGGCGCGGTAGTCGCTCAGCAGGTCGGCCACGCGGTGGTAGTGGGCCGCAATGCCGTCGCGCAGGCGAGTTTCGCGTTCCTCCGCACTCTCGCCGGGCACCAGGTAGCGCACGTCGGCATCGCGCAGAAACGGCACGGCCGCCACCGCCAGCCGGGGCGTGGCCGCGCCGTGCGGCAGCAGCAGGCACTGGTCATCAAACTGCGCGGGCACGCCGCCCACCACGTGCACCCGCAGCGCCTTGAGGAGCGTGGCCGAGGCGTTGAGCGTATCGGCCGAGTCGTGGTTGCCGCCCACGATTACCACGTCGTGGCAGGTGGCAGAGTCGCGCAGCCGCGCCAGAAACTGGTAGTACAGGCGGCGGGCCGCTGCCGGCGGGTTGCCGCTGTCGAACACATCGCCAGCCACCACCAGCACTTCCACGCACTCCTCCTCAATGGTGACCAGCAGCCAGTCGAGGAAGCAGCGGTGTTCGGCCAGCCGCTCGTGGCCGTGCTGGAAGCGTTGGCCGAGGTGCCAGTCGGCGGTATGGAGGACGCGCATATTAAGGAAGCGGGTAGTTATGGAAAGCCGGTGACTGCTGAAGCGATAATCGCGGTAGAAAATTCAACCACAAAGTTCGGCCAAAGTCCACCGACCGGCTTGTTTGCGAACCAGCTAATTCAATAAACTCAGACAAATGCCTGATATCAGCGAGCTTAGAACCGCACAAAGGTGCAACTCGTTATTCTGACTGCTATCCGGTTGTTGGGGCACTCATCCCGCTTTCATGGAGTTGCTACTAATATGCGTCGCCAATTCGTTGGCCGCCGCTTCACACTTTCCCATTTTCTATGAAACACTCGCCGCTGGCTCAGGCCGGCATTCCCATTGCTCCATCTCTCGATTCTACACTGGCCGATGATGGCGTGCGGCCCCGCGTGGCCCCCGACAAGCAGCGCCTGGTGCGCATTTCGGCCTTGGCGGTGCTGGTGGCCGTGGTCATCAGCTTCGTGGCCCGCCTGCTGGTCTACCTCATCAACCTCGTCACCAACCTGGTTTTCCACGGCAATGTTTCGCTGGAATATCACAGCCCGGCCGATAATCACCTGGGACTTTGGGTTATCATCATGCCGGCGCTGGGTGGCCTGCTGGTCAGCCTGATGGCCATCTATGGCTCGAAAGCCATTCGCGGTCACGGCATCCCCGAGGCGATGGAGCAGATTCTGACCAACCAGAGCCGCATCAAGCCATCCATTATGTATTTGAAGCCGTTGTCGGCGGCTATTTCCATTGGCACGGGCGGGCCGTTTGGGGCCGAGGGGCCAATTATTGCCACCGGCGGGGCGCTGGGCTCCACGCTGGGCCAGCTCATCAAAATCACCCACCACGAGCGCAAGGTGCTGCTGGCGGCGGGCGCTACGGCGGGCATGTCGGCCATTTTCGGCACGCCCATCGCGGCGGTTTTTCTGGCTATTGAGCTGCTGTTGTTTGAGTTTTCGCCGCGCTCGCTGCTGCCGGTGGCGCTGGCCTGCATCACCGGGGCGGCGGGGCACCACTTACTGTTTGAGCAAGGCCCAGCGTTTCCCATGGCCACGCTGCTAGCCCCCAGCAATGGCGCTTTAGCTACCTACAGCGTCATCGGCCTGCTGGTGGGCCTGGCCTCGGTAGCCATCACCAAAATCGTGTATTTCATTGAAGACCTGTTCGAAGAGCTGCCCATTCACTGGGCGTGGTGGCCGGCGCTGGGCGGGCTGGCCGTGGGCGGCATTGGCTACTTCGCACCACGCACGCTGGGCGTGGGCTATGAGAACATCACCGATATACTGTCGGGCAATGCCTCGTTGAGCCTGCTGTTGGCGCTGTGCTTCCTCAAGTTTGCCTCGTGGGCCATTTCGCTGGGCAGCGGCACATCGGGCGGCACGCTGGCCCCGCTGCTCACCATTGGCGGGGCCACCGGGGCGCTGCTGGGCGTGGCCAGCCGGCACTTCTTCCCGGCCTCGGACATTGTAATTCCGCTGGCGGCGCTGGTGGGCATGGCGGCCATGTTTGCGGGCGCGTCGCGGGCGCTGCTCACGTCCATCGTGTTTGCGGTGGAGTCCACGGGCCAGGCGCAGGCGCTGCTGCCGCTGCTCGGCGCGTGTACGGGTGCTTACCTGGTGTCGTTTCTGCTGATGGGCAATACCATTATGACCGAAAAAATTGCCCGGCGCGGCGTGAAAACGCCCGTCGACTACGAGCCTGACCTGCTCGACAAAGTGAACGTGGGCCGCGTGCTGCAAAACGGCATGCTAGCCATCAGCACCGACAACACCATCCGGGAAGTGCGCGAGTGGACCGAGCGCGAAGCCGAGCCCACCGGCCCGCACCTGGTCATTGTGAACCCCGACGGGGCCTTCGCCGGCATCGTGAGCACGGTGGCCCTGGCCGGCTGGCACGCCGATGAGAACGCGCCCATCAGCGCCCTGCTCCAGCCCCGCTCCTCTACTCTGCTGGCCACCGACAGCCTCCGCACCGCCGTGGAGCGCATGGCCCGCGAAAACGTGGACGTGCTGCCCGTACTCGGCCCCGGTAGCAAGGCCCTGGTCAGCGGCGTCATCTCCTACCGCGACATCCTGACGGCCTACAAAAACCGCCTCGAAGACGACGACAGCACCACCCCGAATATTTCGCTCAAGCGCAAAAGCCTCCGCGTGCTGCTACGTGGCCAGGCCATGTTCCAGAAGCAGAAATCGGAGATTGAGTAATCATTAGCAGATTAATTGCATACGAAAAAGCCTCTTGCTATTTGCAAGAGGCTTTTTTTTAATGGATTAGAGCGAAGGCTTACAGGTGAATAACCTCACCATAAGCCGCCGCGGCCGCTTCCATAATGGCTTCCGACATCGTAGGGTGCGGGTGCACGGCCTTGATGATTTCCATGCCCGTGGTTTCCAGCTTGCGGGCCACTACTACTTCGGCAATCATTTCGGTCACGTTCATGCCAATCATGTGGGCACCGAGCCACTCGCCGTACTTCTTGTCGAAGATGACTTTTACGAAGCCGTCTTTGGCACCGGCGGCGCTGGCTTTGCCCGAGGCTGAGAACGGGAACTTGCCCACCAGCACGTCGTAGCCCTTGGCTTTGGCCTCAGCTTCGGTGTAGCCCACGCTGGCGATTTCGGGCGAGGCGTAGGTGCAGCCGGGGATGTTCTGGTAGTTGAGCGGCTCGGGGTGGTGGCCGGCGATTTTCTCAACGCAGATGATGCCTTCGGCCGAAGCGACGTGGGCCAGTGCGGGGCCGGGCACGATGTCGCCAATGGCGTAGATGCCAGGCACGTTGGTCTGGTAGAAGTCGTCCACAATCACGCGGCCGCGCTCCACTTTAATGCCCAGTTCTTCGATGCCGATGTTCTCGAGGTTGGTGGTCACGCCCACGGCGCTCAGCACCACGTCGCACTCAATTACCTGCTCGCCTTTGGCGGTTTTGATGGTCACTTTGCAGCCTTCGCCGCTGGTGTCCACTTTGGTTACTTCGGCGCTGGTGAGCACGTTCACGCCGATTTTGCGGAACGACTTCTCCATCTGGCGCGATACTTCCTCATCCTCCACGGGCACGATGCGGGGCAGGAACTCCACCACCGTCACCTCCGAACCCATGGTGCGGTAGAAGTAAGCAAATTCGACGCCGATAGCGCCCGAACCCACCACCACGAGGCGCTTGGGCAGCTGCTCCATGCTCATGGCCTTGCGGTAGCCGATGATTTTCTTGTTGTCGACAGGCATCGTGGGCAGTTCGCGCGAGCGGGCCCCGGTGGCCAGAATGATGGATTTGGCCTCCACCGTTTCCTTGCTGCCGTCGGCCTTGGTCACCTCCACTTTGCCGGGGGCCAGCAACTTGCCGGTGCCCATCACGGTTTCGATTTTATTTTTTTTGAACAGGAAGTTGATGCCCTTGCTCATGCCGTCGGCCACGCCCCGGCTGCGACCGATGACGGCCCCGAAGTCGTAGCCGATGCCTTCGGCCTTCAGGCCATAGTCGGCGGCGTGGTTGAGGTACTCGAACACCTGCGCCGACTTGAGCAGGGCTTTGGTGGGGATGCAGCCCCAGTTGAGGCAAATGCCACCCAGCGACTCGCGCTCGATAACGCCCACTTTCAAACCCAACTGCGACGCCCGAATGGCGGCTACGTACCCGCCGGGGCCGCTGCCGACCACGACCAAATCAAATTGCAATGCCATAGAATGCTGCGAAAGAAAAAAGTAAACCGGGCCCGGCTGGGGGGCCCACCCATTACGAGCCGTAAAGATAGCCGCCGCGCCGCGTCGGGATTGTAGTCGCCGGTGGGTTATCTTGCCAACAAGATTTTGGCGCGGTCTGTGCCGGCAGCCAATTTTTGAATTTTCCCGTATAAGGCCCGGCTCCGGCACAGCTTGCCGACGCTACATATTTTCTGCATTCCATGAAACCACATTTTCGCGCTCCTATGGCGGCCCTCGGGCTGCTCGCTTTTCTCACCAACTGCGCCACCACCGTTACTGAAAAGGAGAAATCGGGCAACACCAGCCAGCTCATGAACATGCCGCCCGTCAGCGACGCCCGCCGGCCCGATTCGACCGGCGCGGCCACCTCGGCCCCCGACGCCCGGACCACCGGCGAGGCCAACGGCATTGCCGCTACGCCCGCCACCGCAGTGGCTTCGGATGCGGCCTCGGCCGCCGCGCTGGCCGCCGACCGGCCCGACCCGAACGCGCTGTCGGCCACGGCGGCCTCGGCCGAGCGGGAGAAGGAGAAGAAAATGACGGCCCTGGACTATCGCAACATGCTGGCTAACGCCGACGCCATTCTGAAAGTAGACCCCAAAAGCTCGGCGGCCTACCTGCAGCGGGCCAAGGCTAAAAGCTACCTCAAGAACTACGCCGAGGCCCTGCCCGACTACGCCACGGCCATCAAGCTCCAGCGCAACAACCCCGACGCGTACTACAACCGGGCCGTGAACCGCCTGATGATGAAGCAGTACAAATCGGCGGCCACCGATTTCTCGGGGGCCATCAAGTACCGGGCCGACGACAAGGAATCGTACTTCGGCCGGGGCGTGGCCAAGATGCAGATGTACCAGTACAAGCCCGCCGTGGCCGATTTCACCAAAGCCATCCAGCTCGATTCGACCTACGCCGATGCCTGGGAATACCGGGGCATCAGCTATTCTTCGTTCGATAAATTATCCGAAGCCCGCCGCGACCTCGAAAAAGCGGCCAAGCTGAACCCCGAAGCCGCCAAGAGCCTGCGCCGCTACGTGGGCAACGACGAGGGCAAAGCGCCCATCAAGCCGGCCCCGGCGGCGCGCACGGGCGGCGTGCACCCCAAGCCCGGCCAGCACTAGGCCGGAGCACGCCCTCTGTCATGCTGAACGCAGTGAAGCACCTTATTCCGTCCGAACGACTTGTTCCAACGGGATAAGGTGC
>JAQBNT010000264.1 GCA_028288445.1 Hymenobacter sp. | reverse complement strand
CACAAAGCATCGAAAACCTTTCTTTTTAATGAAGGTGATGCACTTGCCTTCCAAATGCAAGACGGCACATATAGAGCAACCATTCTTCTACTTATATCTCAGCACAGAGGTCGTTGTAGCTATGAATTTGCTAAGCCGACTTACGTAGGCGCAACGAAACCACTACTTGAAGATATCAAGAATGGTGAGTTAATGGGGATGACTTATGCGCCTGAAAACCGCATTGGATTTGATGTTGTTAGCATCGACCAAAAGCATTTACACACTATTGTCAAAAAGTTTGAGTTAATCGGGCATCTTCAAATTAATCCATCATCCCGACGTTGCGGAAGTCAAGCAGGAGCAGTGGATTTTGAAAGTTTTGCATCTCCCTTCAGCGACTTCAACAACATTCTTGATGTCAAGATGACGGCTAAAACGCACCCTAAAAAAGTGTTTCCCGTTCAAAAAATACTTTAACAAAAAACGGCGACTGAAATATCAGTCGCCGCTTCTGCTTCTACCGTTTCAAAAAACCTACTTCGCTACCACCGCCGTGGCGATGCTCAGCTCCTTGAGCTGCACGTCCGAGATGGGAGAGGGAGAGTCAATCATCACGTCGCGGCCGGAGTTGTTCTTCGGGAAGGCGATGAAGTCGCGGATGGAATCGGAGCCGCCGAAGAGACTGCAGAGGCGGTCGAAGCCGAAAGCGAGGCCGCCGTGGGGCGGCGCGCCGTACTCGAAGGCGTCGAGCAGGAAGCCGAACTGGGCCTGGGCTTCTTCGGGCGAGAAGCCGAGCAGTGAGAACATGCGGGCCTGCACGGCGCGGTCGTGGATGCGGATGGAGCCGCCCCCCACTTCCACGCCGTTTATGACCAGGTCATAGGCGTTGGCGCGGGTCTGGCCGATGGTTTCGGGGTTGTCGAGCAGGGCCAAGTCCTCCGGCTTGGGCGAGGTGAAGGGGTGGTGCATGGCGAAGTGGCGGCCTTCCTCTTCGCTGAATTCGAGTAGCGGGAAGTCAATCACCCACAGCGGCGAGAACGAGTTGGGGTCGCGCAGGCCGAGGCGTCGGCCCATTTCGAGGCGCAGTTCGCTCATGGCTTTGCGGGTTTTGGTTTCGGGGCCAGCCAGCAGCAGGATGAGGTCGCCGGGGTTAGCCCCGAAGGCAGCGCTCCACTTGCGCAATTCGTCCTGCGAGTAGAACTTGTCGACTGAGGATTTCACCTGGCCGTCGGCCTCCACGCGGGCGTAGACGAGGCCGGTAGCACCGATTTGCGGTCGCTTCACCCACTCGGTCAGCTCGTCGATTTGCTTGCGGGTGTAGGCCGCGCAGGTGGCGGCGTTGATGCCCAGCACCAGCTCGGCGCTGTCGAACACGGGGAAGCCCTGGCCTTTCACGGTTTCGGTGAGGTCGGCGAACTTCATTTCGAAGCGGGTGTCGGGCTTGTCGTTGCCATAGTCGCGCATGGCGTCAGCGTAGGTCATGCGGGGCACGGTGGGGAAATCGAGGTTTTTGATTTCCTTGAACAGGTAGCGCACCAGGCCTTCGAACATGTCGAGGATGTCTTCCTGGGTCACGAAGGCCATTTCGCAGTCAATCTGCGTGAATTCGGGCTGGCGGTCGGCGCGCAGGTCTTCGTCGCGGAAGCACTTCACGATTTGGAAGTAGCGGTCGAAGCCCGACACCATGAGCAGCTGCTTGAACGTCTGGGGCGACTGCGGCAGGGCGTAAAACTCGCCAGGGTTCATGCGCGAGGGCACCACGAAGTCGCGCGCGCCTTCGGGCGTGGACTTGATGAGGACGGGCGTTTCGACTTCGATAAAATCCTGGCCATCGAGGTAGCGGCGCACGGCCTGGGCCATTTTGTGGCGCAGCATGAGGTTGTTGCGTACGGGCGTGCGGCGCAGGTCGAGGTAGCGGTACTTCATCCGCAGGTCGTCGCCGCCGTCGGTATCGTCTTCGATGAGGAAGGGCGGCAGCTTGGCGGGGTTCAGCACCTCCACTTTCTCGGGGCGGATTTCGATGCCGCCGGTCGGGATTTTGTCGTTTTTGGAGTAGCGTTCCGATACTTTGCCGGTCACCTGGAGCACGAACTCACGGCCGAGCTGGCGGGCGGTTTCGCGTACGGCTTCGGCCTCTACGCCTTCTTCGAGGGTGATTTGGGTGAGGCCGTACCGGTCGCGCAGGTCAATCCAGAGAATGGCGCCTTTGTCGCGGGTGCGCTGCACCCAGCCGCAAAGGGTGACGGTTTGGCCGATGTGTTCGGGGCGGAGCTCGCCGCAGGTGTGGGTACGTAGCATGGACCGCAGATTTAACGGATTCTAACTGATTAAAACGGATTATTGAGATTCCGCTTTTTTCTGCGAAGGTAGCCACTGCGCGGGCGGGGCGAAACCCAAACTTTGGTACGGAGTATGCAAAGGGCATTGGTAACTGCGTTCCTTTGTCTTCTTAATCCCTTCAAAACCCTCATGAAATTCCTCCCCGCTCTCGCTCTGGCCGCCGCCCTCTTAGCAGCCGGCTCCGCGCAGGCCCAAACCAAAATCAAGACCAAGAGCAAGTCGGATGCCTCGGGTACCGTTATCAAATCGAAGGGCACGACGGATGCCGTGACGCTGGACGGCCCCATCAAGCGCATCGAAACGCTGTCGGGCATCGACGTATTTCCCAAGGCCAACTCGACCGATATTCTGCTCAGTTTCACCCAGCAGTTCACCAAGCCCGGCACGCTGGTGATGACCGACTACAAGAATAAGGTAATGTACCAGACCGAGTTGGACCCCGCCAACAACACCGGCGCACCCGTGAACCTGGGCAAGATTCCGGCCGGCACCTACCTGGTAGAGGCCAAAACCGGCAACTACGTGTACTGGAAGAAGGTGCGGATTAAGTACCCCACCATCCGTCGCTAACCACCGCCTTAGCAGTGCCCCGGCCCCAAAAGCCGGGGCACTACTTTTATGCCCCCATCGTTGCTCTCTGCTATGAAATTCACCTCGCTTCTGCTCTTGTTTTTTGGCCTCACGGCTTTTGCACCCAAACCCAAGCTCACCACCGTCAAGCTGGCCTCGAGCCTGAGCGTGGGCGTGCCGGTGGGCTTCGCGCCACTGCCCGACGATGGCATTGCCGTGAAATATCCCTCGCCGCGCAAGCCGCTGGCCGTGTTTTCCAACCCCAGCGGGCGCGTGGATTTCAGCATAGCCGTGCGCCCCACCACCTTCGAAAGCTTCGATTACGGCGTGCTGATTAAGATTTACAAATCCAGCATCCAGCGCCTTTACACCAAGGTTGATTTTATCAAAGAAGATATTCGGACGGTGAACGGCCGCGATTTCATCTATTTTGAATTCGTTTCGACTGTGGCCGACAGCCGGCGTACCGGCAGCCAGCTGGCCCCCATCAAACGCTACCAGACCGTGCAATACGCCATTGAGGGCACGCAATTGTACGTCTTCACCTTCGTGGCCCCGGCCGAGGAGCAGGCGCAGTGGCAACCCACGGCCCAAGCCGTGATGGGCGCCATCGTGATGAAGAAATAAGCCGTGCCGGTTACCGACGAGTACTTTATGGACCAGGCGCTGGCCGAGGCCGAAAAAGCCTTCTCCGCCGATGAAATTCCCATCGGGGCCGTGGTCGTGTTTGAAAACCAGATAATCGGCAGGGGCTACAACCAGACCGAGCGCCTGCGCGATGTGACGGCCCACGCCGAAATGCTGGCCCTGACCGCCGCCGCCAATTACCTCGGCAATAAGTATCTGGCCGATTGCACGCTCTACGTCACCATTGAGCCGTGCGTGATGTGCGCCGGGGCCAGCTATTGGGCACAGGTGAAAGCGGTAGTATTCGGAGCCGATGAGCCGAAAGTGGGCTTCCGGCGGCACGGGGCACTGTTGCACCCGCGCACGAAGCTGCGCGGCGGCGTGCGGGCCGAAGAATGTGCGGCCCTGATGCGGCGATTCTTCAGTTTAAAGCGTAAATAATCTACTTTTGATATTGAATGGGCGACGACCCGAACCAGCCGCTGGTCTGGCTGTTCCATCGTTGCCCATTTCATATACTCTTCATCACCCAAACCCTCTGTAATTATGGCTTTCGAACTCCCGAAACTTCCGTACGCTTACGATGCGCTCGAACCCACGTTTGACGCGCAAACCATGGAAATCCACCACAGCAAGCACCACCAGGCTTACGTGACCAACCTGAACGCGGCCATCGCGGGCACGGAAATGGAGAACCAGTCCATCGAGGAAATTCTGCACAACATTGCCAAGGCTCCCGTAGCGGTGCGCAACAACGGCGGCGGCCACTACAACCACTCGCTGTGGTGGACCATCCTCTCGCCCAACGGCGGTGGGCAGCCCACCGGCGCGGTTGGCGAAGCCATCACCACGGCCTTCGGCACGTTTGATAAATTCAAGGAGGAATTCACCAAAGCCGCCACCACGCGCTTCGGCTCGGGCTGGGCGTGGCTGTGCAAGCAGCCCGATGGCTCGGTGCAAATCTGCTCGACCCCGAACCAGGACAACCCGCTGATGCCCGAGTCGGGCTGCAAGGGCATGCCCATCCTCGGCCTCGACGTGTGGGAGCACGCTTATTACCTGAAATACCAGAACCGCCGCCCCGACTACATCGCCGCCTTCTTCAACCTGATTAACTGGGATGAAGTGAACAAGCGCTTTGCTGCTGCTTACGCCGCATAGTTTTAGGCGCTGCTTATTTTCTTTGATTGTTAAAAAGCCTGTCTCCTACCGGAGGCGGGCTTTTTTTATGTTGAAACCCCTCTGATGAAATCAGCCGAAAACAATTCGTGTACGTACCTGCTTTATCACCGCGTTTCATCAAACCCGGCTACTCACGCACGACGCCACTTAAATTGAACTCATGTCAAGCAAAGCCTTTGAGCCCGCCAAACTGGGCAACCTCACCCTCGCCAACCACATCGTAATGGCTCCCATGACGCGCAGCCGCGCCTTGGGCAACGTGCCCAACGAACTGATGGCTGAATACTACCGCCAGCGCGCCACCGCCGGCCTCATCATCACGGAAGGCGTTTCGCCTTCAGCCGATGGCCTGGGCTACGCCCGCATTCCCGGCCTCTTCAACCAAGAGCACGTCACCAACTGGCAGCGCGTAACGGAAACCGTGCACCATCACGGCGGCCACATTTTCGTGCAGTTGATGCACGCCGGCCGCGTCTTTCACCCCCTCAACCTGCCCGAAGGTGCCGAAGGCATCGCCCCCTCGGCCGTAGCCGCCCAAGGCCAGATGTGGACCGACCAGCAGCAGATGCAGGACCAGCCCACGCCCCGCGCCCTGCGCTCCGACGAGCTGGACCGCGTGCGCGACGAGTATGTGCACAGCGCCAAACTGGCCCTCGAAGCCGGTTTCGACGGCGTGGAACTGCACGGCGCCAACGGCTACCTGCTGGAGCAATTCCTGAACCCCGCCAGCAACCAGCGCACCGACGAGTACGGCGGCAGCGTGCAGAACCGCGCCCGCTTCGTGCTCGAAGTAACCCGCGCCGTGGCCGAGGCCATTGGCACCGAGCGCACCGGCATTCGCCTCTCGCCTTGGGGCGTGTTCAACGACCAGCCGAATTACCCCGAGATTGACGAAACCTACGCCTACCTGGCCGAGGAGCTGCAAAAAATCGGCGTTGTGTACCTGCACCTCGTCGACCACCAGAGCATGGGCGCGCCCGCCGTACCCGCCCAGGTAGTGCCACTTGTCCGCGCAAAGTTCACCAACACGCTCATTCTGAGCGGTGGCTATACCACCGTGGCCCAGATTGACACGGCCCTCGCCGGCCCGGCCGACCTCGTGGCCATCGGCCGCCCCTTCATCTCGAACCCCGACCTGGTTGAGCGCCTCGAAAAAGGCCTGCCCCTGGCCGAGAGCGACCAGGCCACCTACTACGCCCCCGGCCCCAACGGTTTCGCCGACGGCTACACCGACTACCCCACGGCCGACGGCCAGCCTGCCGGCACGTTCTCGCCCACTTACGAGGCGTAAAACGGCCCCCAGCGGCTAATTGAAGCCCCTGCGAAGCTCGTCCCCCACCGGGCGCTTCGCAGGGGCTTTTTTATTTATCTTTGACGGTCGTGGCCCGTGCGCCGCGCTTGCATTCGCCTCATCCCACCCCTTTTGCCTGTTCCCGCATGAATACGAAGTTGCGCCTTACTGTCCTGAGTTTCCTCCAGTTCTTCATCTGGGGCTCGTGGCTGATTACGATTGGCGCTTATTGGTTTCAAACGAAGCAATGGTCCGGTGCCCAGTTTGGCGCCATTTTCTCGACCATGGGCATTGCTTCCATCTTCATGCCCTCGCTCATGGGCATCGTAGCCGATAAGTACGTGAACGCCGAAAAGCTCTACGGCATCCTGCACATTCTGGGTGGCATCGTGCTGTGCACCATCCCCATGGTGGGCGACCCGACCACCATGTTCTGGGTGATGCTGCTGAACATGATTTTCTACATGCCCACGCTGTCGCTGTCCATCGCCGTGTCGTTTTCGGTGCTGAAAACCGAAGGGCTCGACGTGGTGAAGGACTACCCGCCCATCCGCGTGTGGGGCACCATTGGCTTCATTGTGGCCATGTGGACAGTTAGTTTGCTGGGCATCGAAAAATCGGCCAGCCAGTTCTACGTGGCGGCCGGCGCGGCTTTCGCGTTGGGCCTCTACTCCTTCACGCTACCCAAGTGCCCGCCGCAATCTACCAACACGTCCAGCCAGGGCCTGATGGAAATCCTGGGCCTCAAGTCGTTTGCCATTCTGCGCGACCGCAAAATGCTCACCTTCTTCCTGTTTGCGCTGCTGTTGGGTGCGGCTTTGCAGCTCACCAACGCCTACGGCGACACCTTCCTGCACGATTTTGACAAGACCCCGGCCTACCAGGACACCCTGACAGTGAAATACCCGGCCATCATCATGTCTATCTCGCAGATTTCCGAGACGCTGTTTATCCTCGCCATTCCGTTCTTCCTGCGCCGTTTCGGCATCAAGCAGGTGATGCTGTTCAGCATGATTGCCTGGGTGCTGCGCTTCGGCCTGTTCGCCTTCGGCAACCCCGGCCAGGGCCTCTGGATGATTATCCTCTCGTGCATCGTGTACGGCATGGCGTTCGATTTCTTCAACATCTCGGGCTCGCTATTCGTCGAAACTCAGACGCAGCCCAGCATTCGGGCCAGCGCCCAGGGCCTGTTTATGATGATGACTAATGGCTTCGGGGCCGTGCTGGGTAGCTCGCTCAGCGGCCTCATCATCCAGCACTACTTCACTGATGCCAACGGCGTGAAGGATTGGCACAGCATCTGGCTCACGTTTGCGGGCTACTCGCTTGCTATTGCGGTGTTGTTCGTGCTAATTTTCAAACACAAGCACACCACTCAGCCCGTAGATGACGCCTCGCACGTCGAACCACTGCTCTCGGTTGAGCAGGCGTAACTAAGCTCAACAATACAAGATTGGTATAAAAACAGTCTGTTTTTGGTATAAAGAAAAAGCCCGCTCTGCATCGCAGAGCGGGCTTTTTGCTGTTTGGGGGCCGCAGTCAGCGGCAGCCGAGACTATTTGTTGCCGAAGAAGAATTCGCC
>JAQBNT010000251.1 GCA_028288445.1 Hymenobacter sp. | reverse complement strand
AAATTATTATTATAATTAAAAAGTTAATTATTTCTTCATGTACGCAGTTTTTTCGGCAGTCGGAATGATTTGCAGATGAGGCGGAAACAGTACCGAAGAACCGAATTATAGGCATCCTGAGCGGACCGCAAAGAAAATTTGGCAGTAACCCACTGGCTGATATTGGCTTGACACTGTTGCCGTTGGGCCAAATGCTAACGTTTGCGTAAGTCGTGCCTCAATATCAGATGGTTGCGATTTTTCCGGAATGATTCGGACCTTGTGCCCTCAATAGAAGCCGCGCTTTAGGCGGCGCTTCTTTTTCCCAACCCGAAACCTCCATTCTGGCGTGTGCTCCGGCCCGCGCCCTAGCCCTTTATTAATGGCTTTTACTTTTAAACCCTACACGCCGGCCGCGAAATTCAAGGCCACCGCCGCGTACTTCTCGATGGAGTTTGCCGTCGACCAGGCCCTGAAAACCTACTCCGGCGGCCTCGGCTTCCTGGCTGGCTCGCACATGCGCTCAGGCTTCGAGCTGAAGCAGAACCTGGTGGGCATCAGCATCCTGTGGAGCTTCGGCTACTACGACCAGGACCGCAATGCCGACCAGAGCATGCGCGCCGAGTTCCGCCAGAAGCACTACTCGTTTCTGCAGGACACGGGCATCATTTTCCCCATCACCATCCACGGGGCCGATGTGCAGGTGAAGGCCCTCTACCTGGCCCCGGAAGTATTCGGCACCGTGCCGATGTTCTTCCTGACCACGGATATTGAGCAGAATGATTTCCTCTCGCGCACCATCTCGCACCACCTCTACGACCCGGACGCGGCGGCCCGCGTGGCCCAGAGCATCCTGCTGGGCGTGGGCGGCGGCAAGCTGCTCGACGTGCTCGGTCGCCAGACCGATGTGTACCACCTCAACGAGGGACACGGCCTGCCGCTGGCGTTTTATCTCTACGAAAAGCACGGCCGCGACCTGGCCGAGGTGCAGAAGCGCCTGGTCTTCACCACCCACACCCCCGAGCTGGCCGGCAACGAGGAGCGCCCCATGAAGCTGCTCACCGACATGACTTTCTTCGGCACCATGCCGGAAGAGGAAGTGCGCCGCGTGGCCCGCATCGGCAGCGGCGATGCGCTCAACTACACGCTCACCGCGCTGCGCTTCGCGCGCAAGGCCAACGCCGTGAGCAAGGTACATGGCAAAGTGGCCAACGAAATGTGGGGCCATTACGAAGGCATCTGCCCCATCATCCCCATCACCAACAGCCAGAACGGCACCTATTGGCGCGACCCGCAGCTGGCCGCCGCCCTCAAAGGCAAGGACGATGCCGCCCTGCTGGCCCGCAAGCAGGAACTGAAAAAGGACCTGTTCAAAATCGTGGCCGACCAGACCGGTAACGTGTTCAACCCCAACGTCATCACCATCGTGTGGGCCCGCCGCTTCGCCGGCTACAAGCGCGCCGATTTGATTTTGCGCCACTTCGAGCGCTTTGTGGAACTGGCCAATAATTCTAAGCATCCCATCCAGATGATTTGGGCCGGCAAGCCCTATCCGAAGGATTTCGGCGCGGTGGCCTTGTTCAATGAAATCATCAAGCGCACGGCCCACCTGAAAAACTGCGCCGTCCTTACTGGCTACGAGCTGGGCCTGTCGGCTGCCCTCAAAAAAGGCTCCGACATCTGGCTGAACACGCCCCGTTTCCCCCGCGAAGCCAGCGGCACCAGCGGCATGACCGCCGCCATGAACGCCAGCGTGAACCTGAGCATCGCCGACGGCTGGATTCCGGAGTTCTGCAAGGATGGTGAAAACGGTTTCCTCATCGCGCATGCTGATGAAAACCTGCCCGAAAACGTGAAGGACGACCAGGAAGCCACCACCCTGCTCGACGTGCTGGAAAACATCGTGCTGCCGCTGTATTACGACCAGCCCAAGAACTTCCTGAAAGTGGTGAAAACTGCCATGAAGGACGTGGAGCCGGAGTTTGAGAGCGGCCGCATGGCCAAGGAGTACTACGACCAGCTGTACAAGTAGAACAGCAGGTTTGTGAGCCGGTGAGTTCGCAAAATGGCCCATTATCATTCAGGCACCAACCTGAATGATAATGGGCCGTTTAGTGTTAAAAAAGGGTGTAGATACCGTTTTTAACCTTGCTATTTCCCGCCTTTCCGCATGTGTGGCCGCTATACCTTCATCGCCCCCGCGCCGACTATTGAACAGCGCTTCGACGCCAAATTCAATGAGCCCGCGCCGACTACTTACAACGCCGCACCATCGCAGCGGCTGCCCATCATCACTAACGCCGCGCCTGGCCAGATTCAGCTGCTGAGCTGGGGCCTGGTGCCCGGTTGGAGCAAGGACCCCGCCGCCGGCCCTAAGCCCATCAACGCCCGCGCCGAGACGCTGGCCGAGAAGCCCAGTTTCCGGCAGCTGCTGGGGCGGAAGCGCTGCTTGGTGCTGGCCGATAGTTTTTTCGAGTGGCAGGCCACGCCGGCGGGCAAGGTGCCGCACCGCATCCTGCTGCGCGATGAGCAGCCCTTCGCCTTTGCCGGCCTCTGGGACGAGTGGCTGGACCGTAGCACCGGCGAGCTACACCCCACCTTCACCATCATCACTACCGAACCCAACGCCCTGATGGCCAACATCCACAACCGGATGCCCGTCATCCTGCCCACCCGCGCCGCCGAGCAGGCCTGGCTAGATGATGGCCTGAGCCTAACGGCGCACCAGCAGCTTTTGCTGCCCTACGATGCGGCTGCCATGCAGGAATACGTCATCAGCAAACGAGTAAACTCACCGGCAAATAATGACCCGGAGGTATTGGCGGCAGCTTGAGCAGTCCTGAACTGTGATAGCGCGTCATGCAGAGCGCAGGGAAGCATCTTTACCGCAGTAGTAATCCTTGTGATTGGAATGCGTTGTGTGGTAAAGATGCTTCGCTACGCTCTGCATGACGTTCTTATTCCCGTCGCTGCTGCGTTACTTTGCCCGCATGAACTGGCGCAATCCCTGGCTTTTACCGATTCTCATTCTCGTGCTGGCCTCGGCCGTGCAGCTAGACCTGCCGTGGTGGAGTCTGGCCGTGGTGGCGTTTGTGGTAGGGCTGGCCATTGCGCCCACGGGCCGGTCTGCCTTTTGGGCCGGTTTCAGCGGCGGCGGTTTGAGTTGGATATTGCCCGCCGCTTGGTTGGCTTACCAGAATGACGGTTTGCTGGCGCACCGGGTGGCGCAGCTATTGCCGCTGGGCGGTTCATCGGCGGCGCTGGTGCTGGTGGCTGGTGTTGTGGCCGGGCTGGTGGGCGGCCTGGCGGCGCTGGCCGGGTGCTGGTTGCGCGGGGCATTAGGCTCACGCGCAGTTGCCCGGCAATAGCGCGCTATTTCACCTGCCGCATCACCCATTCGCTCACGGTTTCAAGGGCATCGGTAGCCGCCGTGGGGCGCACGGCGGTGCCGGCAGCCAGCGCCTGCTCGCTGATGGGCGTCTGAAACTCGTGGTTCAGGCCGTCCAGTTTCTGCGCGTTCACCCGCTTGTTGGCTTTGAGGCCTTTTTCCAGCGCCGGCAGGTTGGCGGCTACTTGCACCTGCGTGTCGGCGGTGCCGTGTAGGAGCAGGGTGGGGCAGGCCACTTTGGCCAGCTCCGCCTGCGGATTGAACATGAGGAAGGAGCGATACCACGGGCTGGTGAGCTGGCCGGCCCGGACCTGCGCAGCCGCTGGGGTCAGCGTCGGATAAATCTGCTTCAGCATATTGGCCACAATGGCCTGCGCCTGGGCATTGTCGGCCGTCTGACGGATGATTTCGAGCAGCGCGTACTGGCGCTTATACAGCGCATCGTTGCGCTTGCGGGCTTCGGTGGCCAGGCGCAGCTGTTCCTGGGCAATGCGCAGCTGGGTTTGGGCCGGGTTGGCGCCGGTGGCCAGCTGTTGCTTGGCTTCGCGCCGGGCCTGGGCCATGGCTTGCGCTGCCTGGGTAGCCCACTTCATCTGGGCCGTATCGGGCTCGCCGGGCTGGTTCACCAGCGCGGTTTGCCGGGCCAGCAGCTCCTGCCCGTTCACGCCGGCCGCGGCCAACGCCACCAGGAACGCCGGCGCGGGAGCCTGCGCCCCGGCCAAAAGCGCCACGTTGGCCCCCTCGCCGTGCCCCAGCAGGCCCACACGCAACGGGTCGATGCCCGGCTTGGCCCGCAGGTAGGCCATGGCCGACTGCGCATCGGCCACCAGCTGGGTGCCCGCCGTGGCGGCGGCTACTCCCACCGAGC
The DNA here is from genome assembly GCA_028288445.1 of Hymenobacter sp. Lineage (GTDB taxonomy): Bacteria > Bacteroidota > Bacteroidia > Cytophagales > Hymenobacteraceae > Hymenobacter. Next base: position 11,625 of record JAQBNT010000251.1, on the reverse strand, counting down.
GGCCGGTGCCCCGGTCATCGAGGCGCAGCACGGCCACGCCCTGCCGGGTGAGGTAGTCAGCCAGCGCATTCAGCAGGCTGTAGTCGCCCGTGGTTGGTTCCGGGGTATTCACATCCGCCAACAGCACCACGGCCGGGAATGGGCCGGTGCCGGCGGGCAAGCGCAGCGTACCGCCCAGGCCAATTTCGGGACTTGGGCTGCTGGGGCTGCTTACGTGTACTTCTTCGGTCTTGTAAGCCGGGGCTTCTTTGGAGGTAGCCGGGGCTGCGCTGATTTCAGCGGCTTTTTCGGCGGCTACGCGGTCCAGCACCAGCATGGCCCGGAAGCCGGGCTGCTGCCATTGCCCGCGCAGCCGCTGCCCATCGGCCACGGGCTGGCCGGCAAAGCGGCAACCTACTTTGTCGGCGTAGAAAACCACGCTGTCGGCGGTGTTCACGACGCGCATGGGGCTGTTGTGCAGCCGGCCCGCGTCCATGCGGAGCACGGCCGTGGGCGTGCCATCGGCCAGTGCGCTCACACTAATGAACACCTGGCGGCTACCGCCCGGCACGGGCAGGGCACCGACCCATTGGCCCAGCATTTGGCCCGTGCCGATGGGAGCGGCTTGAATAGAAGCTAAACTTAAGGCACCGGCAAGGAATAGACCAGCGGTTTTGAGAAGTAAATAGTTAATATTCATAGCTAATTGGGGTTTATGGTGCTAGCGGCAGGCAATTGACATCGATGCACTCCACATCACTGACTAATTCAAAAGTACAATTAAATCTTGTTTAATAAAATATATGAAAAATGATTTATCAATAAAAAATATTCGCAAAGTTTTATCAATGAAAAACGCCTTGTTTTATAATTCATCTTAGATGCTTGGTCTGAGGCCACTCAAAGCAGAGCGTAACCAAGCATTGGGCACAAAAAAGCCGCCCTCCCAACTTGCTGCGGGTAGCAGCAAGGGGAGGGCGGCGAGGCAAGCCCGGCAATGCCGGACCGAAGCGTATGGGCTTACACTATTTTGCTGTACCAGGCCAGCACTTCGAGGCCGGCGGCATCGGTTTCGGCTTCTACTACTTCGGTGATGACGTATTGGATTTCATCTTCGGACCAGTCTTCGTCCTCGGCCGCGGGCACCCAGAGGTCGAGAGCAGCGTAGCGGTTGGTGCCGGGTGGGAGCGTCCAGGTTACTTTTTTGCGGATGTTCATGGCAATTGGATAGGGCAGTTGGGGTAGGAGCGAAGATATAAAACGAAGACGGGGCTGGCGGCTTACCGGTTGTCGGCGGCCTCGCGGATTACGGTGACTTGCACCGGCACCACCCCAGCCTCGATGATGCCGAGCTGCACGGCGGCGCGGCGCGACACATCCACGATGTAGCCTTTGGTGTGCGGGCCGCGGTCGGTCACGGTTACATCCACGGAGCGGCCATTGCGGGTGTTGGTGACGCGAATAAGGGTGCCGAAGGGCAGGGTGTTGTGGGCGGCCGTCATCTGGCCGGGGCGGTAGGTGCTGCCGCTGGCAGTAGGCCGACCGTTAAACTTGTCGGCGTAGTAGGACCCCAGGCCCGATTGGACACTATTCCGAGCTCCTTTCGTGCCCTTGCTCACAGTATGGCTGCCGCCGCAGGAAGCCAGCCCCAGGGCCAGCAAAAACAGCAGGGATAATAGCCCGCGGTACAGAATTTTGGCTTGCTGATTCAACTTCATCCAACCTTTATTTTCGATGATAACCTTTCGGTCGTAATTCTCTCACAACCCCCATTTCCCCCAACACAACGATGAAAAATTTCCTGAAAGTGGCTTCGGCCGTCGCCCTGTCCTTCACGTTCATGGCTGCTCACGCGCAGCAAGGTGATGGCAAGATGATGAAAAAAGAAGAAAAGACCGAAGGCAAGATGGTGAAGCACGACGGCAAAATGCACGGCGACAAAATGGTTAAGAAAGAAGGCAAGGCCGTGAAGAAAGACGCCAAAATGGAAACCAAGGAGAAAATGTAGGTCTTCAGCTTCTGGCGAACTACGGCCATCCGGCCCGGCTGCTTCTGCGGAAGCAGCCGGGCCGGATGGTTTTTTTCGGGCCTTACCGGGACGGTTTGGGCAGGGCCGCCGGAATCCGCAACGCCTGCAACGACTCAAAATTGCCCTGGAAAACGTTGAAATCGACCACGCCGCGAATGCCGGGCACGTAGGCTTCGTCGGAGTGCTGCCAGATTATCCACTTGCTGGGGGGCAGGGCAGGGCGCTCCACTTCGTAGTGGGCCAGCCAGAGCGGGTAGTCGTCAAAATGCCCGGCGAGGTGGCGTTGGTAGAAGCTGTGATTGGAGTAGAGAATGGGCCGCACGCCGTAGTGCGCTTCGATGAGGCGGAGCCAGCGGGCCACTTCGCGGCGCAGCACGGCCACGTCGTGGAAATTGGCGGCTTCTACGTCGAGCACGGGCGGCAGGTCGCCGGGGGCGAGGGGCACCGTTTTGGCGAATAAATCGGCCTGCAACTTGCCGTCGCGGTTGGGCAGGAAGTAATGATAGGCCCCGCAGAGCACGCCGGCTTTGCGGGCCTCGCGCCAGTTGCGGGCGAAGCGCGGGTCGCGCATGGTAGCGCCCTCGCTGGCCTTGATGAAGGCAAACCGCACCCGGTTGCGCGCCACCTCGGGCCAGTCGATGCGGCCCTGGTACGACGAAACATCGATGCCGTGCACGGAATAGCCGGCCAGCAGCGGGGTCTTTTCGCGGCCAGTTAGGCCGTTTTTGGTGAACGTGGCCCAGGCCCGGCGGGCGTAGCGGTTCAGCTGCACCTGGTGGCGCAGGTAGTAGGTGCCGCCCAGCAGCAGGGCCAGCAGGGCCGCCGTCAGCAGGCCGCGCCGCCACGGCCGCCGGGGCGGCGCGGGCCGGGCGGGCTGGGCAACAGGAGCGGTGCTGGACAATGGAGGCATAGGCAGGGACTCCAAAAATAACGCCGCGCCGGTTGCCATCGTGCGCGGGACCCCGGCTTTTCACGAACTTTGCGCTTTCAGCCCACCAACTTCGCCTATGTCTTTCCTCCGCGCCGCCGATGCCCGCGACGAAACCGGCCACCTCATCAGCGAGCTGCACGGCGTGAAGCTGGCGCAGATTCTGGAGTACCTCGTGGCCGCCTATGGCTGGCCCGAACTCGATGCGCGCCTGCGCATGAACTGCTTCGCCGATAACCCCAGCATCAAGTCCAGCCTCACGTTTTTGCGCCGCACGCCGTGGGCGCGTACCAAGGTTGAAGAGCTGTACATCAAGGCCCGCAGCGCGGAAGTGCAGGGCCGCCCCCGCCCGTAACGCCATGGCCGACGTCTCCGAAAAATCGTCCGGGCTGGCGCTGCTGGCAGGCCTTCTGGCGTTCATCGCCTTCGAAACCGTGGCCTTTTATGGCCTGCAGTTCCTCACCTCGGGCCTGGGCGAAAGCAACCAGAACCAGCCCGAAAATACCATCGTGAGCAATTGGGTGAAGACGATGGTATTCTTTGTGGCGCATCTCACGCTGGTTATCGCGGCCATGCTGGTGCTCAGCAACCGCCTGCCGCGCCGCTACCGGGGCCAGATGATGGGCTGGTTTTACCTGGCCGTGGTGATGAGCTTCGTGCTGATTATCCCATTATTTGGGTAGGCCCGAAAAAACAAAACCACCGCTGCGGGCGGTGGCTCAAGAGTGAAACCCAGAAGACTTGGTAAGCAGCCGGTCGGTCCCGGCGATATCAGTAGACTGCGGTGCCGGTCGGTCCCGGCGTTATAAAGCGGTGGCGAGGAGCGGCAGCGGAGCCGACGGCTGATAAAAGGCCGTCGGTTCTCGCTATCAGTGGGCTCTACTCGTTGCGCTTGATGTCGATTTCGCGCTGCTGGTCGTTGGGGCTCAGGAAGGGGATACGGACGCGCAATTCCTGGCCTTCGTGGATGGCATCGATGCGGGCCACGTCAAGGTTGGCAGGCAAGTCGAGGGTCTGGACGAAGAGCGGGGCGGCCAATTGGTCGTCGGGCTCGTGGCGGTACTCGCCGAATACGGTAAGTTTCTGCTGGTTGAGCACCACGCGGAAGCTGTTGGCCGAGACGGTCGGCATGGCCACGCGCACAATCACGCCTTTCGGGTGCTGGTCGACGCGGAGCTGCGGCTGGGCCACGCCCCCACCGATGGTGTTGAGCAGGTCGAGCTGAGGGGCGATGCTATGAATGAATTTCGAGCTGATGAGTTTCATGGGAGGGAGCCACAAATAGGGGCGGCTTCGGACGGGTAATTACAAATGATGTACCAATCTGAATCGGGGCTTATCTGTGCTGAAAATCAGCTGGCTTGGCATGAATTGTTCGGCCATATTCTCCGATTCCGGCCACAGTGGCGGGAAGTCTTTTTAGTTCCCGAAAAAGACGGACGATATGGCGGCCCATGACGTGGACTCTGCGAGTTCGCGTCTACTCGGTTCGCTAACGCGCGGACTCGCAGAGCCAATGCTACAGTTAGAACCGGCTGGTCAACCCGAAGTGGATTTTCGAGGATTTCAACTCAAACGCCTGGCTGTTGGCCCGCCCCACCGAGTACACAAATTGAAATAACCCCGCCGCCGTGCGGAAGCTCAGGCCCGCGCCCACGCCGGTGGGCTGGTCGCTGAACCGGTCATTTTCAATATCGTGGCGCAGGTAGGCCTGGTCGGTGAACAGAAACGCGTAGGAGTCAGGCCCAATGAACTGGCGGAACTCGGCCGTGGCCACGGCGTAGGAGCTGGTGTAAAACTGGTTTTCGTTGAAGCCCCGCAATGAATTCAGGCCGCCGAGCCGGAATAAGTCGTTGACAAACAAGCGCGAATTGAGCAGGCCTTCGCCGCGTAGGCGCAGCAGCAGCACGCCGGCGCGCTTCACCGGGAAGTAGCGCTCGGCGCGCAGCCCGAAGGAATATTGCGTGGAATTGAGCGGGATGCCGTCGTAGAGCTCGGGCTTCAGCTCGCCGTTTTTGATGATTTTTTTGGTGCCCACCGCACCCTGGGCATTCACGAGGTAGCCGCGGTGCGGGAAGAACAAGTCGTCCAGACTATTCCAGGCATAGCCCAGGCCGTAGGAATTGTACTGCGAATCAATGGTGTCGGGCAGCACGGTTTTTTGCCGCAGCGTGGTGTCGAGCAGAAAGGAGTTGCGCTGCTCCGTGAAAAAGCTGACGCGGCCAGCGCGGGCCGTGGGGTAGGTCACCTGCAGGCGCGGGCGGAGCGTGAGGAAGGCGTTGGTTTGCTTGTAGAGGTTGAAGGTGCCGGCCACTTCCAGCGGCGTGCCGAAGAAGTTGGGGTGCACGTACTGGGCATCGAGCAGCTGCGAGATGGCGTCGGTTTTGCGCCATTGCAGGCCCAGCTGCTTGCCGCCGCCCTTGATGTTGCGCAGGTTGATGGTGACATCGCCGGTGAACTGCACGCCGGTCTGGCTGGCGTTCGAGTTCGGCAAAATGCCCACGATGGCGTCGAACTGGTTGCTCGGCCGGTCATCAAGCAGCAGGTACACCCGCGCCCGGCCCAGGGCAAAGCGCACTTCGGGCTCGGCCCGCAGTTTCACGTAGGGCAGCTGGCGCAGCAGCTGGGCGGCGGCGGCCACACGCTGCTGGCTGAAGGGCTGGCCCGGAAAAATCTGCAGGTACTTGGTCAGAAAGCGCTTCTTGGTCTTGCTGTTGCCCACAATCTGGAGTGAGTCAAATACCACCACGCGGCCGCGCTTCAGCACCACGCGGCCCGCAATGTCGTGCCCGCTCAGATGCACGGAATCGAGGCCAACCGACGCAAACGGAAAGCCCTGGTTTTCGGCTTCGGTCAGGATGCGCTCCTGGAGCTTCACCCAGTCGGCGGGCACGAAGGGCGTGCCCCGGAAGAACTTTTCGCGGTAGCCGGCGCGGGTCAGCAAGCCGTCGCCGAGATTGCCGTTGCGCAGGTAGGCCCAGCGGAACTGCTCGCCTACGTACAGGCGCACCCGCACGGTGTCGCGGCTCCAGTGCAGCTCATCGGCCGAGGCCGTGAGGTAGGCATCCCCTTGCAGGCCCAGCACCAGCTCGCGCACCTCGCGCAGCGCGCTGAGGGAATCGGGCACGCTGGCCCGCACCTTGTAGCGGCGCAGCACCGGCCGGTCGGCGGCTTCGGTTTCCAGCACCAGCAGGCGCGGATGGGCCTGCACCCGGCGCGTGGCCGCCGCCGAGGCCGGCGTGGCGCGGGGCGGCAGGGTAGGAGAGGCTAGCCCGGGCTGGTTGGGTACGTTGGGGTCGAGGCCGGGCGTTTGGGCGGCGGCCAGCGGCGGCATAGCCAGCCAGCCGAGCAGCATCATTCCCCAAAAGCGCAGTAGAAACCTAGTCATTCGGGGTGGGTAACGCAAACGGCGGCGTTTAATTTCCCGAAGGTAAACCGGGAGAGAGGTGGCCGTCACTGTCTCGGTGGGCGAGGCAAGTACCTTTGTGCCGCGCGGCTTCGCACGGCTCGTGTGGAATGACTGTTTACCAGTTATTCATTCCAGCATCTGCTTATCCTTTCTCGCTTCATGGCCGGCCTTTACCTCCACATTCCCTTCTGCAAGCAGGCCTGCCACTACTGCGACTTTCATTTCAGCACCTCGCTGGGCCTGAAAAGCCGCTTGGTCGAAGCCATCGTGCGGGAAATTGAGCTACGCCGCGACTACTTGGGGGCTAATGTTGCTTTAGAAACCATCTACTTCGGTGGCGGCACTCCGTCGCTGCTCACCGCCGCCGAATTAAACCAGATTTTCGCCGCCATTCATCGCCACTTCGCTGTGTTGCCGCAGACCGAAATCACCCTTGAAGCCAACCCCGACGACCTCAGCGCCGCCAAGCTGTACGAGCTAACGTCCGCCGGAATCAACCGCCTCAGCATCGGCCTGCAAAGCTTCTACGAGCCGCATCTGCGCATGATGAACCGCGCCCACACCGCCGAAGAATCGACCACGGCCGTGCGCCGCGCCCAGGACGCGGGCTTCGAAAATATTTCCATCGACCTGATTTACGGCGTGCCCGCGCCCGGCCACCACATCTGGGAAGCCGATTTGGCCAATGCCTTCGCGCTGGGCGTGCCGCACGTTTCGGCCTATGCTTTGACGATTGAGCCGGGCACGGCTTTCGGGCACCGCCTGCAAAAAGGCACCTTCCGGCCCGCGCCCGATGAGTTCGTAGCCACGCAGTTCGAGACGCTGCTGGCCGCCATGCGCGCCCACGGCTACACGCAGTACGAAATCAGCAACTTCTGCCAGCCCGGCCGCGAGAGCCGCCACAACGCCAACTACTGGCGCGGGGTGCCCTACCTGGGCCTCGGCCCCAGCGCCCACAGCTACGATGGCCGGAACCGCCAGTTCACCCTCGCCAACAACCCGCAGTACGTGGCCGCCGTGCTGGAGCACGCCGAAGTGCCCGTGACAGTGGACGAGCTCACCGCCACCGACCGCGCCAACGAGTACCTGCTCACCACCCTGCGCACCGCCCGGGGCTGCGACCTGGCCTACCTGCGTGCCCACCACGGCCTCGACCTGTCGGCCACCCGCGCCGCCTACCTCGCCGAGCTGCAAGCCAACGGCTGGGCCACTATCCAACACGAAGTCCTTACCTTGACCGACGCGGGCAAGCTCCTGGCCGACCACATCACGCTGGAGCTGTTCCAGACCACAGATTCAACGGATTTCAACGGATGAGCCGCATTTTCCGTGGTTCCGTCCGGTAGGCCTGGCGAATTCAGTTTACATTTATGCGGAACCACAAAAAATCCGTTTTAATCTGTTAAAATCCGTTAAATCTGTGGTCAAGCTACTGAGCGACAGCATTGCCGACGACGCCGACTTCTTCGTGGAGCAGATTCACGTCGTGGCCATTGTCTTCGATAACACCGACGATGTGACCGTGTGGGCCACCACGCTGTTCGACAACGACACCCATTTTTTCCACCTCGCGCTGCCCTTTAAGGCCCTCGATACCCTTCTCACCCTGGCCCATACCCGCGCCGAAGCCCTCCAAGAGGAAGTCGCCGATGCTCTGGCCACCGCCGACTGGCCCGTCCTTCTCGAATACAATGCCGACGACCGCCCGCCCGTGCCCCTGCCCAGCGTGGCCCTGAAACTGTCCGTCACCTACCCCGCCACCGAAGACGGCGAGCTGGATGACGATGACCCCGACGACCCCCAGCCCCACAACATCTTCTACCTCGAAGGCGTGTTCGTGCGCCTGGATATTTAGGGCGAAATGTCTGTTTTGCCGCCCGTCTTTTACCTCATTCCCGGCCTCGGAGCCGATGAGCGGGTGTTTCAATTTCTGCGCTTGCGGGGCGAGGTGCACGTTTTGCGCTGGCTCTTGCCGCAAAACGCCGCCGAAGACTTGCCATCCTACGCGGCTCGCCTCGCGGCGGCAATTCCATCGGAGCAGGACTGCTGGCTGGTGGGCGTTTCCTTCGGCGGCGTTTTGGCATTGGAGGTGGCACAACTGCGGCCTATGGCGCGGGTAGTGCTCATTTCCAGCTTTGCGGGGCCATCAGAATTACCCTCGATTGGGAAGCTGGCCCGCGTCACGGGCTTGTACCATTTGGTGCCGCCGCAGCTTCTGCCCCGGCTGCCGCGCGTGGCCAAGTGGTTTTTTGGGGTAAAAAGCAGCCGCGATTACCAGCTACTCCGCCAGATTCTTCAGGATACAGCCCCAGCCTTCACGCGCTGGGCCATTGAGCGGCTCCTGCAATGGCCGGGCCGCCCAGCGCCGGCCGCCATCCGCATTCACGGCACCGAGGACCGACTGCTGCCCGCCGGCACCGCGTACAGCCAGTACGTTTTGCCTGGCGGGCACCTTATCATCATCAGCCAAGCCGCCGAAATCAGCCGGATTCTGAACCAACTTGCTGCTGAAACTGCTGCCGTTTCTCCCGCCGCCTAGGGTGCATCATCAGCGCCTGCTCACTCGTAACTTATCTGCCCATATGCTTCCCACCTATCCCTTCGCCGGCCGCACCTACACCTACGACCCCGCCGCGCCCCTCGATATTTCCCTGTCCCTGGCCCCCGGCGAGGACCAGGTGAACTGCTTCTGGGCCGAGCCCGTGCAGTTCGATACCATTCGGGTGGGCAGCTTTGTGGGCAGCGTGGCGCTGGGCGGCAGCACCAATTACCAGCGCATCCACGTCACGCCCCACGGCAATGGCACTCACACCGAATGCTACGGCCACATCTCGCCCGACCCGGCCATCACGCTCAACCAGTGCCTGCGCCGCTTCCTGTTCGTGGCCCGGCTGGTGAGTGTGGCCCCGCGTCCCCAGCCCAACGGCGACCTCGTAGTGATGCTGGCCGATGTGCAGGCCGCGCTGGAGCAACAGCCCGACCGCGCCCTGCCCGAAGCCCTCGTCCTGCGCACGCTGCCCAACGAGGCCACCAAGCGCCACCGCCACTACTCCGGTACCAATCCCACCTACATTGAGCCCGCCCTGGCCGGATGGTTGGTCGAATACAATATCCAGCACTTGCTGCTCGACCTGCCCAGCGTCGACCGCGAAGAAGATGCCGGGCAACTCCTGGCCCACCACGCCTTCTGGCAATACCCCGCTCGGCCCCGCCGCGAAGCCACCATCACCGAGCTGATTTTCGTGCCCGATGAAATCGAGGACGGCCTCTACCTGCTCAACATCCAAATCACCAGCCTGGAACTCGATGCCAGCCCCAGCAAGCCCGTGCTCTACCGGTTAATTTTGCCCGCAGTGGTCTGACTCACGGAGCCCTGATGCAACGGAACGAGCGTTTATCGAATCTAAGCTGATGAATTTCCACCTCAGCTTAGATTCGCTATGCTCCTCACTCGCTTCCTGTTGCCCGGCCTGCTGGTACTGGCCGGAACCACTTATAGCCTGGGCCAATCGGCTCCTGCCGCTACCGCCCCCACCGAAACCACGCCGGACCGGCTGTTGCTGAAAGTGGGCCTAAATGCCGGCCGCGCCCTCCGCTACACGGGCTACTATGGCCTGTCGGCGCGCCTGCCCCTCTCAGTCGGGGCCGAATACGCTCTCAGCCCAAAATTCACCCTGTACGGCCAACTTGATGCCGACTTTCGGATTTTAAAAAATAACGCTTATCTCGGCGAGCGGGACTTCCTGATTCCGGCCGGCGGGGTGGGCATTGGTGCGCGCTACTATTATAATCAGGCCGGCCGCGAGCGCCACAACCGGCCGCACGGTGCTTTCGTGGGCAACTACCTGGCCGTGGAAGCCCACACCGAGCTGCGGCAGCGTTACGGCCTCCGTAATGATTTGGCCCCCAGCCTCAACGCCGTGTGGGGAATGCAGCGCCGGCTAGGTCGCAGCTTCCTGTTCGATTTCAACGCGGGCCTCGGCCTGGGGCCGCACCGCAGCGATTCCTACCTCGGCTACACGCCCAACAACAGCAACCTCAACATCACCACCCAGCTCAACCTCGGCGTGTATTTCGGGCGGTAGGCTGGGCGTAACCTGGCGCTCAGCCAGCCTCGGTTGCAATGACTGCTGGATAAGCCCGATATTGCTTACGTGCTGTAAGTTAGCAGCTTGCTTTCTTAAATCCAGATTTGGGTTTCAACCGTTTGCTTCTTTTGTTCCAATGCTCCTGCTAGCTCATTGGTTGCGCGTTTTTGCGTTGGGTGTCGGGTTGCTGCCTGCACTGACTGCCCCTGCGCAGGCTCAAACGGCTCTCCCTGCTACACCGCCAGCTCCGGTCCCCAGCCCCAAGTTGCTCCTGAAAAGCGGCCTGCGCCTCACCCACCTCTTCTACCTGCCCGATGCCCGCAGCTGGCAGCTCCTGCTGCCCCTCTCGCTCGGCCTCGAATACCGCCTGAGCCCCCGGTTTAGTGCCTATACGCAGGCCGAAACCGATATCTCGGCTGGCCGCGCCCCTAGGGGCCGGCGCGGTTTCCCGCTGCTGCCCACGCCCGGTACCAGCGTAAGCCTGGGGGCCCGCTATTATTTTAATCAGCCCACCGCATCTCTGGCCAGCCCCGAGCCGTGGGGCAACTACTTGGCTCTGGAAGCCAGTACCGAACTGGCCCAAATCAGTAGCCGGCGCGGGCGGCGGGGCCGGGGCGTGGGCCGCGTCACGCCCGCCCTGTTTGTGCTGTGCGGCACGCAACACCGCAGTCCCGGCCATCGCCTGCTCTTCGACCTCAACGCCGGCCTCGGCATCGAAGCGCTCCCGGCGTACTCGACCGATGCCGGTACCCGCCCACCCTGGGACGTGGCCGCGCAGGTAAACCTGCGGGTCTACCTCGCCAACCTGCGCCACGCGGACAAACCCAGCCGGCCCTAATCCCAGCGTCGGCAGGGCCACAACGGCAAAAGGGCTGCCCGATTAGAGCAGCCCTTTTAACTTAAAATCGGTGGGCAATTAAGCCGGAACCGAAACTACTTCGCGGGGAATAACCGTCACGAACGAACGGTCTTTGCGGCCCTTGCGGAACTGAACCTCGCCATCAACCAACGCAAACAGCGTGTGGTCTTTGCCCATGCCAACATTGGCACCGGGGTGGTGAGCAGTACCGCGCTGACGCACGATGATGTTGCCGGCAACGAGGGCCTGGCCACCGAAGATTTTTACGCCGAGACGTTTGGAATGCGATTCGCGGCCGTTGTTGGACGAGCCGACACCTTTCTTGTGAGCCAT
>JAQBNT010000241.1 GCA_028288445.1 Hymenobacter sp. | reverse complement strand
GCGCCGGCCAGATGTATCCCGACCAAAGCCTGTACCCGGTCGACAGCGTACCAAGCGTGGTACGACGCATCAACAACGCCCTGCTCCGCGCCGACCAGGTTCAGAATCGGACCGGGGATGGCGACGTGCACTGGCTGGTGCCCATCGTGGCCGATGCCGAGGCCGGCTTTGGGGGCAACCTGAACGCGTTTGAGCTGATGAAGATGATGATTGAGGCCGGGGCCGCCGGGGTGCATTTTGAGGACCAATTATCATCGGCCAAAAAGTGCGGTCACCTCGGCGGCAAGGTGCTGGTGCCCACACAGGAAGCCATAAACAAACTAGTGGCCGCCCGCCTGGCGGCCGATGTGCTGGGCGTGCCCACCCTGATTGTGGCCCGCACCGATGCCGATGCGGCCGACCTGCTTACCGCCGACGTGGACCCGCGTGACCAACCCTTCATTCTGCAAGAGGCCGAGCGCACCAACGAAGGCTTCTACCGCATCCGCTGCGGCGTGGAGGCCGGCATTGCCCGCGGCCTAGCCTACGCGCCCTACGCCGACCTTATCTGGATGGAAACTTCACACCCCGACCTGGGCGACGCCCGCAAATTCGCCGAAGCCATTCATGCCAAATTCCCCGGCAAGCTGCTGGCTTATAATTGCTCGCCGTCGTTTAACTGGGCTTCCAAACTGAGCGTGGAGCAGATGGAAACCTTCCGCGAGGAACTGGCCGCGCTGGGCTACAAGTTCCAGTTTATTACCCTGGCGGGCTTTCATGCGCTCAATACCAGCATGTTCGAGCTAGCGCAGGCTTACCGCCAGCGCGGCATGGCGGGCTACTCGGAGTTGCAAGAGCGAGAATTTGCCCTGGCGAAGGACGGCTACCAGGCCGTGAAACACCAGTCCTTCGTGGGCACCGGCTATTTTGATGCCGTGCAGAACGTAGTGACCAGCAACCAGACCAGCACCGCTGCCCTGGTAGGCAGCACGGAGGAAGCGCAATTCTAGACCACGGATTGGCTACGCCGAACTTCGTTTCGCTCGGATTTTCGCGGATTTTGTAGTTGGCTCAGCTTTGAACGTATAGTGCATAAAACAGAAAAGGCCACTCGCGAGAGTGGCCTTTTCTGTTCAGTTCGGGAAATCCATTTGCAGTGATAACCGCACACAATTCGCGAAAATCCGAGCGAAACGAAGTTCGGCGTAGCCAATCCGTGGTCTAGAAAGGTTGCTCAATGGAGGCGTAATCCTCGCCGTGCTTATCCGCCGAATCCCTTAGTAGCTGCTGCTGCCAGGGGCGCAGGGCGGCTTCGGTGCCCAGCTCGATGATGTCGGCAATGAGGCGGTTGCTGAGCACCATGTTGGCCATGGTGCTGCCGTGGTCGGTGGCGAGGTGGCCTTTGAGGGCCATTAGCAGGGCTTCGCGGGCATCGGCGCGGGCGGCGGCGGGGCCGCTGAGGCGGCGGCGGAACGGGAATTTACGCTGCTCGGCCGGAATGGGGGCATCGGGCTCCAAATCGGTGGTGCCGATGTTTAGCAGTTGTTCGGCGTAGGGCGAGCGTTTCAGCTCGGGGTGCAGGCCGTTGGCGGTGCGCAGCTGGAGGGCGGTTTCGAGCGGGTTGCGGGCCAACTCGGCCAGCCGGTCGTTGCTGAGGACGTGGTAGGGCGGGCGGTCGAGCTGCCGGGCCACGGCATCGCGCAGCATGTACAGCTCCCGGAAAATGGGCATTTCCTGCGCGGTAATCTTGTATTTGGCGGCGTTGCGCGACCACGGGCGCGGGTCGTCGCGGCCGTAGCGCACGGCTTCGAGGGCCAGGTTTTCCTGGGCGGCCCAGTCGGCGCGGCCCAGCTCCTGCAGGCGGGCGCTGAGGCGGTCGGTGAGCTCGAAGAGGTAGAGCACATCGTTGGCGGCGTACTCCTTTTGAGCTTCGGTGAGGGGGCGCTTCAGCCAGTTCGATTTTTGCTCGCCTTTGTCGACTTCAAAGCCTAATTCGGCCTGAATGAGGCGGCCCAGCGAAATATTATTGTCCTCGGCGGCTAATAAAGTAAACTGAACGCTGGTGTCCACGATGTTGCGGCAATTGACGCTGAACACTTCATCGAGCAGCAGAATGTCCGACTTGCAGGAGTGGAATACCTTGGCCACGGCCGGGTCGCGGAGCACCGCGAACAGCGGCTCCAAGTCGGCGGCCATGTCGGGCAGGGGCAGGGGGTCAATCAGGTACACTTCGCTGCCATCAAACACCTGAATAAGCGCCAGGTGCCGGCCGTAGCGGTGGCGCATATCATCAAACTCCAGGTCGATGCCGATGCGCGGCAAGGTGGCAAAGTGCGCGGCGGCAGCGGCAATGGGTTCGGCCGTGGTGAGGTAATGAATGGTGGGCATTGAGAAGCAAAGAAAAAATCGGCGGTACGCGTAGCTGGCACCGCAGGCAATAGCGCGGTAAAGGTAGGGAAGTATGGCAAGCCGTTGGAATATATGCGGTAAATGGATAAATTTAATATATGTAATTATAAGGTTTTTGGCATCTTGTAAATAGGGCTCTGGTATTGTGAAGGAGCAACATCGCTGGCTGGCCCCCCTGTTTTTGCTCGGGCTGATTTCCGAGGGTTTTATCATTTCTAACCGCTACTTAATATCTATCTCATGAGACGCAGACTTATTACTCATTTGAGGCTCCTGCTGCTTTTTGCGGCGTGCCTGTATTCGGCCTCGGCCTGGGCCCAAAGCCGGGCCATCAGCGGCCGGGTGGTTGGGAACGATGGCGGGGGCATTCCCGGCGTTACGGTGCTGGAACAGGGCACCACCAATGGCATCAGCACCGGGGCCGATGGCAGCTTCAGCTTGAGCGTGCAGCCCAACGCGACGTTGGTAATCAGCTCGGTAGGTTACAAGGCGCAAACCGTTGCGGTAGGCAACCAAACCACGCTGAATGTGACGCTGGCCGCCAGCACCACCGAGCTCACCGAAGCTATTGTGGTGGGCTACGGCACGCAGACCAAAGCCGACCTCACGGGCTCCGTCACCCAGCTTTCGGCCAAGGATGTGGCCAACCAGCCGGTGGTGAGCTTCGAGCAGGCGATTCAGGGACGCACGCCGGGCGTGGCCATCAGCCAGGGCTCGGGCAAGCTGGGCGCGGGCGTGCAGATTCGGGTGCGCGGCTCGGCCTCGGTCACGGCCTCGAACCAGCCGCTGTATGTGATTGACGGCATTCCGGTGACTTCGCAGGACCAGTCGCAGGCCAACACCGACGGGGCCAACCCGCTGGCCGACCTCAACCCGAACGACATCGAGAGTATTTCCATCCTCAAGGATGCCTCGTCTTCGGCCATCTACGGCTCGCGCGCCTCGAACGGCGTGGTGCTGGTGACCACCAAAAAAGGCCGCCAGGGCCAGACCAAGGTGAACGTAGGCTATTACGTGGGCCGCAGCACGCCCACCCGCAAACGTAAATTTCTGAATGCTGCCCAATACAAAGAGCTGTTCGGCGAAGCCATCGTCAATGCCGGCTACATCGGGACGGGGGCCGACCAGTACCCGAATTTAGCCGCCGCTTTTGACGATTTCGGCGGGATTGACTACAATTCCACCTCCGACGTAAACTGGGGCGACCAGGCGTTCCGCGACCACGGCACGGTGAGCCAGTACGATGTGAGCGTGGCCGGTGGCGATGCCAAGACGCGCTTTTACCTGAGCAGTACCTTCAACGACCAAACGGGCATCATCATCGGCAACCGCTTCCGGCGCGGCAGCGTGCGGCTGAATTTGGACCACAGCATTTACGACAAGATGCGCGTCGGCATCAACCTGTCGCTCACCCGCTCGGTGAATGACCGGGTTTCGGATGATAACGCCTTTGCCAATCCCTTGCAGCTAAACGCCCTGCCACCCTTGCAGCCGGTGTACGACCCCACCACGGGCAAGCTCAATCCTAACACGCTGTATTACAACAACCTGCTCGACCAGCAGCTCGGCAGCAACCGCGCCGGCAACTTCCGCTCGTTCAGCACGGCTTATTTGAGCTGGGAGCCGCTGAAGGGCCTGACGCTGCGCACCGAAGTGGGCGGCGACTTCCTGAACCTGAACGAGGACTTGGTGCGCGGGGCCGGCACGCAGGACGGCGGCTCCACCGGCTACGCCTACAGCGCCCAAACCCAGGTAATCAACTACACCACCAACAACACGGCCACCTACGGCTTCAACCTCGGCGATGACCACCGCTTTGAGGCGCTGGCCGGCTACTCCTACCAGCGCTCCGATACCAAGCTGACGGCCGCCGAAGGCCGGGGCTTCCCCACGGCTGAATTTACGCGCATTGCCAGCGCTGCCGTGAAAACCAGCGGCAACCAATCGTTCGGCACGGGCTTCGCGTTCATTTCCTACTTCGGCCGCCTCAACTACGCGTTCCGCAACAAGTTCCTTGTATCAGGCAGCATCCGCCGCGACGGTTCGTCGCGTTTCGGGCAGGATAACCCCTACGGTACGTTTGGGGCCGGCTCGGTGGGCTACGTGGTTTCGGAAGAAAGCTTTCTGAAGGATAATTCGGTGGTAAGCTTCCTGAAGCTGCGGGCCAGCTACGGCCTCACCGGCAACGCCGAAATTGCCAACTTTGCCTCCCGCTCGCTGTTCGCGGCGCTGCCTTACGCCGACCAGTCGGGCACGGCCCCGGTTACTACGTTGGCGCTCGGGGGCACCGCGCTGGGCAACATCAACCTGACTTGGGAAAACACCAAGCAGGCTGATATCGGCGTGGAATTTGCCCTCCTCAACAATCGAATCACGGGCGAAGCCGACGTGTACCAGAAAACCACCACGGGCCTGCTGCTCAACCGCCAGCTGCCCTTCACGGGCGGCTACAGCATCATCACCGAGAACATCGGCTCGCTACGCAACCGGGGCCTGGAGCTGGCCCTGAACGGCCGCGTGCTGGACGGCGACTTTAAGCTGAGCGTGGGCGGCAATATCTCGTTCAACCGCAACGTCATCACCACGCTCAAGGATGAAATAATCCCTGGCGGCAACACGCTGAGCCGCGTGCGTCAGGGCGAACCCATTGGTGTGTTCTGGGGCAAGAAATACGCCGGTGTGGACCCTGCCAACGGCGATGCGCTCTACTACAATGCCGATGGCTCGACAACCAACGTCTACTCCGCCGCGGCCAACCAGAAACTGGGCAACCCGAACCCGAAATACACGGGCGGCGTCACGCTCAATACGTCCTACAAGGGCTTCGACCTGAGCGGCCTGGGCCAATTCACCCAGGGCAACGACATCTACAACGGCGCGGGCATCTACCAATCGGTCAACGGCGACTTCTTCGACAACCAGACCGTCGACCAGCTCAACCGCTGGCGCAATCCCGGCGATGTTACCGCCATTCCACAGGCCCGTTTCGGCGAGGGCAACGGGACCGGAACTTCGTCGCGCTGGATTCAGGACGGCTCGTTCTTCCGCCTCAAAAACATCACCCTGGGCTACAACCTGCCCGCCGACCTGGCGAAAAAGGGCTACCTGCAATCGGTGCGCATCTACGTGACGGGCCAGAACCTGGCCACCTTCACCAAATACACCGGCTACGACCCCGAGGTAGTGTCGGGCCTCTTCAATGCCAACACGGTGTTGGGGCACGATTTCTACACGCCGCCGCTGGCCAAAACCTTCCTGGCAGGCGTTAACCTGGGCTTTTAATCTTTTGACTTCCTCTCCGATATGAAATATTCATTTATTCGGCCAGCCGTGCTGGCCCTGGCGCTGGTTTCGGGACTGAGCCTCACCGGCTGCAAAGACCCGCTCGATATCGCCCCGCAGCAAGGCATTGACGTTTCGGTGGCCCTGAACACCCCTGAGAAAGTGGGCGGTGCCGTGGTGGGCATGTACGCCAAGCTCGACGACCCGCGCCTGTACGGCACCGACCTGATTCTGGTGCCCGAGCTCATTGGTTCCGATGGCTACATCCGCTGGGACGGCACGTTTGCCAACTACCGCCAGATTGCCCTGCGTACGCTCAACTCCCTCAATACCAACGCCGCCGGCATCTGGCAACGGGCTTACGAAGATATCAACCAGGCGAACCTGGTGCTCAGTGCCCTGCCCGTGGTCACAAATGCCGACCTGAAGGCGCAGTACGAGGGCGAAGCGCTGTTCATGCGCGGCCTGTTGTATTTTGATTTGGTCCGGCTCTATGCGCAGCAATACCAGCCCGGCGGCCCGAACGCGCAACTGGGCGTGCCCATCACGCTCACGGCCAACACGACCATCGACCAGGCCACCGTGAAGCTGCCCCGTGCCACCGTAGCGCAGGTGTATACCCGCGTGATTGATGATTTGACGATGGCCCGGCAAAAGCTGCCCGAAAGCAACGGCACCCGCGCCACCACCTACGCCGCCGAGGCGCTGCTGGCCCGCGTGTATTTGCAGCAAGGCAACTTCACGGCTGCCCGCGCGGCGGCCGATGATGTCATCAGCAACAGCGGGAAGTCGCTGGCAGGCTCGGTGGCTGCGATTTTTGCCAACCGTAACGGCAGCGAAACCCTGTTCGAACTCCAGCAAAACGACCAGAACAACGCCGGCACGTCCAACGACGGCCTCGCCACCTACTTCGCCAGCGACGGCGGCGTGGGGCGGGGCGATGTGCGCGTGCTGCCCGCTTTCTCGACCCAGTACGAGGACAGCGATGCCCGCGGTACGGATTCGCTGGCCGCCTCGGCTACGCGCAAGCTCATTTACCTGGGTGATGGGGCCCGGCCCGGTCGCCTGCGCAGCATCAAATACCGCACCTACGGCCAGAATATCCCCATCATTCGTCTAGCTGAGATGTACCTCATCCGGGCCGAAGCCGATGTGCGGGCCGGCAACAACGCGGATGCCCTGGCCGATGTGAACCTGATTCGGAGGCGGTCGGGCGCTACGCCGCTCACTGCCGTCACGCTCGCCGACGTGCTGCATGAGCGCCAGCTGGAGCTGGCCTTCGAGGGCTTCCACATCTACGACCTCAAGCGGACCAATGCCGTTATCGTGCCAGCCATTCCCGCCTCGGGTATCGACCCGGCGGTGCCGGCCGTGAATGCCAACGACCCGCTGCTGATTCTGCCCATCCCGCAGCACGACATCAACCTGAATGAGCTGCTGGTGCAAAACCCCGGCTACTAACTCCGCTTTACTTATTATAAAAAGGCCCGCTCCAACGAATTGGAGCGGGCTTTTTTGTAAAACAACCCCGTTTACTTATCGCCAATCAACAGCTGCGGTGCCGCGCCGCGCCCGCCGCCCATGATGATGACCTTGGCGTTGGGTGAAGTGGCAATGGCTTGGTTGGCCTTGATGGTTTCGTACTGCAGGAGCTTGTCGCTCAACTCGGTGTTCACGATGCGCTGATAGTCGGCAATGCCCTGAGCCTCTACGCGCTTGCGCTCGGCTTCCTGCTTCTCCTTTTGCAGCACAAACTGCATTTTCTGAGCGTCCTGCTCGGCCGAAATCTTGCTTTCGATGCTGCGTTTCACCGACTCGGGCAACTGGATGTTGCGGATAAGAAGCTGGTCCAGCTGTAGGCCGTTGGTCCGAAAATCCTTCTCGATGGCCGCCAGAATGCGGGTCTGAAACTCCTCGCGGCGCGTGGAATAAAGTGCCACGGCATCGTAATACACGGCATTATCACGAATGCGGGTGCGCGAAATGGAGCGCACGATTTTATCCTGATAGTCCTCGCCGATGGTAGCCAGAATGTGCGGGGCCTGCGCCGGCACCACATGGTAGAGCACGGTGAGGTCAATCACGACTTCCAGCCCATCGGCCGAAAGCACGCGGATGGCATCATCGCCCGACTGCTGGCCCTCGCCGTGCTGCGCCGACATGGTGTAGTTCTGCGTGCGGGTGTCGAAGCGCGTCACGTCCACCAGCGGGTTCACCACGCTCAGGCCGGGTTGCAGCACGCGCTTTTGCACCTGCCCAAACAGCGTTTGTACGCCCACCTGCCCCACGCCAATCTGCACCACCGTGCTCAGGGCCAGCCCAAGAACCAGAAACGCGCCGCCGAGAAAAACGAGGCCACCGCGCAGGCGCTCCAGCCGTTCGGAGAAGCGGGAGGCGTTCAGTCCCAGTACCAAAATGATAAAACCGAGAATGCTGAGAAACATGGGGAGGGGAAGAAATTGGGATTGATGATAATCGTGTGTCATCCTGAGCTTGCGAAGGACCTTCTCACATCAGCAGTGGCAGTTTAGCCGCGATAAGGTCCTTCGCAAGCTCAGGATGACACACGGACGGGTCTACTCGTCCTCGTCGGGGCTGAAATCCAGGGTGCGGGCCAAGTCTACGCCCTCCTGCGCTATTTCTTCCAACAGCGCGGGCGCATCGGCATCCAGCGTGCGGCCGAAGAGGTTGAGCAGCTCTTCGCCTTCTTCATTCACATACAGGTTTTCGTAGAGGCGGTCGAACAGGCGCGTCTCCCGGCCGATGATGCGGTCGATGTCCTCCGGCGAGCGGGCTTCGTTGAGGGCGCGGTGCAGTACATCCAGCACCTGGCGGCTTTCGTCGTGGTCGCCCAACTCCGATACCAGCTTGAGCAGGCCCATGGCCAGGCCCAGGCGCACCTGCTCGAACCGGAAGGGCAATTGTGCGGGCGGGGCTTTGCGCAGCAGGTCGTAGGCCTGTAAGGCATTGGGGGTGAGGTAATACTTCACGTCGTTGGGCGCGGTGAAGGCGAGGTGCAGCAGTTGTTCGTAAGGCGTCATAAAGCGAAGGCGGAATCCGCAGCCGAAACACGGTCCGGCACGGTGCGTAAGCAGAAAGCCGAAAGGTACGTGCGGATAGCAGCCCAGAAGCTGAATCGGCGCGCCCGGCTTCTCATTACACCCTTATCCTTTTTTTCGATGACGCATAAATCCAAATGGCTGATTTTTGCCCCACTGGGGCTGGCTACCATTGGCGCGGGGGCCAGCATGGTGCACTGGGCCGGCAGCCTGAAAGACCAGCGCCAGCCCGCTTCCAAGTGGCTATTGGCCGGCACGGCGGCCTTGGTCGTGCTCAATTCGGGCCTGAGCCTGTTTGGGCGCGGCGTAGTAGAAAAAGTGCTGTACGAAGTGCGCGAAAAACCCAGCGCGAAGTAACCGTTTCCCTTCGTAATAGAGCAATAAAAAACCCCGGCCTAGGCCGGGGTTTCTCTTGCTGGAAAGCGGAAAGGAACAGCTCTTGGAAAGGACTATTCGGTTTTGGCTTCCGCTTTGTGAGTGGCTTCTACCGTCTTGTCGCCTACTTTCTGGGCACCATGTTTCACGGCATGACCAGTTTTCTTAGCACCACGCTTGATGGCGCTGCCGGTTTTCTTAGCTACGTTGCCAGCGGCATCCTTGGTGTTGTCGATGGCTTGGCCGGCATTGGTTTTGCCGGTTTTGGTTACCACTTTGGTGGTGCCATTGTCGCGCACTTTAACTTCCGTAGTAGGAGTGGTTTGCGCAAAAGCAGCAGTAGCAAAAGCGGAAAATGCGAGCAACAGGGTTACTTTTTTCATGGGGTCAGGAGAAAGAAAAAGGGTTATGAGAGCTTTGTACGCTCCCTACTACCAAAGGTTAGGTGCAAGGAGTGTGCCGCAGTTGGGCGGCGGGCTTAAAAAGGGGTTTCTAACCGCTTTTTAAGCTACGGCAGCAGCAGGGAACTGTCGCCGTAACTTAAAAAGCGGTAGCCATTGCTTAAGGCGTGCTCATACACTACGCGCCAGTTTGGCCCCAGCAGCGCTGCTACCAGTAGCAGCAAGGTGCTTTCGGGCTGATGAAAATTGGTGACGAGCCCACCGACTAACCTGAACTGATAGCCGGGCGCAATCAGCAGCCGCGTGCTGGCTTGCAGGGTGTCGGTGCCCGTGGCTTCGAGGTGTTGGAGCAGGGCAGTCAGGGCCATCTCGGGGCTAATGCGGGCCGCCACGTCGGCCATTTCGTAGGGTTGCCATTGCGTCACCAGCAATTCGGTTACGGCTGGCTCAGCTACCGTATTCGCGGAATGCAGCAGGCCCACGCCCAGCCAGTACAGCGTTTCCAGGGTGCGCAGGCTGGTGGTGCCCACTGCTATTACCGGCCGGGGGCGGTGAGCCAGCAGCTGGCGCAGCAGCCCAGCTGTGACCAGAATGGGCTCGGTGTGCATGGGGTGGTCGGCCATGCGGGCTGCCTTCACCGGCTGGAAGGTGCCCGCGCCCACATGCAGCGTAACGTGCCCCGTCGAAAAACCCTTCTCCTGTAACTCAGCAAGAATTTCGGGGGTGAAGTGCAGGCCGGCGGTAGGGGCTGCCACGGCCCCCTCGGCCGCAGCATATACGGTCTGGTAGCGCACGGCATCGGTGGCCGTATCGGGCCGGTCGATATACGGCGGCAGGGGCAGGTGGCCGGCGGCCCGCAGCACTTCGGCAAAAGGCAGCTCGGCCGGTTCCCAGCGGAAATCGATAAGAGCCGTGCCGGTTTCCTGCAACTGGCGCTCGGCATATAAAGTAGCCGGCTGGCCGTCAATGGCCATGAAATCCAGCATCACCGGGCCTTCTTTCCAGCGGCGGCCATTGCCCACCAGGCAGCGCCAAGTGCAGTGGCCGGTTTGCTGCAGGGCCAGTTCCAGGCTGCGGTGTGGTGCTACGGGCTCCAGGCAAAACAGCTCGACCTGGCCGCCGGTGGGCCGCCGGGCCAGCAGTCGGGCCCGCACCACGCGGGTATCGTTGAAAACGAGCAGCGCGCCGGCCGGCAGCTCACCGGGCAGGTCGCGGAAGTTTTTATCGGTGAGCTGGCCGTGGCGACTCACTAGGAGCTTGCTGGCGGCGCGGTCGGGGAGGGGCTCCGGTGCAATGCGCCCGGAGGGCAGCGGGTAGGTGAAATCGAGTATGGAAAGCTGGCGCGGGTTGGGGTTCATGCCGCAAAGGTCGGACAGAACGAGTACCCCCGAAATTTCATTTCGGCCCGTGCAAACGCGAAAGGCCGCATATTCTGGCGGCCTGAAATAAAATTTCGGGGTACTCGTGCCATTACGGCTTCTTAAACAACAGCAGGTGCTGCTGTGGCAGCGTCTCGATGGAGTCGGCCAAGACCATGCCTACGGCGGCCATTTCCTTGCGGGCCTGGCTGATGCTCATCTTGTGAATGCGCTTGATGGGCACGCTGGGGTCTTCGGCGCGGTACTCCACCAGCGCCAGCCGGCCCGTACCGGGGCGCAAAGCCCGCCGAATGGCGCGGCCCATCTCGCGCGGATGGTCGAACTCGTGATAGGCATCGACGATGAGCACCAAGTCCACGCTATCGGCGGGCAGGCCGGGGCTGGTGGTGGTGCCCAGCACGGAGCGCACGTTGGTTACCTTCAGTCGGCGCTTGTTGTCCTGCAGCGCCGCAATCATTTCGGGCTGAATATCAACGGCCAATACCTGGCCTTTGGGGACTTTTCTGGCCAGTTGAAAGGAGAAAAAGCCCGTGCCGGCCCCGATGTCGGCCACCACGTCGGTGGGCTTCAGGTTCAGCTCCTTTAACAAAAGGTCGGTGCCTTCTTCCTGGCGGCGGCCTTTGCGCTCCAGCCAGCTCGCGCCTTCATGGCCCATTACGTGGGCAATCTGACGGCCCAGGTAATAGGTGCCAATGCCGTTGGGGTCGCGGGGCGAGGCAGTTTCGTAGCCGCTGGTATCGGCCACCAGCATGGTCTGCATGCGCCGCTCGTTACTCATCGAGGGGCGGGTTTCGGCTGGCAGCTGCGTGCAGCTCATTACCAGCACCCCGGCTCCCGTCCCTATTCCCACTACGCCCAAAGCCCGTTGCCAGGTAGAAAAACAGTATTTCATACGGTTTGCAAGTAAGCACATACGGGCTATTCAACAGCAATTTGCCCTGCTACGTTCAGCCAGTGCCCGACTCGAAACAAGCTGAACCGTAGCGATAACCGTACTGGAAACCAGATTTAAAAATCGGCGGAGCAAACAAAGTGACTCCGAAGAATCGCCTATTTGCAATTTTCGCCGTAGAATGGGCATTCAAGTTTTCTCTTACCCCGCACACCTATGAAGAATTTTTTTCCTCCCTTCGCTAAACTCATTGCGCTCGCCGCCTGTGCCCTCTCGCTGGGTAGCTGCAGCCGCTCCGAGTATGCCATGTTGCCCAAGGGTAGCTCCTACGGCGTTACCCGCGTAGCCACGCCAGTGCCCACTGCCACACCCGCAACGGTTGTTACGCCTGCTGCCGAGGCTGTTGTAGCCGCTACTCCTGTGGTGGCCGAAGCACAGCCCACTGCTGCTCCAGCAGTTGCCGCTACCCCAGTGACCAAAACCGCGCCCCGCGTTGCCGCTCCTGCTGTAGCCGTTCAGGCCCCGGCTGCAGTTGCCGCTGCACCAGCTCCCAAGCTGAACCTCGTGCAGCGCCTGGCCCTGAGCAAAGTGACCCGCAAAATGGACAAGTTGATGCAGAAATCGGGCTCGGTTCGCCAGCACGACAACACGGCATCGACTTCCAACACGGCCGCCATCAGCGGCAATCTGCGCATTGGCATCATCCTGCTGCTCGTGGGCTTGCTGGTGGGCCTGCTGAATGGCCTGATTGGTACCATCATCGCTATCATTGGCCTGATTTTCATCATCCTCTGGTTGCTCGACCAGATGTAATTTCAGCCCGATTCGTGGCAATCGAAAAGGCCCGCTCAATGTTGAGCGGGCCTTTTTTTATTACACAGCTCGGCTGTTACATGGGGTCGACATCGGCCACGAGGCGGACCTGCTTGAACTCTTTCTGGTCTTTTACCAAGTCCATGGCTTCGCAAATCATCTGCTTGGCCTGCTTGAGTACGGTGTGGGCGCGGTCGAGCTTGATGGTAATTTCCTGTAAGTAAAAATTGCGAATGCGGAAGATGTAGGGCGCTTCCGGCCCCAGCACGGCGGCGCGGCCCAGGCGCTCCACCAGTTGCTCGGTGAGTAGAATTGCCGCCGCTTCGCCCACGTTCTGGTCAATGTGCTTCACCGTCATTTTGATAACGCGCATGAAGGGCGGGTAGCCGTGCTCGTGGCGCTGCACGATTTCGTAGTTGTAGAACTCGATGTAATCGTTGCGGATTACCTTATCGAAAATAACCTGCGTGGGGTCTGAGGTTTGGATGATGACCTTGCCCTTCTTGCCTTTGCGCCCGGCCCGGCCGCTCACCTGCACAAACATCTGGTAGGCCCGCTCATGCGCCCGGAAATCGGGGTAGTGAATGATGCTGTCGGCGTTGATGATGCCCACGAGGCTCACGTTGGCGAAGTCGAGGCCTTTGGTCACCATCTGGGTGCCTACCAGCACGTTGGTGGTCTGCTTCTCGAAGTCGCCGATGATTTGCTGGTAGCTATTTTTGGCGCGGGTCGTGTCCAGGTCCATCCGCTGGATGTTGGCCTGGGGGAGCATGATTTTGAGGTCGTCCTCAATCTTCTCGGTGCCGAAGCCCTGGGTTTTCACGGCGCGGGAGCCGCAGGCGGGGCACTTGCTCACCATGCTGTCGTGGTAGCCGCAGTAGTGGCAGCGTAGTTCGTGGCTGTGCTTGTGGTAGCTCAGGCTCACGGCGCAGTTGGTGCATTTTGGTATCCAGCCGCAGTCTTGGCAGGCCACCACGGGCGCATAGCCGCGCCGGTTCTGGAACAGAATCACCTGCTCTTGGCGGCCCAGGGTGCGCTCCACTTCGCCCAGCAGGTCGGCGGTGAAGTGGTTGTGCATGGTTTTCTGTTCGCGGGCTTTTCGGGTGTCCACCAGCACAATCTCCGGCATCCCGGCCTCGCCGAAGCGCTTGGTGAGGCTCACCAGCCCGTAGCGGCCCTGCTTGGCTTGGTAGTAGGTTTCGACGGCCGGCGTGGCTGAGCCCAACAGGGTTTTGGCCCCCTGGAAGTTGGCTATCATCAGGGCTACCTCGCGGGCGTTGTAGCGCGGGGCGGGGTCATATTGCTTATAGCTCGATTCGTGCTCTTCGTCCACGATGATGAGCGAGAGGTTATCAAACGGCAGAAACACCGCCGAACGCACGCCCACCACCACCTGAAAGCGGCCCGAGAGCACGCCATTCCACACTTCCACCCGCTCGTTATCCGAAAATTTGGAGTGGTACACGCCCAACCGCGAGCCAAACACGCGCATGAGGCGCGTCACAATCTGGGCCGTGAGGGCAATTTCGGGCAGCAGGTAGAGCACCTGTCCGCCGCCTTCCATGGCCTTGCGGATGAGGTCGATGTAAATCTCGGTTTTGCCCGCGCCCGTCACGCCGTGCAACAGTACAATTTCCTTCTTGCCAAAATG
>JAQBNT010000227.1 GCA_028288445.1 Hymenobacter sp. | reverse complement strand
GATAATTCAGGCGGTCCTTTTCACTTTTTACGCTCACCTGCTAACTGCCTACGGCAGCTTATACTCAAACAGCCCGCCCTGCTCCGTCGTAATGAGCAGCGTATTCGCATCCTTGAAGGCGCAGCCTTCCGTCTGGCCGGCCCCGGACAGCGAAACCTGGCGGGGCGTGGCTTTCAGAATTTCAGCCCAAGAATTACCGTCGAGAATGAACAGCTCGCCGCGGCCCAGCAGCACCAGGCGGTGGCCGTCGGCGCGCAGGGCGGCATCGGTTACCTGGCCGGGAATGGCCAGCGACGTTACCCGTTTGGCGGTGTAGGTGCCGGGCTGGTCGGGCACGGTGTACACGTTGCTGGCGCGGTCCTGGCCCCGGTCTTTGGTGAAAAGCCACACCCGGCCATCGTGCCAGAGGCTGGCTTCGCAATCGAAGTTACGCTGCTTTTTCTTGGGCGGAAACTCGCGCTGGTCGGGGTAGGTGAAGGCGATGGTGCCGACGGATTTGGGGCTGTCGGGCCGAAACCGGAAGATTTTAAGGTTGCGGCGCGTGCTTTCGTTGTTGCCGCAGTCGCCGATGTAGTAGTTGCCGCTGCCGTCGCGGCTCAGGCTTTCCCAGTCGGTATTGGTGGCCGGCACGTCGATGGTACGAACGAGCTGGCCCGCGCCGCTGATTTCGTAGAGCGTGGGCGAGTTGCCATCGTCACCGAAGCTGAAATAATTGCCGCTTTCCGGTGCCGGGGCCAGGCCCGAGCTTTCAGGCACCTTGCCCTTGAGGGAGCCGACTTTGCTGAGGCCCGCGATTTCGGCCGCCGCGTTTTTATCCTTGCGGCGGTCGCCGCCTTTGGGTATATCGGCCCCCGTGCTCGGCGGCGAATCGGTGGTTTTATCAGACTGGGCCTGGGAGCAGGCCGCGGTGAGCATCAGGACCAGCGCGGCCGGCACAAGGGGAATAAAGCGCATTAACATAGAACAGTGGGTGAACTTGTCTATACGCAAGCCGCCGCCTTACGGTACGGGGTCGTAGCCGTGGCCGCCCCAGGGGTGGCAGCTGGCAATGCGCCGCAGCGCCAGCCAGCCGCCCCGCCACGGCCCGTACTTATTGATGGCCTGCACCGCATACACCGAGCACGTGGGCGCGTAGCGGCAGCTCGGCGCAGTGAGCGGCGAAATGAAGCGCTGGTAGAACCAGACGAGGCCGAGAAACAGGGCGCGAAAAAGGCGGGACATGGCGCGAAGGTAGGCGGGATAACAAGCGCTGGGCGCGCCCATAACGGCTGTTGCAGCGAAGGTGTTTAGAATGGCAGCAATCAGGTAATGCAACAAAACTTTGTGCAACAATTATAATTGTTGCACAAAGTTTTGTTGCATTACCTGATGCATTGAATTGACCCCTTTATTTCGGCAGCGCGTTCAATTCGGCTTTCCACCGCTGCCAATTGGGTAACAGGCGCGTTTGCAGGTCGTAGAAAGCCTTGGAATGGTCGCCCACCAGCAGGTGGCAGCACTCGTGCAGCAGCACGTAGTCGAGGCACTCGGGGCGGGCGCGCACCAGCTCCGGCGAGAGGCGAATGCGGGCCGAGCGCGGCGTGCAGCTGCCCCAGCGCGTGCGCATCTGGCGCACGGAAAGGGTGGGACGGGTCAGGTTGAACTCGGCGAAGCGCGGCCATACCCGCCCCAGTGATTCGGCGAAAAGCGGCCCGGCCTGGCGGGCGTACCAGGCGTGGAGCAGGGCCTCGGCCTGGGCCGGCGTGAGGGGCGCGGGCGCGGCCATTATCAACTCGTCGCCTTCCACCGTCACGGTGGCCCGCCGGGCTTCGGCGAAGCGTAATTGATAGGTTTGACCTTGGTAGTAATGCGGGCTGCCGGCCTCAAAATGCCGGGTGGGCGCGGGCGCGGGCCGCTTGGCAAAGGCTTCCTGGTGTTTAAGAATCCAGTCGGCTTTTTTCAGCACCTGCTGGGCCACCCACTCGGGCGAAGTGCCGGCGGGGGCGCTGATGTGCACGCTGCCATCGGGCCGCACGGCGAAGCCGATGGTGCGCCGCGACCGGAACACGAGCGTGTAGCTGAGGGATTGATTTCGGTACGCAATGGTTTCGCGGCGGGGCGCGGCAGAGAAGGAGCGGGGCATGGGACGGCAAGTTCGGCAGTGGTGCCGGAATGCTTAACCGCCGGGGCCGGCAAAATAATTTCGAGCCGGATTGAGCCAATCGCGGCCAAGTTGCTACCTTACCGATATGAAACACGGTTTACCTAAATATATTTCTACTTTCTGTTTTCTGGTCGTCTTCTCAGTCTTAGGGCCGGTGGCGGTTGTGCGGGCGCAGGGCAACGGCCCCGGCGTGCGCGGGGCCCGCGCCGCCGCGCTCAGCAACGCCTCGGTGGCGCTGGCCGGCGAGGTGTGGAGCATGGGCAACAACGTGGCCGGCATCAGCGAAATCCAACGGCCCAGCGTGGGTTTTTACGCTGAAAACCGCTATTTCAGCTCCGCCCTGAACGTGGGCGCGCTCACCCTGGCCCTGCCGCTGGGCCGTACCACCGCCCCCGATGCGGGTGGCGTAATGCAGGGGGCCGAAGGGGCTGCGCCAGCACTGAGCCCCGCAGTCACGCCCACCTGGGCACGCAATGGCGTGGTGGCCCTGGAGGTTCAGCGTTTCGGCGGGGTGCTTTATAATGAAACCCGCGTGGGCGCGGGCTACGCCTACCGCTTCGGCCAAATCAGCCTCGGGGCGCGGGCCGATATGCTGCAAGTGAGCATTGAGGGCCTGGGCAGCCGGCGCGTGGTACTGGGCACGCTGGGTGGCCAGATTGAAATAGTGCCCCGGCGGCTCAGTTTCGGCGCTTCGCTCTACAACCTCGGCCAAACCAAGCTGGCCAGCTACCAGACCGAGCGGGTGCCCACCATCCTCAAGGCCGGCCTGGCCTACCGCCCCGGCAGCCAGGTGCTGCTGCTGGTAGAGACCGAAAAGGACGTGGAGCGCGCCGCCAATTTCAAGGTGGGGCTGGAATACCGGCCGGTGCCGGTGCTGGCCGCCCGGCTGGGCCTGGCGAGTCTCACGGAGCAGGCCAGCGCGGGCATTGGCGTGCTGGCCGGCGCGTTTCAGATTGACTATGCGGCCGCGTTTCAGCAGGCATTAGGTTTCAGCCAGCACTTAAGTATTAGTAAGTCGTGGAGCGGGAAGCAATGAGGAAAAATCTACGCTTACACGGTATTTCCGGGATTCGAAATGTGCTGGCCGGGCTGATGGTCTGTGGTTCATTCTTCATTCCTCATTCGCTGCAAGCGCAGGACTACGTGCGCCGCGCCCCCGACCTGGACCGCCTGACGCAGGAGCTGTTCGCCGAAATTCAGTCGGATGAGGTGCCCTACGAGGACCTTTACGAGACGCTGCTCCAGTATTATCAAACGCCCATCAACCTCAATACGGCCACCCGCGAGGAGCTGCGCTCGCTGCTGCTGCTCAATGAAAACCAGATAACCACGCTGCTCAACCACCGCGAGGCCAACGGCGACCTGCTGAGCGTGTATGAGCTGCAAAGCATCGAGGGCTACGACCTGCGCACGATAAACCGCATTCTGCCTTTTATCGGTGTGCAGAGCAGCGGCCGGAACTCTGCCCGTGGCACCCTCTGGCAGCGCATTGCCCGCGAGGACAACAACGCCCTGTACCTGCGCTATGAGCGGGTGCTGCAGGAGCGCCAGGGCTACACGCCGCCCACCCTCTACCAGGGCCAGCCCACCACGCGCTACCTCGGCTCGGCCGACAAGATGCTGATACGCTACCGCGTGAGTCACACCAAGGATTTCAGCGTGGGCTTTTCGCTGGAAAAGGACGCCGGCGAGCCGCTGGTGTGGAACCCTAAGAACGGGCAATTCGGGGCCGATTACGTGTCGGCGCATCTGCTCATTCAGGAGCGGGGCAAGCTGAAATCCTTGGCGCTGGGCGATTATCAACTGCAATTTGGGCAGGGCTTGCTGCTGTCGTCGGGGCTGGGCGTGGGCAAAGGGGCGGAGACGATTACCACCTTGCGACGCTCGTCGGTGGGCGTGCGGGCATATTCGTCGCTGCTCGAAAACTCGTTTTTTCGGGGCGGGGCGGCCACGTATCAGGTGGCGCCTACAGTGCAGGTCACGGGCTTCGTGTCGCACAAGAACGTGGATGCCAACCTTCAGCAAAACCAGGATTCGCTGGCGCAGTACGACGAGTTTACTTCGGGCCTGCTTTATACCGGCTTCCACCGCACGGCCTCGGAAATTGCCAACCGCCACCGGCTGGCCGAAACCATCGGGGGCGGCAATGCCACCTACACCAGCCGCGACGGCAACCTGGCCATTGGGGCCACCGGCGTGTTCACACACTACGGTACGCCCATTCTCAAGCGCCCCGAGCCGTACAACTATTTCGAATTCAGCGGCCGCGAAAACCTCGCGTTGAGCCTCAACTACAGCTACGTCTACCGCAACTTCCTGATTTTTGGCGAAACGGCGCGCAGCACCGGCGGCGGCCTGGGCACCGTGAACGGCCTGCTGGCCAGCCTCGGCTCCAGCGTGGACGCGGCCGTGCTGGTGCGGCACTACGACTCCGATTTTCACACCCTCTACGGCAACGCATTCAGCGAAAATACCCGCAACATCAACGAAACCGGCGTCTACATCGGCCTGAAAATACGGCCCGTGGCCCGCTGGGAAATCTCGGCCTACTACGACCAGTTCCGCTTCCCGTGGCTGCGCTACCGCGCCAGCGCCCCCACCGACGGCCACGATGCCCTCATCCGCGTGGCCTACTCGCCCACCAAAACCAGCCTTCTCTACGTGCAGCTGCGCCAGCGCCTCAAGCCCCGCGACCTGGCCAATACCGAACTCGCCAACCTCGACCCCAATCGCGCCCTGCCGCTGCCCGGCGAGCAGCTGCGCCAGAGCATTCTGGTGTACTACAACACGGCCATTTCGCCGCAATTGGAGCTGCGCACCCGCATGCAGGCCCTGCGCCTGCGCGACGACAACGGCCTGGCCTGGCGCAGCGGCTACGTGCTGGCCCAGGACGTGGGCTACCAGTTCAACCGCACCCTTAAACTCACGGCCCGCTACTCCATCTTCGATGCCGACGACTACGACTCCCGCCAGTACGTGTATGAGCAGGACGTGCTGCTGGCCGTGTCCGTGCCGGCCCTCTACGGCCAGGGCACGCGGGTGTACGGCATCGCCGAAATCCGCGTCAACCGCGCCATGACGCTCTGGCTGCGCTACGCCGAAACCCGCTACCGCCACCAGGACGTGGTGGGCACAGGCCTGGAGTCCATCCAAGGCTCGCTACGCGGGGAGGTAAAAGCACAATTGCGGGTGAAGTTTTAGCGCCCGAATTTTAAGCAGATAACTAAACGAGAAGCGGCCCCGCAGCATTTGTT
>JAQBNT010000223.1 GCA_028288445.1 Hymenobacter sp. | reverse complement strand
CCCAATTTCTTTTGCTTCTGATTCAACTTATCATGGAAAATAACATTGTGCTGCGCCGGGGCGTGGAAGCTGATTTGCCGCAGGTGCTGGGCCTGATTCAGGAGCTGGCCGAGTATGAAAAAGCGCCGGAAGCCGTGACCAACACGCTGGCCGCCATGCAGCGCGATGGGTTTGGGCCGGCTCCGATTTTCGGCTTTTTCGTGCTGGAAAATGAGGCGGCCGAAATTGTCGGGCTGGCGCTGTTTTACACAGCTTACTCGACTTGGAAAGGCCGGATGCTCTACCTCGAAGACCTGGTGGTGACGGAAGCGGCGCGGCGCGGCGGCCTGGGCCGGCTGCTGTTCGATGCCGTAGTGGCCGAGGCCCGCGCCACCGGAGCCGTGCGCCTGAAATGGCAGGTACTGAACTGGAACGAGTCGGCCATCACCTTCTACAAAAAGCTGGGCGCGAACATCGAGGATGAGTGGCTAAACGGCAACCTGGACGAAGCCCAGCTCGGGCACTACGACGTAGCCCCGGCGGCCACGGCCGTGGCCGCCCCGATTACGGGGCGCAGCTTGTAGCTTCGGAAATTTCAACCGAAAACGACAAACCCCGCCGGACACGATTCCGGCGGGGTTTGTCGTTTTACTAAACTCGGTTTCATTGCTGCTACGCCACCCAACCGGAGCTGCGCCACTTACAGCCGGGTAAATTTCTGGCTGCCCGTGTGGCCTTGGGCATCCTGCCAGCGCAATACGTAGAGGCCGGGCCGGGTATCGGGCAGGGTTAGGGTGAGCACGTTGAGGCCGGTGGGTACGCTCTGGGCAAGGGCCAGGATGCGGCGGCCCAGCACGTCGAACACCCAGAAAATCACCGTACCATCAGCCGAAGCGGGGAATTGGAGGCGCAGATGAGGAGTGGTGACCGGATTGGGGAAAATGCTGACCCCGGCGCTCTCCGAGCTTAGGACCACAGGCGCGGCGTTGTCGAGCGAGCCATCGGGGCGCTGGAGGCGCAGGCGGTAGTAGTGCAGGCCGCCGGGCGGCTGGGCATCCACGTACTGGTACTGGCTGGCGGGCGGGCGCGGGGCCACGATGGCAATCTGCTCCCACGCGGTGGTATCGCCGCTCAGGCTGCGCTCCACCACGAAGCGGCTCAGGAAGCATTCGTCGCGGGTGGTCCAGCTCAGGGTGGCCCCGATGCCGGCCGCGTATTGGGCGCTCAGGCCGGTGAGCGGGGCAGGCAGCAGGGCCGGGCCGCTACAGCCCAGGCTGCGGAAGCTGCGAACCCGCAGCACCTGCCGGCCGCCGGCCACTTCGCTGAGGGGGTCCAGCGCGCGGGTATTCTGGCCGGCAGACAGGGCGTAGTGCATCACCGCACGGAGCAGGTTGAGGTGGTTGAGCTGCTGGGCGTGGCCCAGCTCGTGCACAGCCACCGACTCCAAATCAATCTGGCTGGGGCCGGCCAGGGCTGGCCCGAACTGAAAAGAAGTAGCGTCGTCAAACTGCATGTCGATTTCCTTCACCCAGAACACCACCTCGCCGTTTGAGGCATAGCAGCCTTTGTAATAGCTAACGGTACGGCCCAGGACGCGGGAAGGGAGCTCGGCCCCCTGGTCGAAGGCAACGACGTTCTGGCCGTCGTCGGCAATGGTGTTGGTGGCGTTGGCAGGGCCTACCTCCCAGTTCATTCCCGTCTGGCAGCGCCAGGTAGCGAGGGCGCGCTGCCAGGCAGCGGCGGGTGAGGCCGTGAAATTGGGTCCGAAGCGGAAGGTGATGCCGCCGGTGGCGTTCAGGGCAATGTGGTTGGGGCGCTGGAGCAGCTTGCCGTCGGTGCTCTCCACGTTGGTGAGGGCGTAGACGACGGTGACGGACGTGCTGCTTTCCGCATTGAGCTGGTCGGAAGTGGTGACGCGCACGGGACCGGAGCCGGCGGGGTGGCCGTTGCTCACCGGGCTGCCGCCGCTGGCCGTGGAGGGCACCCGCACCTGGATTCGGTTATTGGTCCAACTCAAATAATCCTCCTCGCGGGCTTTCACGCGGGTCGAGCCGCCGTCATCGGCGTTCCGAAACTCGACAAAGCCGCTGCCCCGGGCGCTGCCAAAGCCGTCGCCGGTGATGGTGAGCACGGCCCCGGTGCCGGCCGTAAGGCTCAGGGGCGAAAACGCGGCAATGGTAGGGGCCGCCGTGCCGCGCCGCACGATGGGCGTGGCGGCTTTGGCCAGCGCCGGGTTGGGCTGCAACACCTGCCGCGCCTGCCCCATGAGGCTGGATATTTGCTGATAAAACCCCGCATCCAGCGCCTTATAAATGTGGAATGGCTCGGTGGCCGTGCCCTCGGCCGGGTTGAACTGGATGAAGCCCTGCTCGCTGCCCAAGGGGGTGTAGGCCGCTGGGCCGGCCGCTGGCAGCCCCGGCCACGTTGCGGCTTTCAGGAAGAAAATGCCCTGCTGGCCGGGCACGAGCCGCAGGGTGTTGGTGAGAATTTGCTGGTCGAGACCGAGGCGGCCGCCTTCGGTAAGAATGCTGAGGCCGGTGGTATCGGCCACCTGGCCTTTCAGCAGCGAAAACACCCGCAGCCGGTGCCGGGTGAACAGGTGCCGACGGCCGGCATCCCAAAAGCTAATCGCGTCAAGCACCTGTGCCTCGATGACCAGACTTGATTGCCGGGCGCGGCTGGCGGGCTCCAGGGGCAGCATCAGGCAGCGCGTTTCGGCGGGGGCAGGGGCTTGGGCCAGCGCCGGGCTGGTACCCATTACCAACATTCCTACTACGCTCGCCCACCGGCGGCTTACAACACGATTAACCAGCAACGAAAACGACATGAGCAGGGCGGAAGAGCGAGGCCGCCGAAGATACGGAAAAGCCGTTTGCAGGAGACGCGGGACGGCCCTGAAACCTATTCGTGGCGCGGTCATTCTTCTATTTCAGTCTCACGGGCGCGGGCTGGGGCTGCCACTCGGGCGAGCCGCCAACTACGACGGGCCAGCCGTCGGCATCGTAGTCCAGCCGGGCCAGAATGAGGACACGGCGCGAGTAGCCCTCCGAGTCGTCGATGGCGTCGAAGGTGGGCTGGCGGGGGTCGATGGCGTGGCAGGCCAGCCAGTCCTGGCCGGCGGCGTCGGTCACCACGCAGTTGTGGCCGGGGGCGCGCCAGTGGGCATTGGCGGCCAGCAGGGCGGCGTGGGGGTTGGCCGTGGCGGCGGCGTAGGTTTCGAAAGGGCCGGTGGCGTGGCGGGCGCGGGCCACCAGCACGGCGTAGTGGGCATGGGGGCCGCAGCAGTTATCGCCCGAAAAAAAGAGGTAGTACCAGCCGGCACGGTAGTGCACCCAGGCCCCTTCGATGAGGCGGTGGTTGTCGGCGGGGTCGGCGGACGGGCTGGGGTGCAACACGGCCACGGCTTCGCTGCCGGAGGCGAAGCTCAGGCGGTCATCGGCCAGCTCGCGCACCCAGATGGGACCGAACCCGGAGCCCCAGTACAGCAGCCGCCGGCCGGTGGCGGGGTCATCGAAGGCCATGGGGTCGATGCAGGTGAAGCCGGGGCCGGGCAGCATGGGCCGGCCGACGTCCACGAACGGGCCGGCGGGCGCATCGGCCACGGCCACGGCAAGGCTGAAATAGTCGGTCCCATCGGGCCGGGTGGAGTAGTATAGGTGGTAGCGCCCGCCGTGCTCACTCACGTGCGGAGCCCATATTTTCTGGCTCAGCCGCGCCCAGCCGGGCTTGGCGGGCAAGCCTTCGCCGAGGTATTCCCAGGCCACCAAATCGCGGGAGCGGGCCACTTGCAGGTTGATGATGACGCCGACGCGCTTGGTCTGGGTGCCGTAGGCGTAGTACCAGCCATCGGCGGCGCGGATGATGGTGGGGTCCGGGAAATTGTCGTCGATAACGGGGTTGGTGAACATAGGCAAGGGCAGTCAGGAGTTGAACGTGTGTCTTCCAACGGCTGTCATCCTGAGCGCAGCGAAGGACCTTATCACGGCTGATGGTATGCAGCAATCCCAACCGTGACAAGGTCCTTCGCTGCACTCAGGATGACAGCCGTTTACCTCTTAACCTTTAACTCTTAACTCCTAACTAACCCTACCACTCGCGCTGCTGTTGCAGCCACAGGCAGGCCGAGGCGATATCATCGAAAGTGCCCACCAGAGGGTTGCTGATGGGGTGCATCCGCTCTTCGGTGGCGTGCCGGGCCTGTAGGCTGAAGGGAAGCACCCAAGCCAGGTACCGCAAGCCGGCGGCCTGCATTTCCTCCAGCCACTGGTGGCCCCACTGGGTGCGCTGCATATGTACGGCGAGGACGTTGGTGCCGTCGGTCAGGATTTTCTGGCAGGGCCACTGGCGCAGGCTGGCCAGCATCTGCTCGCAGGCGTCCTGGGCCAGGGGGCCATCGTAGGGGCCGCGCAGGTCAACGTAGAGCCAGCGGTTCGGCTCGTCGCGGCCGATAAACAGGGCAGGAGAATCGACGACGGTTTGCAAGGGCAGGTTCAGGGACGGGGCGGGCGATGGCGTTTCGCGCACTCAAATAACGGAAGGAAACCCTCTTTCACCGCCTCATGCCGGGACGCAAATACTTTGCCGGTCACGCGCCTATCTGCTGCGGGCGGGCGCTAGCTTTGTGGTTCTGCTTGCGCCGGAAGGTGTCCGAAAGTTCGGAAAACCGCTTGCTATCGCCCTCACTTCCCCCCTCTTCGCTGATGTTCAAAAAAAGTGTTGCCCTGCTGGCTTTGTTGTGTGCCCCGTTTAGCCTGCTGGCCTGGGGCGTAATGGGCCACCGGGCCGTGGCTAAAATTGCCGAAAACCACCTCTCCACCACCGCCAAGCGCGAAGTAGCCCGCATTCTGGGCACCCAAACCATACCGCTGGTGAGCACCTGGGCCGATGAGCTGCGCGCCGACCCGCAATTCCGCGACACGGCCCCCTGGCACTACCTCAACGTAGCCACCGGGCTCGACTTCGCCGCCTTCGTGAAGCAGCTGAACGACCCGGCCACCCTGGCCCCGGCCGCGCCCACCAACGCCTATACTGCCCTGCTGCAAGCCCGCCGCGACCTGAAAGACCCCAAGAAAACCGCCGAGGAAAAGCTGGTGGCCCTCAAATTCGTGATTCACCTGGTGGGCGATGTGCACCAGCCCCTGCACGTAGGCCACGCCGAGGACAAGGGCGGCAACAGCATTATGGTAAACTGGCGCGCCAAGGAAGACACCAACCTGCACAGCGTGTGGGACACGGCCCTGATTGAATACCCCGGCTTCACCTACAGCGAAATGGCCACGGCCTACGACCACGCCACGCCCGCCCAAATCAAGCAGTGGCAGAAGGATGACATGACGACCTGGCTCTTTGAGTCGTACCAGCTTTGCACGCCCATCTACGCCAGCGCGGCCACCCCGCCCACCAAGTTCGACTGGCATTTCTACCCCACCTTCGGCCCCACCGTGGAGCAGCAGGTGCTGAAAGCCGGCATCCGCCTGGCCGGGGTGCTGAACGAGACGTTTGATAAGTAGTCGATAACCGGCTCTACGAAAAAGCCCCGGTTACGCAAGCAGCCGGGGCTTTTTGTTGGGGTAAACCGCGAAGGACTAAGCTGCTCGCTAGTAACATCCGGGTAACTTTGTCCGTCATGAAGGACGGCCACAAGCTTATTATGGCTTTGGCTGTGCTTCCTATGGCTCCTTCGCTGCACCAGTTACCGGCCCACGTGCCGCACTCACACGCCCGCATTCATGTGGTAGTGGAAACGCCCAAGGGTGGGCGCAACAAGTTCGCGTTCGACCCCGAACTACAGGTATTCAAGCTCAAAGGCGTGCTGCCCGAGGGCCACAGCTTTCCCTACGATTTTGGCTTTGTGCCCTCTACCCTGGCCGAGGACGGCGACCCGCTCGATGTATTGCTGTTACTGGCCGCGCCCGCTTTTCCAGGCTGTGTGGTGGAAGCCCGCCTCATTGGGGCGCTGGAAATTGAACAAGAAGAAAAAACCGGCGAAACCGTGCGCAACGACCGCCTGCTGGCCGTAGCGGCCGATTCGCGCGAGCATAAGAGCATCCACACGCTGGCGGACCTGTCGAGCGATATGCTCCACGAAATCGAGCACTTCTTCATCTCCTACAACCAGGTAAAAGGCCAGGCCCTGCGGGTGCTGCGCCGCGTTGGGCCGGAGCGGGCCCACGCCCTGCTTCAGCAAGCCCAGCACTGAGCCTTAGCCCGATGAAAGATTTTTGGGATACCCTGTTTGGTCCGCACGCCGATTCGCACACCATCACCGCATTGCAAATGACGGTGCGGGCCGTGCTGGTGTTTTTTGCGGCACTGGCGCTGCTGCGCGTGTCGGGCAAGCGCACTTTTGGCACCAGCGCTGCTTTTGACATGGTGGTGAAGATTATGCTGGGCGCGGTGATGAGCCGGGCCGTGGTGGCGGCATCGCCGTTCTGGGGGACCATGCTGGCGGGCTTCGTATTGGTGGGGCTGCACCGGCTGTTAGCCTGGGCCTCATTTCGCAGCGAAACCATTGGCCAGCTGGTGAAGGGCGAAGGCATGGTGCTGGTAGAAAACGGCCGGCCCAACGCGGAGAACCTGCGCCGCAACAACCTCACCGAAGAAGACCTGCGCGAAGGAGTGCGCGAAAACGGCAACCTGGCCTCGCCCGACCAAGCCCAAACCGTGCGCCTGGAGCGCGACGGCAGCATCAGCGTGGTGAAGAAAGAATAACGGCTACCATTCCTACCCCACCAGCACCGGCCGCTTCTCAAACCACGGCCGGGCCTGCTCCAGCTGCCCGGCCAGCCGGAACAGCACGTCCTCGGCCCCCAGTCGGGCGATGAACTGCACGCCGCAGGGCAGGCCGGCGGCCGTCCAGTGCAGGGGCACCGACATGGCGGGCTGGCCCGTGAGGTTGGCTACTTGGGTGTAGGGCGTTTTTTCGAGGCTCTGCTCGGCCAGCTTCTCCACGATGCCCGAGCGGCGGATGAGGCCGCCGAGGCCGAAGGTATTTACCAGCTTCAGCAGCGTTTGCTCAATTGGCTTGGGTTGCAGCTCGCCGATGCGGACGGGCGGCGTGGCCAGGGTGGGCGTCAGGAGCAGGTCGTAGGTTTGGTGGAAGCGGCCCAGGCGGCGGGCGTGGTCGTTCCAGGACTGGCGGGCGGTGGCGAAGTCGGCGGCGGTGTAGGTGCGGCCCAGCAGGCCCAGCAGCCAGGTGGTGGGCTCCACATCGGCGGGCCGGGCGGGGCGGCCCAGGTGCTTGGCCAGCGCCGCGATACTGGCCCCGGTTTCACCAAAATACAGCATCAGGAATGCCGAAGCCACGGCCCGGCCATCGAAGGGCAGCGGCACTTCTTCCACCTCATGGCCCAGGCTTTCGAGCAGCTTCGCCGCTTCCAGCACCGCGGTGGCGCACTCCGGGTGCAGGGCGCTGCCCAGTGGGTGGCCCAGGCTGAAACCAATGCGCAGGCGGCCGGGCTCCCGGCTCACTTCTTCCAGGTACGGCCGGGCGGGGCTGGGCAGGAAGTACGGTGCGCCCGCGTCCGGCCCCTGCGTGGCGTCGAGCATCGCCGCGCTGTCGCGCACCGAGCGGCTGAGGACGTGCTCCACGGCCGCGCCCTGCCACTTTTCGCCCTGCTCGGGGCCGGTGGGCACGCGGCCCCGGCTGGGTTTCAGCCCAAACAGCCCGCAGCACGCCGCCGGAATTCGGATGGAACCGCCGCCGTCGCCCGCGCCGGCTACTGGCGTGATGCCCGCCGCCACGGCCGCCGCCGCGCCGCCGCTGCTGCCGCCGGGCGTGTGGCCGAGGTGCCAGGGGTTGCGGGCGGGGCCGTGCAGCAGGGGCTCGGTCACGCCCATCAGGGCAAACTCGGGGGTGTTGGTTTTGCCCAGGATGTTGAGGCCGGCGGCCTGCCAGCGGCGCACCAGCTCGGCATCTTCCTGGGGAATGAACCCGCGCAGCGCCCGGCTGCCCGAGGTGTGCGGTGCGCCGGCGTACTGCGCCCCGAAGTCTTTCAGCAGAAATGGTACGCCGCCGAATGGGCCGGCCGGCAGCCCGGCGGTGGCCCGTGCCCGGGCGGCCTCGTAGAGCGGGTACACCACGGCGTTGATTTGCGGGTTCACGGCTTCGGCGCGGGCGATGGCGGCGGCACACAGCTCGGCGGGCGTGAGCTGGCCGGTGCGCACGAGGGCAGCCTGGGCCAGGCCGTCGAGTTGGTCGTATTCGGCGGGAGAAATCATGGGCTAAATGTAGGCGGGGCGGGCCGGGCAATCTGAAACGGGGGCTGCGGGCGTATGTGGGACCAGGGCGTGGGAAATCGCTGATTTTGAGTTATATTTCCACGAAATATCAGCACAAAACCAGCACGTACGGTTCAGTCAATTACCTCAATGGTCACACCCATTTTTCGGATTTCTGATTACCAGCAGGCCCTCGATTTTTACATCGACTGGCTGGGGTTCCGAATTGACTGGGAAGACCGGTCGGAACGGGAGCCGCTGTACATGCAGGTGTCGCGCGGCAGCATTGTGCTGCACCTCACCAATTACCCCCAG
This sequence comes from Hymenobacter sp., assembly GCA_028288445.1. Taxonomy (GTDB): domain Bacteria; phylum Bacteroidota; class Bacteroidia; order Cytophagales; family Hymenobacteraceae; genus Hymenobacter. The sequence goes on along the minus strand of JAQBNT010000223.1, from coordinate 11,319 downwards.
GAAAGCTGCGCCGGGGCCAAGGCCATTGCCGAAATCAGCGGCCTGGTGGCTTACCATTACCTGCTCACGAAAAAGGACTCGGCCTTCCCGAGCCCGACGCTGCAAAAAACCACCTGGAGCGACAAAGTGATGCAGATAGAAGTGACCGACCCGTTCGGCAACAGTCTGGTGTTTGCCGAAATCTGCATCTGAGGCATTATGAAGAATTGCGGGAGTGCGTCTGCGACGCGCGCCAGCAGCCGCTGCGGGTAGGTATGGCCCAAATGCAGGTGGGTAGGCCCCAAGTGCAGGTAGGTATGGCCCAAGAGCGGGTAGGTATGGCCCAAATGCGGGTAGGTAGGCGCCAAGGACGGGTAGGTAGGCCCCAAGAGCGGGTAGGTAGGCCCCAAGGACGGGTAGGTATGGCCCACACGTAGGTCGACACGGCCCCCGCGCGGGGGCTAGAGGCTCAGCAGCTCCCGGAAGCGCACCGACTGCTGCCGCGAGACTTCCACTTCGCCGCCGCCGCGCAGCGTTAGCTTCAGGGTGTTGCTGAACCAGGGCTCGATGCCGGCAATCCATTTGAGGTTGATAATCTGCTGGCGGTTGACGCGGAAAAACACCTTGGGGTCGAGGCGGGTTTCGAGCTGCTGGAGGGTGCGCGGGATGAGGGGCTGGTGGTTTTCGAAGTGGATGCGGGTGTAGCTGCCGTTGATTTCGAAGAGCTTGATGTCGGCCAGCTTCACGAACCAGCACCGTTCGCCGTCCTTCACAAACACCTGGTCCTGGGCGGTGAGGGGGGCTTGCGGGGCCTCCTCGGCCGGGCCGGCGGCGACGGCTTCGGCCGGCACCGGGGCGCTGCTGCGGGCGCGGGCCTTGGCCAGGGCGGCGGCCAGGCGGGCTTCCTGCACGGGTTTCAGCAGGTAATCGAGGGCATTGACGGCGAAGGCTTGCAGGGCGTATTCGTCGTAGGCGGTGGTGAAGATGACGTGCGGGGCCGCGTCCAGCGAAGCCAGCAGCTCGAAGCCGGTCTGGCCGGGCATCTGCACATCGAGCAGCAATAAATCGGGCCGCAGGGCCTGGATTTGGGCGCGGGCCTCGTCGGCGTGGCGGGCCTCGCCTGCTACGGTTACGTCGGGGAAAGCCTGGAGCAGGTGGCGCAGCTCGGTGCGCGCCAGGCGCGAGTCGTCAACGATTAAAACGTTCATGCAGAAGCGAGGAAAAGTGTGGGCGCAGTAGTCAGCAAGGGCAGGCGCAGCTCGGCGGTGACGGTATCGGCCTGCCGGGCGTCGTCGCCGATGACGAGGCTGGCCGTGGGGCCGAACAGCAGCTGGAGGCGCTCGTGGGCATTGGGCAGGCCGATGCCGGTGTGGTGGGGGGCGGCGGGGCCGTGCCCGGCAGGGTTGGGCTGGTAGCGGCCGGGGTTGCGCACGGTGATGAGCACTTGGCCGGGCCGTTCCAGCTGGGCCGAAATGCGGATATCGCCGCCGCCCGGCCGGGGCGCGATGCCGTGCTTGATGGCGTTTTCGACCAGCAATTGCAGTGTCATGGGCGGCAGCAGCACCTCCAGGGTGACGGGGGCCACGTCGAGGGTGTAGGTTAGGCGCTCTTCGAGCTGGAGGGTTTCGAGGGTGAGGTAGTGGGCCACGATTTCGAGCTCGCGGGCCAGCGGCACCTGTTCGCGGGTGTTGAGTTGGAGGGAATAGCGCAGCAGGTCGGAGAGGTGCGTCATCATCTCGCGGGCACGCACGGGGTTTTCCAGCACCAGGGCGCGGATGTTGTTGAGGCCGTTGAAGAGGAAGTGCGGGTTAATCTGGGCCTTGAGGGTGCGCATCTCGGCGTCGCGCACGGCGGCGGTGAGCTTCCATTTCTCGATTTCGGCCTGCCGCAGGTTGTCGAAGTAATGCAGGCTGAAATACGCTGCCGACCACAGCAGCATGAAGAAAAACGAGTTGGCCGTGTAGCCCACGTATTGCAGCCACGGAAAGCCCGTGCCCGGCTGGCCCGCCGGCTGCACCGCCCAATACAGCAGCGTCACGAGCACGCCGGTGAGGGCCATGCTGCCCACCGACACCAGCAGGTTGCCCAGCAGCAGCCGGGGCAGCAGGGCCGCCAGCGGCAGGCGTGTCCAGCCGTGGCGGCGCAGGTACAGTCGCAGCAGGTGGCTGCCCAGCAGCATCGCGCCGGCCACGATGATTTCAATGGGAATAATTATCGGCTTGAACTTGCCAAAAACCGTCGACAGTATGCCGCCCAGCAGCCCATAAGCTCCCCAGCCGCCAAGCTGCAGAAGCCAATACAAACGCGGGCGGGCAGAGGAGCGGGACATGAGCGGCGGCAGGTTTGTAGCAGTGAGGATAATCCATTCATTAGAGCCGCGTAGCGGTGACAGGTTTGCCCAAGGGTTCTGGCACCGCTACGCGGCTTTCGCTTCGAGAACTATCCTGCTACAAACCTATCGCCGCTACGCGGCTAATTGAGCTATGCAAGTCAGGGCGGTAATCGACGCCGCCAAAGTTCGCGCTACTGCCCTACTTCTTCGCCATGGCCGGCTGCTTCAGAAACGCATCGGCCTGGGCCAGAAACCACGTCGTATCGTCGTACATCAGGAAGTGGCGGCCGGCTTCCGACATTTCGATGCGCGCCTGCGGCAGCCTGGCGTATTGCTGTGCGAAGATGGCGCGGGTGCTTTCCTTGGTTGAGCCGTATTGGGCGTAGGCGGCCCAGGCCCCCAGCACCAGCACCGGCTGCTTGATGCGGCTGATGTCGTTGCGCAGGTCGATGGTGTACATATCGTACATGGCCTGGGCGGTGGTGGCGGGGTCCGAGGCCAGGCCCCAGCGGGCAATCAGGGTTTGGCGGGTGGTGTCGGTGGCCATGCCGGCCACCATCTGGCGTTGGGCGGCGGCGGGCATGTGGCCCTGCTTCATCTGCTGGCGCATTTTGTCGGCGGTGGGCTTCACGGTTTCCACGGTGGCGGCGGGGTTTTGCACGGCCGCCAGGAAGGGCAACGAATCCACAATCACGAGCGGGCCGATGGCCTCGGGCTGGGCCGCGCTCAGGGCCAGCGCCATGAAGCCGCCCAGGCTGTGGCCCACCACGGTGGGCTTGGTCAGCTTCTGGGTTTTGATGTAGGCCAGGAGCTGGTCGCGCACGGCGGGCAGCAGCGGGTCGGTCACGGCCGTCGGGGCGGTGCCGCCGAAACCCGCCAGCGAAACAACGTGGCACTGGTACTGCGTCTGGTAGTGGGCCACGGTTTCGTCCCACACCGCGCCGGTGCAGTTCAGGCCGGGAATCAGCAGCATGGGCTGGCCCTTGCCCACCACCCGCACCGTGAAGGTGGGGTGCGCAGCCGGGTTATCGGCCACGATTTTGGCGGCGGGTACGGTGGCCGGGTTCGTGGCGAAAGCGGAACCCGCCGCGCTCAGCAGCAACAGCGACAAGGACAGGCGGCGGGCGAAAGCAGAAGTTTTCATCGGGTAAGGGTGGGGTGATTGGTGATTGAATGACCCAAACTTACCGGCCCGTCTCAGCGGCCGAAACGCATTTTCCGCGAACGGTATTCCCGCCCGCTGAACGGGCGGAATGACGGCTGAATGGAAACGGGCTTCAGCCGTAAAGGCCGTCATGCCGAGCACAGCAAAGCATCTTTAGCGCGCAACGCAATTCTTTCGATTGGTTTACTACTGCGGTAACGATGCTTCGCTGCGCTCGGCATGAGCGGCGGGATTTATTCGAACCCTATTTCCCTCCCATACCCACCAACCCGTTCAAATAACTTTCCAGATTGGTGTAGCCATCCGTAGCGCGCAGGCCGCGGTCGGCGGCATCTTTGGGGTTCAGGCCGTTGGCTTTTTCCCACGCATCGGGCATACCGTCGTGGTCGGTATCGAGGGGCGCGGCGGTGGATTTCAGCACCGGCCAGGCTTTCTGGGAGATGCTGTAGGGCGTGCCGTGCGGGTAGTGGCCCTGCACGTCGATGACGGTGCCGGTGCGGGTGCGCACCTCCCGCACAATGCGCTGGTCGAGCGTGTCGCGCTGCGGACAGATGGCGCCCGCGCCGTTCAGCACGGCCTCGTAGGCGGCGGAGGCCGTTTGCAGGGCCAGCGGGCCGAGGTTGAAGGGCGTTTCCACTTTCGACTGCACGGTGTCGGCCGCAGTGCCGCCGTTCATCACCACGCCGCGCCAGTTGCGGGCCGTCACGGCGGGCGCGCCGTCCACGTAGTTGCCGGTGAGGTAGAACTTGCCGTAGGGCAGGCGGCCTTTTTCCTTGTCGATTTTGTACGGGTTCAGCACCTGCGCCTGCACTTTGGGGTTGGTGCTGGGGCCGGGCTTGTAGTAGTTGTTCACCACGTTGTAGTTGCCGCCCTCGCCGGCATACACGTTGTTTTCGCCCCAGTCGTAAATCACGTTGTTGCTAAAATCGGCGTTCTCGAAGCCCGCCGGGTGCGTGTAGCGGCTGCCATTGAAGCGCGGCGTGCGGTTTTTGCAGTGCGCAAACAGGTTGTGGTGAAACGACGAATGCTGCCCGCCCCAGATGCCGCCGAAGCCGTGGCGCTCATAGTCGGTATCGCCTTTCTCGTAGTGGTAGGAGTAGTTCAGCGGCTCCGCGATGAGATTCCATTGCAGGGTGGTGCTGTCGCCCTCGTACACGCTCAGGCCCTCGTCGGTGCTCCAGCTCATCGAGCAATGGTCCACGATGAGGTGGTTGTTGCGCGTGCCGCCGAAGGCATCGTCGCCGCCCGCGCCATCCACGAAACCGCCGTTCTGGTTCTTATCGCCCATCCGAAAGCGGATAAAGCGCACAATCACATTGTTCGCCTTCACCGACACCGGGTAGTCGGCCAGGCAAATGCCGTCGCCGGGGGCCGTCTGGCCCGCGATGGTGGTATTCGGCTTATTAATGTAGAGCGGCGAAACCAGGTGAATGGTGCCCGACACCCGAAACACGATGGTGCGGGCCGGGGCCTTGGCCGCGTTCAGCATCAGGGCGTAGCGCAGGCAGCCGGGCTTGTTATCGTCGAGCAGGTTCGTGACTTCGAGCACCGTGGTGGGCACCGCCGCCGTGCCGCGCCCGCCGGTGGTGAAGCGCCCCGCCCCTTCGGCCCCCGGAAAGGCCACCAGGCCCTGCGCCCGGCTCGTCGCGGGCAGCAACAACAGGCTTAGGGCTAGCGAAGAAAGCACCCGCGCCGGGCGCAGGCGAGAAAAAGAATGTTCAGAAAATTTGGGCATACTGGCTGATTGAGGCAACAACATAAGCCCCGATGCGTGAATAGGGCATGAAACCTCGCTTTTTGAAACTAACTAAAAACCGAGCCAGTTGATTGGCACTGCCAGTCCAGTAGTTTTTGGTTGAGCAAAAGGAGTTGGTTTGAAGAGAAGCATTTCGGTAAAAATTACTTTCTTTATTAGTATAAGTTAATTATTAAGCAATATCTTCACATACCTTCCTGCCCTCGTCCTTTATCCCCCTTGCTCATGCGCCCATATTTTCTCGCCGCAGTCACCCTTCTAGCCGTAGGAAGCAGCCAGACCGTTGCTGCCCAAAGCGCCAGCACGAGCACCCTGTCGCCGGCCGGCAATGCGCAGGACCGCATTGCCATGTCGTCGCGGCCAGCCGCCAGCAGTTCGGCCCGGCCGCGCCTGGCATGTGCACCGCTTGCCGGCGTTATTTATGAACCCAACGGCCGCCCGCTGGTAGGGGCCACGCTCCTCATCAAAGGCACCCACGACGTGTACGTGACCGATTCGGAAGGCAAATTCCGCCTCACCGACCCCGTGTACCAGGGCCAGACGCTGGTGGTGGGCGCGGCCGGCTACACGCCCCAAGAAATTCCCCTCACCGACTGCACCCTGCCGCGCCTAGTGCTGGAGCAGGCCGAAGGCGCCCGCATCAAGCGCAACGGCAAGCGCGCCGGCCAAGTCGTGCGCCTCAACAACCGGAATACCAACCTGAAATAAGCGCCTTATTGCGGGCCGGTTTCGGCGGCGGCGCAGGCCTCCAGCCACCGCATGGCATTCTGCTCTTCGGTGAAACGCTGGACGTGGTACTGGCGGCCGTCGAAGTACGTAAGTGGCGGAACCGTGGTGTCGTGCTCCAGCTCATACAAATGCGTGGGCATGAACAGGTAGGCCATGAATACGGCCCCGCCCAGGCGCAGGGGCAGTTGGGGCATGAATTCTTCCATCATCCAGGGGGTGCTTTGCTGGTTGGCGTGGGCACGGCGTCGGCCATCAATCAGCCAGAGGCGGGCCCCGCAGGCCTCGGCCGCGTCGAGCAACTGGTAGTAGCCGGTATGCAGTTCCTCATCGGTGGGTTGGCGCAGCCAGCGGCCCACTAATACTTGAAGGTCAGGCCGGAACTGGTATTGCAAATAGTCGAGGGTCGGGGCCATAGGCGGCGAGCTGGCTACTTTTTTAAGAAATGGATTGGCTAAGCTGAAACTGCGTTGGTCGCTTCCAGGCGCTGCTGATGCTGGATGCCCCACGCTCTTAACACCTCAATAACGGGGTCGAGTGAGTGGGCATAGGGTAAAAGCTGGTAGTCCACCACCACCGGCGGGCCGGGGTAAACCGTGCGGGTGATGAACTGATGGGCCTCCAAATCCTTCAACTCTTTGGCCAGCACTTTGGTGGAGATGCCCGGCACGCTACGCTCCAGCCCGCGAAAATGCCGGGCACCGGACAGCAGCGCCACAATAATCTGGAGCTTCCACTTGCCACTCACGACCAGCAGGGCGTGGCGCAAGGCCTCCATGGTCGGGGCGCATTGGGAATGGTCTTTGGGTACGGTCATGGCAGCAGGGTCAAAAAAGGCGAATAGGCCTGATTACTCTCAGGTAATCAAGCTACCACCACGTAATCTGTAGTTGAGGCAAGTTACTAACAAACGCCTGACTGATTACTTGAGGTAATCTGAGTACCAAACAACAGCTTGGCTACTCAGGGAGCGGGCAGTCGCCTTTGGCCGGTGGGCCACGGGGATTAGTGCGCCGCTCATTACCTCATTTCCCCCTTTTTTTATGCAGATTCTGCAAATCATTTCCAGCGCCCGCGGTGCCGAATCCATTAGCACCCGCCTCAGCCAGGGCATCATCGACAAGCTGGTGGCTGCGCATACAGGCAGCACCGTGGTGGTGCGCGATGTGGCCACCCAGCCGTTTCCGCACCTTGAGGAAGCGCACCTGCAAGCCTACTTCACGCCGGCCGAGGGCCGCTCGGCCGCGCAGCAGGAAGCCGTGCGGCACTCCGATGAGGCCATTGCGCAGGTGATGGCAGCCGACGCCCTCGTGATTGGGGTGCCGTTCTACAATTTCAGCATTACCTCGTCGCTCAAGGCTTGGCTCGACCACCTCACGCGGGCGGGCATCACGTTCCGCTATACCGCCACCGGCCCGGAGGGGCTGATTAAGGGTAAGAAGGTGTACCTGGCGGTGGCCAGCGGCGGTATTTACTCCGAAGGCCCGATGCAGGCCGCTGATTTTGCCACGCCCTACCTGCGCTTTATGCTTGGCTTCCTGGGCCTCACCGATGTGACCGTGGCCCGGGCCGAAGGGGTCAAAATACCGGATTTCCAAGCTGCCGCTTTGCAAAAGGGCATCGATAGCGTGGCCGTGTAAGATAGAACGACCGCGCGAAGGGCACGTTCCGCCTGAACGCAATGGTCCCAGCAATTGCTCCTCATTGGCCGGAGCAGTTGCTGGGACTATTGCGTTTAGGCTGGCACAGGACGATATTATTTCCGAGTAAAATCATTGGTTTATAGCAAGATTAAACCGCCATTAAAAACTGATTAATACAGAAAAATAAATAATTTATACTATATATCGAATAATTCATTAAATTAGCCATTATTCTCCAGTATACGAGGCTGGGAATGATGGCTGCCCTTGGCGCGTAATGCGTTGCTTCAGCACTGAACCATTGCCTCGCTATGACCACTATATGAGCTCATTGGTTTACTTCCGTGCGTGGGTTTTGGGGTTGCTGATGGCGGGGGCGTTGCTGGGGTCGTGCGTGTCGCAGCAGCAGCTGCCCTACTTGCAGGGCAAGGACTACTCAACCCGGGCGGCGGTGCAGGTCGACAATGAGCGGCAGGTGTACCGCCTGCAAACCGGCGACGTGCTCAGCATCCGGGTGCAGAGCGTGCAGCCGGCCCTCAACGACCTGTTCAGCGTGACCAGCGGGCAGAACATCCAGAGCGGCGACCCGGGCAACATCTTCGCCTCCGGCTACTCCGTCGATGACACCGGCAGCATCAACCTGCCCACGGCGGGCCGGCTGAAAGTGGCCGGCCTCACGGTGGAGGAAACCCAGCAGCTCATTCAAAAGGAAGTGGCCCGCTTCATGCGCGAGGCCAACGTACTGGTGAAGCTCACTAGCTTCAAGCTCACCATCTTAGGCGAAGTGCGCGCGCCCGGTCGCTACTTCGTGTACAACTCGCAGGCCACGGTGCTGGAGGCACTGGGCCTGGCCGGCGACGTGGGCGAATTCGGCAACCGCACCAACGTGAAGCTGATTCGGCAGACGCCCAAGGGCTCGGAAGTGGTGCTGCTGGACCTGACCGACCCCGACCTGCTGCGTTCGAAATACTACTACCTGCTGCCCAACGATGCCCTGTATGTGGAGCCGCTGAAGGCCCGCACCAGCCGCGGCAACGCCAACAACCTCGGGTTGGTGTTCGGCGGCCTCTCGACCATTATTCTGCTCCTGAGCTTCATCAAGGCTAATTGAGTTAAAAGTTAAGAGTTAAAAACCCCGGAGTCCACATCTTAACTCCTAACTCTCAACTCCTAACTCTTAACTCAATCGCCCCACCTTTTTCTGCTTCCAAACTATGGAAACCCGGCCCGCTCCTGATGAGATTGATTTGCACGCGCTGTTTTTTAAGCTGCGCACCCGCTGGCCGCTGTTTGTGCTGGCCATTTTGGTGGCGGGCAGCTGCGCCTACCTGTATTTGCAGGTGAAGGCCCCGGTGTATGCCTTCCGCTCCACCATGCTGCTCGGCGATCAGGGCACCGGCTCGAAACAGGCCCAGGAACTGCTTCAACTGCTACAAGTGCACGAAAAAGGCCCGAAAATGGAAGATGAGGTGGGCGTGCTCACCTCAGCCGAGTTTGTGCGGCAGGCCGTGGCGCGGCTGCCCTACGCCGTGAGCTATTTCGCCCAGCCCACCACCTGGCTGAATAAGGTGCGGCCGCTGAAGGTGCGCGAGCGGGCGGCCGGTGCGGTGCCGTTTCGGGTGTGGGTCGATTTGCAGTCGCCGCAGCTCACGGGCGTGCCCATCTATGTGGAGCCGGCCGGACCGGGCCGCTTCCGGCTGCGCGCCACGGCCAAAAAAAGCGGCCTGTTCAGCCTGCCCACCAGCGAGCGGATTTCCGATATATCCGATGTGAACGTGGACCAGACCGCCGCCTGGGGCGATACCGTGCGCACGCGCCTGCTCACGGCCGTTATTCAGAAGGACCCGAGCATGACGTTTGGGCAGGAGCCGGCGGCCTACTACTTTGTGCTGAATGACCTGAACGGCGCGGCCGGCCAGTACCAGGGCAGCCTGGCGGTGCGGCCCATCGACCACGAGTCGCGCATCATCGAGTTGACGGTCAAAAACACGGTTTCGGCCAAAGGGACGCAGTTTCTGGATACCCTGATGGCGCAGTACATCGCCGAAGACCTGCGCGAGAAGGACCAGACCGGCCGCAAAACCCTGGCGTTTCTGAACAAGGAAATTGATAAGCTTTCGGGCCAGCGGCGGCAGTCGGCCGAGGCGCTGGCCACCTTCCGGGCCACGCGCGGCGTACTGGACGTGGCCGCGCAGTCGAGCACGGGCATTCAGCGGATGAGCGGGCTCGAAACTGACCGTGCCCAGGTGGCGACCCGCCGCAAATACTACCAGAACATGCTGGGCTACCTGCGCGCCAACCGCAACGCCAGCCAGGTGGCCTCGCCCAGCAGCGCCGGCATTGAAGACCCCGTGCTCAACAGCCTGATTATGCAGTTGAGCAACCTGAACGAGAAACGGGCCGAACTGAGCGCCACCGCCAGCGGCGAAAACCCGCTCCTGACCGTGCTCGACGGCCGCATCCGCAACACCAAGGAATCCCTGATTCAGACGCTGGCCAACATGAGCCGCGCCAACGACATTGCCCTGCGCGACCTCGACAGCCAGCTGGGCCAGGTGCGCGGCCAGATGAGCCAGATGCCCGAAAGCGAGCGGCAGCTGACTTCGCTGAAAAGCACCAGTGACTTCAATGAGAAGAACTATAACTTCTTAGTAGATAAACGCAACGAGGCCGCCATTGCGCTGGCCACGAATGCGACGGACAAGAAAATTATCGACCCCGCGCAGCAAACCAGCGCCGGGCCGGAATCGCCGAAACCCATGCTGGCCTGGCTGATGGCCGCGCTGGCGGGTGTGCTGCTGCCCACCGGCCTAGTGCTGCTGCTAGATAAGGCCAATCGCCGCATCCAGGGGCGTGAGGATTTGGCCGAAGTCACGAGTATTCCGCTGCTGGGCGTGGTGGCGCACGGCTCGAAGCAGGACAAGGTGACGATGCTGCAAGACCCCAAAGGGCCGATTGCGGAGTCGTTCCGGTCCATTCGGGTGAATCTGCAATACCTGGCGGCGGGGCTTGATAAGAAGGTGCTGGGCGTCACCTCGTCGATTCCGGGCGAGGGCAAAACCTTCTGCGCCGTGAACATTGCCACCGAGCTGGCCATGGCCGGCCGGCGCGTGATGCTGGTGGAAACCGACCTGCGCCGCCCCACCGTGGCCGGCTACTTCGACCTTGACCCCACGCCGGCCCACGGCCTGGCCAGCTACCTGCGCGAGGAAAGCACGCTGGAAGAAGCCTGCCGCCCCAGCGGCATCCCTCACCTCGACGTGATAACCTGCGGCCAGATACCGGCCAACCCCACCGAGCTGCTGGAGCGCCCGCGCATGGCTGAGCTCATCACCCAGCTCCGCGCCGAGTACGACTACGTGGTGCTCGACACCCCGCCGGTGGGCTTCGTGGCCGAATACTTCGTGCTGGTGCGCTTCCTCGACGCCAACATCTACGTGGTGCGCCACAACTACACTGAGCGCACCTTGGTGAACCAGATAAATGAGCTGCACCAGTCGCAGCGCATCAAGCAGCTCTACATGATTATCAACGACATGCACTTCAGTCGCAACTACGAGTACCGGTATAAGCAGAAGGCTTATGCTTATGGGTATTGAGCGACTGGAAACGATGAAAGTGGGCCGTCATGCGGAGCACAGCGAAGCATTTTGCCCGCCACCACTAATCCAACCGACAGGAATTACTACTGTGGTAAAGATGCTTCGCTGCGCTCTGC
>JAQBNT010000215.1 GCA_028288445.1 Hymenobacter sp. | reverse complement strand
AATCTGGTAGGGGCGCATCACCAGCAGCTTCTGCACGCTTTCCAACAGCACCATGAAGCGGCTCATCATTTCGGCCAGGGTGCACTAGGCCAGGAACATCTCGGCAAACACGCCGAGCTGGGTGATTTTGCGGTTGTCTTCGGCCGCGTACTGGTACACGGGCAGAAACTGCTCGTCGGCCGAGAAGCTGAAGTGCTCGGGGCGATTGTTGGCGAAGTAGTAGGTGCTGCTGCGGTTCGAGACGATGAACAGCTGCACGAAGCACAGCAGCGTATTGGTGTAGCCGTTGCCGGGGTCGGCCTTGTAGTTCACAATCTGCTGCATGGCCACGCGCGGCGACACTTGCAGGGTCTTCAGCTCAATCTGGACTAGCGGCAGGCCGTTGAGCAGCAGCAGCACGTCGTAGCGGTGGTGGCTGTTGGCGGTGTTGATGCGCAGCTGGTTCACCACCTCAAAGTCGTTCTTGCACCAGTCCTTGAGGTTGACGAGCGTATAGTGCAGGGGCGTACCGTCCTCACGGGTAAAAGTGTTCTGCTGGCGCAGCGTTTTCGACGCCTGGAACACGTCGGGGTTCACAATCTCGTCGCGTAGCCGGCTGAACTCGGCGTCGGAGAGCGTCACCCGGTTTAGGGCCTCAAACTTCTGGCGGAAGTTGGCTTCCAGCGCGGCCCGGTCGCGGATGTCGGGGCGGTTGGTGTACTTCAGGCGAGTAAGGTCGCCAATGAAGCCGTACTCGATTTGTTGTTCGTTGACCATGGGTAGAATGGGGTGGGGTATACTTAACGGCGCAATATCGGCAGAAAGGCGGTAGGGCCATGACTCTTTGCGTCGCGGCCTCCGTGCCATCCGGGAGTCGTGCTGGCATCTTCCAGCCTGCTGTCGCCGCAGAGGACGAAGGGCCGCGTGGGGAAGGTAGAACGAGCTGCGTGCAATGGCCCTGATGCCCAGCCGCCTATTCGGAATAAGTGTGGCGAAACGGCGTATGTTTACCGGCCCGGCCGCCACGCAGGCAGTTGGTTAATTCTCATCCTTTATTGCTTGCTTTATGAATGAACAAAATACTAGCCCCGACAATCTGGCCATCGATGTAGCGGGCGAACCCCAGGACCCCTTTCAATGGAAGAACCTGGGCCCGCCCGGCGCGGGCGTGCAGCTTGTGGCCTCGGCCGGCACGAGCACGGCCGGCGGCAACTCCAACGTGCTGGGGCTGGATAGCAAAGGCAACCTGTGGAGCTGCGGGCTGAACGGCACGGCTTGGCAGTGGACCAGCCTGGGCCAGCCCGCCAGCGTGCCCATGACGCATCCAATGGGCACGGTTGACATCGACGGCGCTACCGTTGTGCAGACGCTCGACGGCAAGGGCAACCTGTGGTCGTGCTGGCTGGCCGACAATGCCTGGCAGTGGGCCAGCGTGGGCCACCCGCCCACTACGGCCTGGCTACTGCGAGCCGTGGGAACGGTAGCTGGCAGTGGCGGGGCCACCGTGTACCTGCTCGACGAAAAGAGCGTGGTGTGGCAGCTGACGTACGCCAACGGCTGGCAGTGGACCAACCTGGGCCAGCCCGCGGGCGGCGACATCGGGCTGGAGCCGGTGGGGGCCTGCACCACCAGCAACGGCCCCAGCGCCTTTCTGCTGGACCACGTAGGCACGCTGTGGGCCTGTTCCCTCAACCAGGGCGCGCCCGTTTGGAGCACCCTGAACCAGCCCGCCGGCCTGCAAGCCGCCGGGGCCGTGACAGCTACGGCAGCGAGCGGCGTGCCCACCGCGTTCGCCTTGGACCCCAAAGGCAACCTGTGGAGCTGCGCGCAGAACGCCGCTGCCTGGCAGTGGACCAACCTGGGCCAGCCGGCGGGCACGTCGCTGTACCTCGCGTTTGGGTCCTTCATCCTGGGGAGCGATTTGTACGTCCTCCTGCAGGATGACCAGGGCATTCTCTGGTTTTGCAAGCCCAGCACCAACTGGCGATGGGCCCGGGTGGGGCAGTCCGGCAGCGGCGGGTTTGAACTCGCGATGGGGACGCTCAGAGTCGGTAGCGATGCCTACGTGTTTGGGCTCGACTATGTAGGCAACCTGTGGCGTTGCGGCTAGTAGTGCTGCCAGCTCCGGCTTGCTTCGCCCGCCCGATGCCTTTCCCAGGGTATCGGGCGGGCGAAATTTGTTTCGGGACCACGCGTCTCTACACCACCAGCCCCAGCCCGGCGGCGTGCGCCGCCGCCGTAGCATAATCGGCCACCAGCAGCATGGGCACGCCTTCCCGGCCCAGCTCTTCGATAATCGGCCCGACCAGCGCGGCCCGCTCCGGCACCTGCACGTCGCGGATGTAGATGGCGCGGATGCGGCCGGGATGGCGGCGCACCACTTCGCGGTAAATGCGGGCGTCTTCCTGGCCGCTGTCGCCGAGCAGCACGAAGGGCAGGGCGGGGTAAGTGGTGAGCAGGTCGTCGATTTCGTGCAGCTTGTGGGCGAAGTGGATGGCGGCCGAGCCCGTGACGCCGGGCGGGGGCGTGGTTTTGGGGCGGGCAATGCTGAGGTCGCGCAACAGGAGCGGGCCGGTGGGAATGTCGTGCAGGCGCAGGAATTCGGCCAGCAGGTCGTAGAGGTTCCAGGGGCTGCTGCTGACGAAGAAAAAGGGGTTGTCGGGCCGGCCGGTGCGGCCGTGCTGGAGCCGGCGGTAGAACTCGGCCACGCCCTCAAACGGCTGTTTCGACTGCGCATTGCTGAACAGTACGCGGCCCAGCATCTTGAAAATATTGGTGGCGCTGGTTTCAAACACCGTGTCGTCGAGGTCGGAAATCACGCCGAACTCGGCGCTGGCGGGCGGCACCAGCACGGCGGCTTCGGTGGCAATGGCCTCGGTGGGCGGCCGGAGGAAGGCCGGCAGCCGGGCCACGCGCACCGGCACCGGGTACCAGAGGTAGGCCACGGGCGCGGGCAGTGCCTGCGGCTCGATGACGAGGGTGAAGTAGCCTTCGTCGTCGGTGGTGATGAGGTGCTGGCTGCCGTCGGGCAGCTCGGCGACGAGGTCGGCCCCGGCTACTTCGCGGCTGTTGAAGCGGCGCACCATGCTGCGGAAATTGCGCCAGCCGGAGTCGGTGGCGGTGGCGGCTCTCAGGCCGGGGTCGGCCAGCAGGCGGCCTTTGATGTAGAACTTCTGGGCCGTGCCGTAGCTACGGTAAGCGTCGATTTGCAGGGGCCGCAGCCAGCCGCGCTTGGCTGAAAGACGGGTGAAGAGATGGTCGCTCCACTCGGAGAGATTGGATAGGGCAGCAGGCAGCTTCATGGGGCAAACCTACGGCTGGCGGCCGGCAATGGCTGAAATCGGCCGCATTTGGCCTTTTTCCGTAAACCCCCGACATCCGAATTCAAGGCCGATTCCGCGCTATCCATGCCCACCACCACCGCCCACCCCAAAACCCGCAAAAAGACGCTTCCGCCCCAGGATGAGGCGCATATCGTGTACAAAGACCCCGCCCGGCAGGCCGAAATGGCCGGCCTGCGCTACGCTACCGACCAGGGCCCCGGCCTGACGCGCAAGCCCACCCGCACCGGAAACTTCGTGTACCACGACCCCAAGGGCCAGAAAATAACCGACCCGAAAACGCTGGACCGCATCGCCGGTTTCGTGATTCCGCCGGCCTGGACGGAGGTCTGGATTTCGCCCTCGGCCACCACGCATTTGCAGGTGACGGGCAAAGACACCCTCGGCCGCAAGCAGTACCGCTACCACCCGGCCTGGGACGAAATGCGCAGCCTCACCAAGTTTTCGCGCCTGCGCACCTTCGGCGAGAAGCTGGGGCCGTTGCGCGAGCAGCTCCGCAAAGACCTGCGCCGCGCCGCCCTCGACCGCGAAAAAGTGGTGGCCCTGGTGCTCACGCTCATGGACCAGTCGTTTATCCGCGTCGGCAACAAGGAATACGCGAAGAAAAACGGCAAGTCGAAGCCCAGCTACGGCCTCAGCACCTTGCAGGACAAGCACGTTGCCATCGAAGGGGCCAAGGTTAATTTCAGCTTCGTGGGCAAAAAAGGCGTGCCGCACGACGTGACCCTGCACGATGCCAAGCTGGCCCGGCTGGTGCGCAAGTGCAAGGAAATTCCGGGCCAGCACCTGTTCCAGTTTTATTCGGCCGATGGGCAGCGCCACGCCCTGGAATCGGGCGATGTGAACGACTACCTGCACCGCCACACCGGCCTGCAGCTCTCGGCCAAGGACTTCCGTACCTGGGGCGGCACCGTGAAAATGGTGAGTTGCCTGGAAGCCGTGCTGAACGAGGAGCCGGCGCTGGCCCCCGAAAAAGTCATCAAGAAAGCCGTGAAGGAAGTGGCCACCGGCTTGGGTAACACGCCCACGGTGTGCTCAAAATACTACATCCACCCGCAGGTGGTGGAACTGTTCAAATCGGGCCAGCTGATTGACTACCTGCGCAAACACGACGCCGAAGCCCAGGCCGACGACCCCCTAACGCCCGTGGAGCGACTGGTGCTGAAGATGCTGGAGCAGGCCTAATGGGGCTGTAGAGACGCATACTTGCGTCTCGCCGTTGTTTAGGCTGCGTAGTATAGGCCGCTCAACGACGAGGCGCAAGTATGCGTCTCTACACCGTTCTATTCCTCGGGCAACTTGTCATAAGCCCGTTTGGCGGGCGCGCTTTCCTGTGCGAACCGAATACCCCGACTGCCACCGTTAGCTGCGCGAAATTCGTCATTCCCTGCGCCGCCGTAGATGCGGATAGCAGGCTTGCCAGCGGCATTTGTACCGTGTTTTTCGACGGTGAAAACGTCATCACCCGCCAGGCCTTCCAGTTGAATGACTTTAGTTTCGGACGGCAAAAAGGCGCGGCGTAGGAGCCGGGCTTCCGAAGCACCAGCTGCCGCTGATTCAACTATTACCACCGTGGAATCGGCGTAGCGGTGAATGGCGAACCGCTCGGGCTGGGCCGTGCCGCCGATGCGCGGGCGCCGGGCCAGCTCGCGGTAAAAGCCATCGGCCAGCTCGGGCAGCCGGGCGCGGCGGGCTTGCAGGGCGGCAATGGTGCGGGGGCCTTCCAGGGCAAAGGCGGCGGGCGGCAGCCGGTGCAGGGCCCGCACGAGGAGCGTATCGGGCAGGCGCTGCTGCATGGCCAGCGCGGCGGTCCGGAACTGGGCCCGGCTGAGGCCGTTCAGCCCCCGTTGGTCGAGGTAGTGGCCCGACGACATCAGGCCCGACGGGTTCTTATAGTGCGGCGCGAACGTGACCCAGTGCCGCAGCGCAACGTGGCCCAGCAGCCAGCCCAGCAGGCCGTCATCGAGGCGGTAGAATACCATGTCGCGGTCCTTGGGCAGGGGCGTGAGGGTGGCGGCCCCGGCTTGGGTCGGGGCGCTCAGGGCCCAGCTCCACTGGCCGGGGTGGCGGTCCCAGTCGCCCAGCCAGCCATCGAGCAGGCGGGCGCGCAGCAGGGCGTTCTGGTCGATTTGCTGGCCCGGACTGGCAAACAGCGCCGCAAAGGCCTTGGTGCTGCTGACCACGGCCGCCGGCTCGGGCGCGCCCACGGGCAGTGGCGGCGCGGCTTTTTCCTCTAAGTACGCCAGCTGCCCCCGGAAGTGCCGCAGCGAATCGGTCTGAAAAGCCGGGTCATCGGCCCGCACGTAGAACAGGCGCGGGTTGGAATGCGGCACCCCCGCCGCCCGGGCCAGGGGCGGCACCACCAGCGCCGCGTAGGGGTTGGTCGAGGAGATGTTATCGCGCAGCACGTTCACCAAAAAGGTGCCGCGCACTGCTTCCGGCGTGGCCCGGATGGGGTCTTTGTCTACGGTGCGGATGACGTAGGGACGGCTGGTGGTGTTGGTCAGGCCCAGGCTGGTGCTGTTGAAGCCGCCCCCCACTTTGCCGGGGTGCAGGCCGCCGGGCCGGGCGGTGGCCAGGTTCAGCACGGGCACCCTGACGGGGGCGGCCCAGGTGGGGCGGTGGTGCCGGCCGATGAGTGCATTGTAGAAACTGCCGTGGCGGGCGTATTGCCGGCCGGCGGTGGCCCCGCGCACGCTGTCGGCGGCGATGGGCAGGGGCTGTGCGAGCGCGGCAGCGGGCCGGGCATCGGCTTGGAAAAACTGCTTGCGCACGCAGCTGGTTTCGAGCAATGCCCCGGCCAACGCGCCCATCAGCAGGCAATAGGAAGATAAACGAGGCGGCATCAAAGGCAAATATGGGCGGTACGGTTGAGGCTTGAACGGCGCAGGGGTGAAAATGGCTGGCGGGCGGCGGCTAGTCGTCATTAAGCCGGTCGTAGGCCCGGCGCTTCTTTTTGGGCAGGTAGGGGCGGCGGGCCCCGGCGGCCGTCATATCCGAGGCTTCGTCGTAGCGCTGGAGGCGTTGCGCACTGCCTTGCAGGCGCAGCTGGTCGTGGCCCGCCCCGCCGTAGAGCCGCAGGCGCATGGGCCGGCCGGGGCCCGTGGTGGTCACGTCAAAAACGTCGTCACCGCCCAGGCCGTCGAACGAGATTTCGCGGGTTTCGGCCGCGAAATAGGTGCGCCGGAACCGGAGCGAATCGCCGGGCTGGTGGCGGCTCAGGGCGGGCGAAAACACGCGCACCACGGTCGAATCGGGGTAGCGGTGCACCACGAAGCGCTCGGGCTGGGCCGTGCCGCCCAGCGTGGGCTGGCGCGCCAGGGTCAGGTAAAAGGCGTCGGCGGCCTGGGGCAGGGCCTGGCGGCGGGCGCGCAGGGCGGCGGCCAGGCGCGGGCCTTCCAGGGCAAACACGGCCGGGGGCAGGCGGCGCATGGCCCGGTCAATAACGGTATCGGGCAGGCGGCGCTGCAGGTCGGTGGCGAGGCGCTGGAAATCGGCCCGCGTCATGGCCGACAAGCCGCGCTGGTCGATAAAGCGGGCCTGCTTCACCAGCCCGTCAATGTTGCCGTAGGCGGGCTTGAACGTTTGGAACTGCGGGGCGATGAAGGGCCGGGCGGCCAGCCAGGGCACCATGCCGTCATCGAAGCGGAAATACACCTGGTCGCGGTCTTTCGGAATGCCCTGGTAGCGCACCCGGCCGCCGGGCTCGGCAAACGCCGCCCAGGCCCACTGGCCCTCGTGGCGGTCCCAGTCGCCAATCCAGATATCGAGCAGCCGGGCCCGCAAAAAACCGGGTTGGTCGATGGCGTAGGACGGGTGCGCGTACACGTTTTTAAGCATGTTTTCGCCGCCCACAAACGCGGTAGCTCCGGCCAGGTCGGGGGTGCGCGAAGCCAGGACTTCGTACTTCTCCTCCAGCAACGCGACTTTGCCCTGAAACCGCTCGGATTTTGTGCCGAGCCCGGCGTCGTCGGTTCGCACGTACACCAGGCGCGGGCGGGTGTGGGGCACGCCCGCGGCCTGGGCCAGCGGCGGCACCGTGAGGGCCCCGTAAGGGTTGGCGGCCGACGTGGCGTCGCGCACCACATTCAGCACAAACGTAAGCCGCAGCACTTTCGGCAGGGTTTTGCTCGGCTCCTTGTCGAGCGCCCGCAGGGCGTATTCGCGCTCTTGGGTGCCCTCCAGCGTCATGCTGATGCTTTGGTAGCCGCCGCCGGACTTGCCGGGCCGCAGCCCGCCGGGCGCGGCGGTGGCCAGGCGCAGCACCGGCACCGTGACGGGGGCGGCCCACACGCGGCGGTAGTGCCGCCCCCAAAACAGGCAGTAAAACCCCGAATGGCGGTTGTATTGCGGCCCGGCGGCTACGCGGGCACTATCGGCTAGGGCGGGCAGGGCCGTGCTGCTGCCGGGGCCAATGCGGGAATCGGGCGGGTAGAAGTGGTGCCGGACGCAGCCGCTGCCGGCCAGCAATGCCAGGCTCAGCAGCGCGGGCTGGCAGCGCCGAAATCCGGGCAGGCGAACGAAAGTTGAAAGCATCCGGGAAAAGTGGCAGGCACAGGAATGCGCCTTTAACGCAACTCGGCCGTAAAAGTCGCTTAACGGGCTTCTTTAGCATAACCGTAGCCGCTGGGTTTGGAGTATACGTAGCCAACTTACCGGTTTCCGGGCTGCTTTATGACGCAATAGCCCTGGCGAAACTGCTTCTTATGCCCGCTTCCGCTTCTTGTGCTCCCGTCCTGTTCCGAAACTGTTGGTGGGCGCTGGCTTTGGGCTTGTGCGGCTGCGCGGCCCCGCAGGGGAGCGGCCCGGCCGCGCCGCAGTGGTCCGCCGACTCGGCCACCGTGCGCATGGCGGCCGGGCCGCAGTACGCACGCGGGGCCGTGTGGCGATTTTTCTGGGGCACGCACTACCGCGATATCTGGGCCACGCCCGTCACGGTACCGGTAATGCGCCTGGCCACCACGCTCTCCGACAGCCTGATTCCCATGCGGGCCGGCGGCAGCTACCAAAGCCACACCCTGCGCCTGCGTGTAGCCAGTGGCCAGCAGTTCGTGCTGCGCTCCGTGGACAAAGACGCCAGCGTGGCCCTGCCCGCCGGCTGGATTCGGGGCCTGCTGGGCGGCCTGATGAAGGACCAGACCAGCGCCGCCCAGCCCTACGGGGCCTACGTGGCCGCCCAACTGGCCGAGGCCGCCGGCGTGTGCCACACCAACCCGCGCCTGGTGTATTTGCCCGATGACCCCGGCCTGGGAAAATTCCGGGCCGGCTACGCCAATGCCCTGTACCTGCTGGAAGAGCGCGCCGACGGCGACCAACGAAGCACGGCCAGCTTTGGCCATTCGCCCGATGTGGTGAACACGCGCCACATGCTGGCCACCCTGCGCCAACGGCCCGGCGCGCAGGTAGCGGCGCGGGCCTACCTGCGCGCCCGCCTGCTGGATATGTGGCTTGGCGACTGGAGCCGCCGCGAAGACCAGTGGCGCTGGGCCAGCTTCCCGCAGGCGGGCCGGGTGAGCTACCGGCCCATTCCGCGCGACCGCGACCAGGCATTTTTTTTGTTCGACGACGGGGTGGTTACCCGGCTGGTTTCCTGGTTTGTGCCCAAGTACCACAGCTTTCACGAGCATATCCGGCTGAGCACTGTGGCCGGCCTCACCACCACCGCCCGCGCCCTCGACCAAACCCTGCTGGCTTCGCTCAGCGCCGAGGACTTTCGCCAGGAAGCCGATTCTCTGCGCCGGCGGCTGACCGATGTGGCCATCGCCCAGGCCCTTACCAAGGGTCCCGCCGAAACCCGGGCCTCCATTGCCGCCCGGTTTGGGCCCTTGCTGCGCGCCCGGCGTGCGCAGCTACCCGCGGTAGCTCAGCAATATTATGAGAACCTGGCCCGCGAAGCCTGGGTGCTGGGCACGGACCGGGCCGAGCGGTTTGTGCTGAGCGGGGCGGGGCCCAATCGGCTGCGGGTGCAGGTGCTGGCCCGCCGCCCCAACCAAGCCGATAGCCTGGTTTCGGAGCGGGTTTATGACCGCAAAGTCACGCGCCAGCTGGATTTGTTTGGGCTGGCCGGCGATGATGTTTTTGAGTTCAAGCCCACGATGGCGTCCGGCTTTGCGCTGCGCATTTACGACGGCAACGGTCATGATAAAATCCTGACCACGGCCGCCGCTGCCAAAAGCGACATTGTCTGGTTCGCGGCCCCCGATGGCGACTCCGACACCCTGCCCGCCGGCATCCACCTCGAAGCCGACCCGCACCCGGAGCTCAGCGCCAACGGCCCCGGCTGGCTGAAACGCTACAATTTGCGCGATTAAGCAGCCGGCTCTGGCTCAAAGCAGCAGCCCCGCCAGTGGCTCCACGCCGTCCATCGTGCCCTCGCTGCCCAGCACCCGGAACCGGGCGAACAGCTCCTCGGCGTACCAGTTTTCGCGGCGCGTGAGCTTGATGACTTCGCGGTGCTTGGCGTCTTTGTAAGCGTATTCCTGCATGGCCCAGCCCGATTCCCACACGCTGAACGTAGCCTGGCGCACCAGCGGCAGCTCGCCCAGCCCGATGGCGGCCCGCACGCCCGTAGCGTGGGCCAGCGCCGCGCTGGTGGGCTCCACAAATTTCCAGAAGCGCGGGACTTTGCGCCAGCGAATGCTGGCGCGGGTGAGCACGGCCACGGGCGTTTCGGCCGGGGCTGAAACGCTGGTAGCGGTATAATCAAACGGGCTTTTGCCATCCCAGAGCCCCTGGGCTTTGATGGGGGCGAGGTGCACGGTCCACTGCTCGGCGCTGCGCTGCTGGTAGGCCGCCCACAGCGGATTTCGGCTGAAAAAGGCCTCGGCAAAGGCCACATCCTCCCACACGGCCATCAAGCCATAGCGGTCGAAATTGGGCCACACGCCGAAGCCGTTGGCCGCGCCGCTGCCCAGCAGCTTGCTGAACCGCAGGCCCGGCACGCGTTGCAATTGCGGGGGCGCGGTGCCCATCTGGGCCAGCGCCCAGCGCCGGTGGCCGGGTTTGAGGGTGAAAACGGTGAGGGTGGTCAGGTGCATTCGGGCGATAGACGAGTAGGCCGCCGGGTAGCGGGTTTCAAGCAACAAAAAAAGGCCGAAATTGCTTCCGGCCTTTTCCAATCACAGGTTCAAGGCTACTTCACCTGCACCTGGGCGTGCTGGTTCACGTCGTCGTCCTTGCTGCGCTCGCCGGTGACCACGGCGCGCACGTAGGCGTAGGCCTGCACCAGCAGGCTGCTGGGCGAATCCCAGTATTCGGCCTTTTCAATCTCAACTTTGAGGATGTTGATGCGCGGGTCGTCCTTGCCTTTGGGGAACCAGCCGCGCATGGGCTCGCTCCAGAGCTCGGCGATTTTAGCTTCGTCGCGGTAGGCATTGGCCTTGCCCGACACGGAGGCGTACACGTTGCTGCTCGGGTCGGAGTAGCTCAGGTTGACCTGGCTGTCCTTTTTAATTTCGTATACCTTGGCCGATTCGGAGTCGGTGAGGAAGTAGAGGGCCCCGTCTTCGCCGGGCTTGATGGTGGCCATGGGGCGGCTGTGCAGGCTGCCGTGCTCGTCGGTGGTGGTGAGCATGGCCATGCGCACTTCCTTGATTTTTTCGAATAGCTGGGTCAGGTCGTGGGTTACGGGCGACTTATCGGACATGAGAAAGAGAGTTGGAGAGGTGAAAGAACAGGCCGCGACCAAAACATGTGGGCGGCGTGTGGGCTTACGGCAGCTAGCCGGCCGGGGTTGAATAATCTTCATCGGGAAGTAGTTGTTGGCGGAACGTCATGCAGCGCGCAGCGAAGCATCTTTACCGTAGAAGTAACCCAATCGATACAGATTACTGTTGCGGTAAAGATGCTTCGCTGCGCGCTGCATGACGAACATTGCCCTTCCTCTATAATGAATTTTCTGGCCCACCTTTTCCTCTCCGGCGCTCCCGATTCAGCCACGTACGCTGACGTCCTGCTCGGCAATTTCATCGCCGACTCGGTGCCCGGCCGGCAGCTCGAAAACTACCCGCCTGCCGTGCAAACCGGCATCCGCCTGCACCGCGCCATCGACACCTTTACCGACCAGCACCCCGTGGTGCGCCGCAGCACCCAGCGCCTGCGCGAAGCCGGCTACGGTAAGTACGCCGGCGTGATTTCAGATATGTTCCTGGACCATTTTCTGGCCCATAATTTCCCGGAATATTCGTCCGAAAGCCTGCCCGATTTCGCCCGCCGCGTCTACGCCTTGCTGAACTCCCGCGAAGCCGAGATGCCGCCCCGTGTGCAGCAGATGCTGTTTTATATGGTGCAGCACAACTGGCTGCTGGGCTACGCCGAAACCGAAGGCATCCGCCGCGCCCTCGGCGGCCTGAGTCGCCGCGCCTCGGCCGGCTCCGGCATGGAAACGGCGGCCACGGAGCTGGTGGCTAATTATGGGGAATATGAGGCGGATTTTCGGGCGTTTTTCCCGCAGCTACAAGCGTATGTGGAACTGTCATTGCGAGCATTCCGCGCATCAAGCGGCGACGAAGCAATCCGCCCTGTGCAATGCGACAAGCCCTGAAATGTGACAAGCCCCGGTACTGTGCAGTGCCGGGGCTTGTCGCTTAAGAATGTGTCTGGTTTTGACAGGGCGGATTAGCTACGCTGTCCTTCGGGTGCTTCGGTCTGTGGCCTCGCAGTGACGGTTCCGCCTCGCTATGACAGGCGAGCCTTAGTGCTGGTGGCCGCCTTCGCCATGGACGTGGCCGTGGGCCAGTTCTTCGGTGGTGGCGTCGCGCACGTCCTGCACCTTGCCGTGGAAGTGCATCACCATGCCGGCCAGGGGGTGGTTGAAGTCCATTTGCACGGCGGTGTCGCCAATGCTTATTACTTTGGCCTGCATGTGGTTGCCTTCGTTGTCGGCCATGGGCAGAAAGTTGCCGGGCTGGAGCATTTCGTCATCCAGCTTGCCGTCGATGAGGAAAACCTCTTTTGGGATTTCGACCAGCGCCTGCTCGTCGTAGTCGCCGTAGGCCTGCTCGGGGGTGAGGCTGAACTGGAATTCGTCGCCGGCATTTTTGCCATCGAGCTGGGCTTCGAACTCCTCGGGCAGGCCGCTGTGGCCGAACAGGAAGACCATGGGCGCATCGGCTTCGGCCGATTCGACCAATACCTTTTCCTGGTTTTCGTCGGTCACGCTGAGGTCGTAGGTGATGGTGACGACTTTTTTATCGCTGATTGCAGCCATGGGAAGTGGGTCGGGCCAGCGGGGGCCGGCCGTGGAAGTAGGGTGGTAAGAAAAATTTCCGGCAAGATAGGTACGCAGCAACCGTGCAAAAGGCTGCGCAGGGTTGTGGTTGCGGGCGGCACGCCGCCGTACCGGTCGTAACCCCGTTGCCCGCGTTGCGTTAGGAATCAGGCCTTTCGGGGCGGCCACCCGGAATATTTCATCCCCATTTAGTGCTTTTAACTTATGCGTAAGCTCTTTCCGCTGCTACTCGGCGGCACTTTGCTGGCCGGCTGCCAGCCGGCCACCGATTCTAAAACCCAAAACGACGCCGTAAAGAAGGAAGCGGTGGTGACCACCGATTCGGCCACCACCGTAGCCAAAACCGACACCGTGGCCACTATCGGGAATCCCCGGCTGCTCTTCACGCTCGATGATGCCCACAACACGCCCGATGGCTTGGCCCTGGCCCCCAACGGCCACCTCATTCTTTCGGTACCGAACCTGGCCGACAACACCCAGCCCGCCTCGCTGATGGAGATTGACGGCACCACCCTCAAACCCTTCGCCACCAACTTGCCCGTGGAGCCGACCACCAAAAAAGCCGCGCCCATGGACCTGGCGTTCGGCCCCGATGGCAACCTGTACTACGCCGAAAACCAGTACGAAAACAGCAAGGATTTCAAATCGCGCCTGATGAAGGTGGCGATGAAAAATGGCAAGCCCGGCGCTATTACAACGGTTGTGGATGGCTTCGCGCTGGCCAATGCCGTGGTCTGGAAAGGCAACACAATTTATGTGACCGACAGCCAGTGGGACCTGCCCGATAACGACAAAGGCAGCGCCATTATGAAGTTTTCGCTGGCTGAGCTAACCAAGGGCACCGTGCACCTCAAGCCCAAAATCATGGACCCGCACGTGCTGGCCACCTTCACCACGACGGTGAATGAAACCGGCGTGGACAACGGGGCCGATGGCCTGGACTACGACAGCAAAGGCAACCTCTATACTGGCTCCTTTGGCGATGGCAAGCTCTACAAAGTGTCGTTGAAGCCCGACGGTACCCTCGCCAAGCAGGAACTGCTGCAACTCCAGGGCAAAGCCATTCCCTGTGTCGACGGCCTCATCATTGACCGGACCACGGATAAAATATACCTCTGCAACTCGCGCGAAAACGCCATTGAAGTAGTGGACTTGCGCAATGGCAATGCCGTTACCACGCTGGCTCAGAACGGTGACACCGACGGCACGGGCGGCAAGCTCGACCAGCCCGCCGAAGTATTGCTGAAGGGCAAACGGCTGTATATATCCGATTTCGACAAGCCGGAAAAGCACTTTGTGAACGCGAAGTCAGACGTGCCGCACACCATGTCGGTGATAGACTTGCCGTAACGCCACGTCGCACTGTTTTTATGTCACTACACCCCGAATTAGACAAGAAGCTGAGCAAGACGTTTAGGCCCAAAAACAACCAAGGCAAAATTGGCCGCTAAGCCAAAAACGCTGGCCAATAAATCAGATACAAAAAACCCTCGCAGCAACTGTATGACAGCTGTTATGAGGGTTTTTTGGCTTTTACAATTGAATTAATCGAACATTAATCCTGCAATTCCCAGGCCGTGCGGTAGCCGCCTACGCTCTCCACGTACTCAATCAGTGCCTTGAAAAACGGGTGGGCGCTGAGCGTCGAAGAGTCGCCGACGAGCAGGAGTTTTTTGCGCGCGCGGGTCATGCCCACGTTCATGCGGCGGATGTCGCTCAGGAAGCCGATTTCGCCGTGGGTGTTGCTGCGGGTGAGGGTGATGGCGATGATGTCGCGCTCCTGTCCCTGGAACGAATCGACGGTGCCCACGCTGAGCTGGCGGTGCTGCATGAAGCCGCTGAGCTCGTCGTTTTCCTCGATGGCGTCCTTCAGATAGTTGATTTGGGCGCGGTAGGGGGCAATTACGCCGATGCTGAGCGGGTCTTCTTCGTGGTCGGCGGGGTCGTAGGGTTCCAGCAACTGGGCGAGGCGCTTGAGGAGCAGGTCGGCTTCTTCGGGGTTGGCGGTGGAGCGGCTTTCGGGGATAGTGATTTCCTGGAAGCCGAAGCCGGCGGTGTCGAGGAATTCCACGGGCAGGTCGGGGGCGAAGCGCAGGTCGTAGGCGTCGAGGCCGGCGTGCCGCACGGTTTCGTAGGCTTCGAGCTGGCCGTCGTAGAACTGGTCGGAGCTGAACTGCATGATTTGCTCGTGCATGCGGTACTGCACCGTGAGCATTCGGGCAGTGGTGGGCTGGCGCTTGATGGCTTTTTCGAACAGCGTTTCGCGCAGGGCCCCGGCTTTGTCGCTCTTCACGGTGGGCGGCAGCTGGTGGTGGTCGCCGGCCAGAATCACGCGGTTGCCCTTGGCAATGGGAATCCAGCAGCCGGGCTCCAGGGCCTGGGCGGCCTCGTCGATGAACACCGTTTCGTAGGTGAGGTGGCGGATGTTGCGGTTGCTGGCGCCCACCAGCGTACAGGTTATCACCTGCACCGATTCGAGCAAATCCTCGGTGATGTAGCGCTCCAAATCATCGGCCTGCTGGAACAGCATGCGCGCTTCCTCCTTCAGCATGCGGCGCTGCTGCTGCTCCTCATAGCCGAAGTTGCGGACGTGTTTGCTGGCCGTTTCGCGGTACTGGTCGGCCGTTTGGCGCATCGAGCGCATCTCGTTGTAGCTCTTGTGGGCCATCACCTGGGCATCGAGGGTATGCTCCAACAGCAGGTCGGAAACCCGCGAGGGGTTGCCCATGCGAATGACGTTGACGCCGCGCTCGGCCAGCTTCTCGGTGAGCAAATCGACGGCCGTGTTGCTGGGCGCGCACACCAGCACCCGCCGCTCGCGCCGGATGGTTTCGAGGATGGCCTGCACCAGCGTGGTGGTTTTGCCGGTGCCGGGCGGGCCGTGGATGATGGCCACGTCCTTGGCGGCCAGTACGTGGCGCACGGCGGCCAACTGCGAGTCGTTGAGCGGGCTGGGATAGAATAAATCGGTGGCCTTCTCCTCGCGGAAACGGGCTTCTTTGGCTCCCAGCAGGATGTCGCGCAGCTCGGCCAGACGGTCGCCATACGCGCCCATTACCTTGCCCAGGGCGTAGTCCATCTCGCGGTAGCTCACCTCGTCGAAGGTGAGGTCGATGCCCATTTTGTTGCCTTCGGTGACCCAGTCGGGCAGGTCTTCCTTGGTGGTGGCGAGGAGCAGCTTGTTGCGCCGCACGCTGGTGATGACGCCGTTGAGCGTGGGCCGGTCGGTGGCGGCGCGGCCGGGCACGTTGCCAAACAGGGCGGCGTTTTTGCCCACCTGAAACAGGTGCAGGCCCTGCTGCCCGGCGGGCCGCTCCAGCTCCAGGACGACCTTGCCGCCGAAGCCAATGTCCTCCTGCGTGATGGTGACGGGGTACCAGGTGAGGCCGCGCTGCTGGCGCTCGGAGATGCTGGCTTTGGCGTTTTTGAGCTTGAATTGCACCAGGTCTTCCTGCTGCTCCAGCTTCATGAGGGCCTGCACCTGGCGCAGCTCTTTTTCGATGGCGTAGGGGTCGACGGGTGCGAAAGTGGGGGTGGTATCGGACAAAAGAATGCGGGTTGGGTTCGTTGTGATTGATAACAACGAAAACGATAAATACGTGGCGAAGGTCGGGGGAAACAAGAGAAACCTTCTTACTTACGTTGCTTAAGTGTCAATGATGCCTGCTGCGCCCGCGACGATAGCAGCGGAGGCGTCATGAATAGCTGCCGTGACGTCATGTCATGCTGCTGAGGTGGCTAGCATTACTAGCGTGACGTCATGTCATGCTGCCGGGCTGGCGAGCATAGCGGCCGGGCTGGTTACGATGGTGGCGGAGGTGACAAGCGTGCCTGCCGGCCCGTCAAGCATCGGGGCCGGGCTGGCAAGCCTGTTCTTAGTGCGCCTTATCGTTGCCCGAAGGCAAAAAAGTATGGTTGCTGGATAAGCACAACCCGCTACTTTAGGCCAATTGCTGACAAACCCGGCCAGGTGCTTCGGGGCCGGCCGCACAAATCCACCCTGCTATGGAACACCCCGAAATCGCCCGCCTGCGGCTGCTCAACCAGCGCATCGGACCCGAGAAGTGCCCCGACCCGGCCGACGCAGTGCGGTGGATGGGCGCACTGCAAGCCCAGGACTACGGGCAGGCCGTGTGGGCGGTGGGCCTGCGCACGCCGCGCCCCGCGCTGGCCGCCGTGGAGCAGGCTATTGCCGATGGGCAACTCGTGCTCACCTGGCCCATGCGGGGCACCATGCACCTGGTGCCGGCCGAAGACGCCGCCTGGATGGTGCAGCTGCTGGCGCCCCGGGTGCTGCGCGGCCTGACCGCCCGCCTGCGCCAGTTGGAGTTGGACGAGGCCACCATCGAACGCAGCAAAACCGTGTTTCACGAAGCCCTGTGCGGTGGGCGGCGGCTCACGCGGGCCGGCATGATGCTGGCCCTGGAACAAGCCGGCATCAGCACGCAGGGGCAGCGCGGCTACCACTTGCTGGGCCACACGGCGCAGCTGGGGCACATCTGCTTCGGGCCGCTGCTGGAGCGGCAGCAAACCTTCGTGCTGCTGGATGAATGGGTGCCCCAGGCCCGAAAATTAGCCCGCGAAGACGGGTTGGCGGAGCTGGCCGGGCGCTATTTCCGCAGCCACGGCCCGGCCACGGTGCACGACTTCGCCAACTGGGCCGGCCTCACCCTGGCCGATGCCCAGCAGGGGCTCGAAGCCGCGCAGCCGGCCTTGGTTTCGGAAAAAGTGGCGGATAAAACCTACTGGTTGGCGGCTGGTGAAACGGCCGCTGCTTCGGCAGCCGGGGGCATCCAGCTGCTGCCGGGCTTCGATGAGTACCTGCTGGGCTACAGGGACCGGCGGGCGGTGCTGGCGGCCGAACACGCGGCAAAAGTGGTGCCCGGCGGCAATGGCGTGTTCAAGCCCATGGTGGTGATGGACGGGCAAATAGTGGGCACCTGGCAGCGAACCGTCAAAAAAGGGGCGGTGGATGTGGCGGTGAGCCTGTTTGGCGGCGGGCCGGTGCCCGAGGAAGCACTGGCCGCGGCGGCCCGGCAGTACGCCGGTTTTCTGGCGCTGCCGCCGGGTGCGTTCCGGGTGGAGTCGGGCGCTTGATTTCACCTGAGGCAAGCCCGGGCGGCAACCTGCGGGCGGGGCTTATGCGTCGTTCGGTCCAGGCCCGGACTCGCAGCGTCCAGGCTACAGAACTTCCAGCTTTTGCCCCTGAATGGCCTTCGCCATCAGCTCCGGGAACTTGGCCGGGGTGCAGGCGAAGCTGGGAATATCCAGCGCCGCCAGCTGCTCGGCCACGCGGCGGTCGAAGCTCGGGGCCCCGTCGTCGCTCAGGGCCAGCAGCACCACGATGTTGACGCCGGCGGCTTTGAGGGCGGCGGCGCGCTTTATCATTTCCTTTTCATTGCCGCCTTCGTAGAGGTCGGTGATGAGGACGAGGATGGTGTCGGTGGGGCGGGTGATGAGCTGCTGGCAGTAGGTGAGGGCCAGGTTGATGTCGGTGCCGCCGCCCAGCTGCACGCCGAAGAGCAAATCGACCGGGTCGTGGAGGTTTTCGCTCAGGTTCACCACGGCCGTATCGAACACCACCATGTGCGTTTTCACAGCTTTCAGCGACGCCAGCACCGCCCCGAACACGCCCGCGTACACCACCGAGGAGGCCATGGAGCCGCTTTGGTCCACGCAGAGCACGATTTCCTTCAGCGCCTGCCCGCGCCGCCCGAAACCCACCAGTCGCTCGGGAATAATGGTCTTGTGCGCCGCCTGGTAGTGCTTGAGGTTGGCCTTGATGGTGGCGCCCCAGTCGATTTCGTGGTAGCGGGGGCGCGGGTTGCGCACGGCCCGGCTCAGGGCGCCCTGCACGGCCTGGCGCAGCGGGTTGCTGAGCTTCTTTTCCAGCTCGCGCACCACTTTGGTGATGACCTCGCGGGCGGTGGCTTTGGCCTTCTGCGGCATCACCCGGCTCAGCGACATGAGGGTGCCCACCAGGTGCACGTCGGCCTGCACCGTGCGCAGGATTTCGGGCTCCAGCAGCAGCTGGTTCAGGCCCAGGCGCGTCATGGCGTCCTGCTGCATGATGGCCACCACTTCGGTGGGAAAATACTCCCGAATATCGCCCAGCCAGCGGCTCACGCGGGGTGCGGAGCCGCCCAGGCCGGCCTTGCGTTCGGCCTTGTCGCCGTCGTAGAGGGCGGTAAGCACGTCGTCCATCCGGCCGTAGTCGGGCGGCATCGGGACCGTATTGGCTGAGTCGGCGGCGCTGCCGAGGACGAGTTTCCAGCGGGTGGGCGTGGGGGAGGGCATAGGCGGGGCACCGAATTGGTTGAAGGCCGCAAATATGGGGCTGGGGGTATTGAAAATGTAGAGACGCGACACTTCGCGTCTCCCGCAAGA